>NZ_JAUBPN010000014.1:0-958 GCF_036700745.1 Microcoleus sp. S36a_B3 | reverse complement strand
CGATGGAGTCGGTGTTCCCAATGGCGTCGGTGTTACCGATGGCGTCGGTGTTCCCGTTGGTGTTACCGATGGCGTCGGTGTTCCCGATGGAGTCGGTGTTCCCAATGGCGTCGGTGTTACCGATGGTGTTCCCGATGGCGTCGGTGTTCCCGTTGGTGTTCCCGATGGCGTCGGTGTTCCCGATGGTGTTGGTGTCGGTTGCGGTGTTACCGGCGGAATTGGTGCAGTATTTACAGTCAGATTAACTGGAGTTGAAGCCCCAGAAATATTACCCGCAGCATCCTTAGCTGTAGCAGTGAAGGCATAAGTGCCATCGGCTAAAGCTGTTGTGGGGGTAAATGTCCAGTTACCCGAAGCATCCGCTGTGGCAGTACCCAAAGGCGTTGTGCCTTGTAAGATGTTCACGGTACTGTTCGGTTCTGCCTTACCCGCGATCGCGCCTTTGGTACTCCCAGAAGTTGTGATCGTGGGGGCTGTGGATGCTGTCCCATCGATTGTCAGATTAACTGGAGTAGAAGCCCCAGAAATATTACCCGCAGCATCCTTAGCTGTAGCAGTGAAGGCATAAGTGCCATCGGCTAAAGCTGTTGTGGGGGTAAATGTCCAGTTACCCGAAGCATCCGCTGTGGCAGTACCCAAAGGCGTTGTGCCTTGTAAGATGTTCACGGTACTGTTCGGTTCTGCCTTACCCGCGATCTCGCCTTTGGTACTCCCAGAAGTTGTGATCGTGGGTACGCTGGATGCTGTGGCATCGATTGTCAAATTAACTGGAGTTGAAGCCCCAGAAATATTACCCGCAGCATCCTTAGCTGTAGCAGTGAAGGCATAAGTGCCATCGGCTAAAGCTGTTGTGGGGGTAAATGTCCAGTTACCCGAAGCATCCGCTGTGGCAGTACCCAAAGGCGTTGTGCCTTGTAAGATGTTCACGGTACTGTTCGGTTCTGCCTTACCCGCGATC
>NZ_JAUBPN010000013.1:0-185033 GCF_036700745.1 Microcoleus sp. S36a_B3 | reverse complement strand
ATCTTGCACTAAACTCTCGATCGCGCGATCGTATAACCGCGCCGTGTAACCTTTCTGCACTTATCCAGCAAGCCCTAAATAGTTGGGGATCGCTCCCAAAAATTGATTTACTGTGATTGTTCAGAGATATCTTGACAGGTTCAGTAATGCCTCCCTATTATTTCATCGTTGTAATTTTCAATGCTACGGTTGGTGGTGGCTGCGAGTGAAATTAAGAGTTTTAGAACCCCGAAAAGTTTTAATCTTGGGTTTAACAATTCAAACAATTTTTACCATGTTTTTTTACCTGGCAGTTTTCAAATACATATCAATACCTCTACCTTTGATGGAGCGCTGGATTTTTAGTTGGATTTTGCCATTTTCTGCAGGTCTATTTTTGGGCGCAACCTATGACAAAATCAAACCCGTTCTAGAACGCAGAAAAATGCAACTTTTAGGAGCAACTATCCTATTTTATCTAGCAAGCATTTGGGAATATTACCTGCTCGGCGAAGTTAATGCGGAGGAATGGTTTCTGCGATCGTTTTTTAAAATATCTGCTCAAGCATACGCAATTTTATTCGTCTTGTCAGTCCTGGCATTTTCTAAAAAAATCGCACTTCCCGAGAAAGTATCTGGGTTAGTCAAAATATTGGCTGCTTATTCATTCCTTATATATCTGCTAGATTCGACAGTCGTGCAATATGTGTTGTTAGTGTTTTATAAATTTATTGAACCCGTACCTCCGCTGCTGAAGCTCGGCTTTTTAGTTACCGGGACGTTGTTGGCTTGTTTGGCGATTATTTACATCTTGCAGAAAGTTTTACCCAAAAAATACAGCCAGTACATTCTGGGAATTTAAGCAGATTTTGTAGGTCAGCGGGTAGTCTTGCATATAGCCTTTCTCAAGCGTGGTGAGGATAGCCCTATGCCCTATGCCCTATGCCCCATGCCCTATGCCCCATGGCCTATGCCCTATCCCGGATAGTATCTCATAGGAGATCTCGAAAGGCTATAGCCTTTATCAAAAAGGTGAGAAGTCAGTCGATTTTAGATTTTAGATTGAGGGATTCGGGGATTGAGGAATTGAGGAATTGAGCGATCGATCGATACCTCATCGAGAGTGAGACCAGCTATATCTCCTTACACCCTCGGTATCCGTTTGGCAAGGGCGGCAAAAACCGGACTGTTTACCTGCAACCACCAGCGCTGGCGAGCTCGCCAGCGCTGGTGGTTGCTTCCAGGTGAATCAGAAGGATTTGAATACTTTTTCGTCTCTGTTTTTGTTTGAGTCCGGTTAAACCATTGTCGGCAGAATTGAGGTTTCAAAGTCGAGCGATCGCCCTAGTTGAATCTAGTTTAAGATTATTCTCAGGCCTGTCAAAAAATTTCAATGAAACTTTTAATTAGCAACGACGACGGCATCTTTGCCCTAGGCATCCGCAGCCTCGCCAACGCTCTCGCCACCGCAGGCCACGACGTGAGCGTAGTTTGTCCCGACAGAGAGCGCTCCGCTACAGGGCACGGCCTAACCATGCACCAACCCATCCGCGCCGAAATTATCGAATCTGTTTTTGACCCCGCCATCAAAGCTTGGGCTTGTTCGGGCACTCCCGCCGACTGCGTGAAATTAGGTTTGTGGGCTTTACTTGACAAACCGCCGGATTTTGTGCTTTCCGGGATCAACCACGGGCCGAATTTAGGTACGGACATCATCTGTTCTGGCACGGTTTCGGCAGCAATGGAAGGAATCATGGAAGGCATTCCCAGCATTGCTTTCAGCCTCGCTAGCTATACTTCGCAGGAATTTGGGCCGGCGGTGGATTTTGCTGTCACCTTGCTGGGACAGTTGGAAAAACAGCCAATGGCTAAACCGACGCTGTTGAATGTCAACATACCAGCGGTGACACAAGCAGAAATTACCGGAGTGGCGATCGCCCGTCAAGGCATTCGGCGCTATTTCGACATATTTCAAAAGCGCACAGATCCGCGCGGCAAAACTTATTATTGGCTGGCTGGGGAATTGTTAGAAGATGTAGAAGAAACCGCCGATCCGTCGGTGGCTCATGCTATTCCTACAGACGTACAAGCTATCCGCAACAATAGAATAACCGTGACTCCGCTGCAATACAATCTCACCTGCCATCCCGACTTGCACTCGTTGCGCGATTGGCAATTTGAAGGTTTTTTCGAGCAGTGAGCTCAGATCGACCAGATCGCGGCTGTAAACTAGGAATTAAGGATAAAGTGCCTGTAAAGGTTTATGCCTTTGGCGTTACACAAGCTCTCAATTGGTTGTTAGTTTTTTTACTCCAGAAAAACAGTTATGAACGCTCCCACCTATAACACCCATTCTGTCACTTGCCCGATTTGCAACCGTTCCAGCGTCCTCGGCCCCGTTGGAATGGTCAGCGGACTGTTCACTTGTCCCCACTGCCATTCCCACATGGTAATTAGCTGGAGCGGTCATTTTGTGCGCGATCCTTTTAGTCTCAAACAAATGACGGTAGGAAAAATGCTCAGGCGTCAGAGCCGGCCCCTAGCTCGCCTCCAGCGAGACTTTGGGTTCGGCAAGCATTTTCCGCTGCTGGCAATTTTGGGAAGCGTGGTATTTTTGGGATGCGCGATCGCAGCTACGGAACAATCGCTGCCCAGACAAAATTCATTTCAAGGATTTTTAGAGTGGGTAAGCGGAACTGACAATTCCCAAGATGTCTCGCGTTAACATTTCTAAAAATAGATTTTCACATATCTTGTATGAAAATATCTATTCCTTTAGGTATAAATAACGACAGAAGACTTGCGGATTTCGAGTTGCAACCGGATTTTTGATGGTTGTGGCGGGCTATAACCTGTGTATTTTGTAAAAAACCCGGTTTACGATCGCCCTTGCGTAAGTGCTAGTAGTGGGAAATTATACCAATTTTCAAAAGTAGCCATACTTTTAAGAATTGGTATTAAATCCAAAAAAGCCGATCGCAAAACCGCAGATGCAAGGCAGATGCAATGCCGATAAACGCAGATTATTTGCCCAAAACAGAGCGATTGAATGCAGTGCAACTCTAATTGAGAAATTCCGCAATTTTGCTCGCTGCAACTGTTAAAATTTCTGGTGGCTCGACTAAGGCAAATCGCACGTAGCCTTCTCCTGATTTCCCGAAACCGGCACCGGGGGAAGCTGCGACTCCTGTACTCTCTACTAGCTGAGTGCAAAATTTGATGGAATCAGATGTCCAAGGTTGGGGCAGTTTCGCCCAGACGTACATGGTAGCGGGGGGTACGGGTACTTCCCAGCCGATGTTTTGTAGGGCGCTTACAAAGCTATCCCGCCGTTTTTTGAAGGTTTCTACACTGCTTCTGACGGTATCTTGAGGGCCTGTTAATGCGGAGACCGCTCCGTTCAAAATTCCTAAATATTGGTTGAAGTCTACTGCGGCTTTGATCTGTCGCAGGGCTGCAATTAGCTCGGAGTTGCCGATCGCGTATCCGACTCGAAAACCTCCCATGCTGTAGGATTTAGATAGTGTAAAAAACTCGATCGCCACACTCTTATCTCGATCGGCTTGAAAAATTGACGGTGCCATCAATTTACGGTTTTTCTCGATATCCTCCGAGGCCGCGCGCGCACCATCCACCGCCCCTGCGGCATCGTCAAACACCAAATCCACATAGGGGAAATCGTGTACTAAAACCAGATCGTGTTGGCGACAAAAAGCCACGGCTTTCTCAAAAAAAGCCAGCGGGGCGATCGCAGTTGTAGGATTGTGAGGATAGCTCAAAACCATCATCTTCGACTGAGCCAGCACGGGCATCGGAATATCTTCAAAAACTGGTAAAAACTGATTTTCTGCTAATATTGGCATCGGATAAATTTGACCGCCGGCCAAATACACGCCGCCTGCGTGGGAAGGATAACCCGGATCGAGCAACAAAGCAAAATCTCCGGGGTTCATTACAGCTAAAGGCATATGCGCCGTGCCTTCTTGGGAGCCAATTAACGGCAGCACTTCTGTTTCTGCATTAACTGAAATCCCAAATTTTTGTTCGTACCAGCAAGCTGCTGCTTCCCGGAAAGTTCGTGTCCCGTTAAACAGTAAATAGCCGTGGGTGCTAGAGTCTGACAATGAATGGGCGATCGCATCTGTAATATGAGCCGCCGCAGGCAAATCGGAAGAACCCAGAGACAAATCTATCACCTTTTTTCCCGCTGCTTTAGCGAGAGACTTTGCCCGATCCATATCGGCAAATACATTAAATTGCAGGGATTCTAAACGTTTGGCAAATTGCATATTTTTTGTGTATGGTTGAGGATATTATTGAATGTTTTTATAATTTTTGAACTATTCTATTTTTTGAAATTGCCTTTTAATTTGCTTGCGAACAAGATTTTTTTTGACTTACCGCAGAGAGCGCAGAGGGCGCTGAGTTTGAGAGGAGTATTGAGGAGAAAATAGAGATGTTCAAAAATATTTGTGCTTGCTATAGTTGTGAGTTGGGAGTTGGCAACTCCCGCATCGTTTCCCAACTTTATAAGTGACCTTCGAGCAAACCGAGCAAAGTTTGTTTGGTAATAGCTCCCTCGTGGGAAAGCACTACTTCGCCATTTTTAAACAGTCTGAGTGCTGGGACTCCTTCAACTTTATACTGCTTGACAGTATTAGGATTGGGGTCAATTTCCATCTTGACCACTTTCAGCTCGCTGTAGTTGGTCGCCACCCAGTCTATCGAAGGCGCGATCAGTTTGCAAGGCCCGCACCAACTCGCCCAAAAATAGGCAAGCACTGGTTGCTCAGCTTTCAGGACTTCTGTTTCAAATTTTTCGTCGTTAATGACAATTACACTGTTGCTCATGGTTCTGCGATTAATTTTGCTATTTATTTCTCAAGCACCTACGGGCTTGAAACTTGCACCAACTTTGAAGACAGCTCCAAAAAACTGTTACTAATTTTAAAACATTCTGCGAATTATTGACTGTAAACTGAGGACTGGGGACTGATGGCTAATTCTGTTTGGCGTTTAATTCCGCTGCTGTCAGCGTCTGGGAGGTTGCAGATGGCGATCGACAAATGGCTGCTGCAACAGCATCTAGCCCAAAAACATCCGCCAACTCTGCGATTTTACACCTGGCAACCAACGGCGATTTCCTTGGGCTACCACCAGCAGCGCTGGCCGGAGTTTTGGGAGCAGCTATCTTGGCAGGGAATGCCTGTAGAATTGGTGAGGAGGCCTAGCGGCGGGCGCGCCGTGCTCCACCAAGGAGATTTAACTTATGCAGTGGTAGGGTCAGGATTTGGCAGCAGTCGCCTGAAAGCTTATCAGACTATTTGCGAGTTTTTGATTGAGGGTTGGAGGGCGATGGGTTTAGACTTGCACTACGGGGAAGCTAAACGGGGTTACATTCACAATCCGAATTGTTTTGGTACTGCGACGGGTGCTGATTTAGTTACGCCCGATGGCTGCAAGTTAATTGGTAGCGCGCAATTGCGCCGGGGCGATGCTATTCTGCAGCACGGTTCGATGCGCTTGCAACCGGATGTTAGTTTGTTCGATCGAGTTTTTGACGAAAAATCAATTCCTGTCAAATTACCTCTATCTGAAGGGGGAGATGATTTGATTGCAACTGTAATTGATGTTTTGAGTGCGGCGGCTTGTCGCTGTTTTGAGATTGATTTGGAAGTGCAGCCACTTTCGGAGGAGGAATGGCAGGATATTTGGGAAACAAGTAACAAGCTATTGTAAATTTAACTTTTGCGAACAGCCAAGACTGCCGTTATACAAGAGATTTATTGTATAAATATTCGCTCCTGGAAGAGCGAGACAGATCGGCTTGTTAGCAGTTAAATTGTCTGTTAAAAAACAATCCAACTTGTGTGAGTTAAGCCCCAAAGCCCGCCCTGGATATACAATATAGCCTTTCTCAGTAATATTAGGTGCTAGGAGTGGGCATAGGGCATAGGGTATAGGGCATAGGGCATAGGGCATAGGGCATACCTCACAAAGCTTTAGAACCGCTATAGAACTATTACAAAAGTCCTTTTCATCCAGAGTTATAATTTAAATGCGCGGCAGCTTGTACGCAGATAATTTCCAGATTGTTGATGAATTCTGAAAAAAATCTTTTTTTTGGCGTAACACTTGTTACACCTATGATTGCTTTGCTTCCGAGCGCTTCACTTCCAATGACGAGACGCTTGACAGTTCAGTAGAGTATTTACAATCTAATTTTTCTTTTTTAAACTCAACAAAATAAATTGAGTTCTCTCTGCTTCATGAAAATTGTCATCGCTGACTAAAACAACACTTTGGCTGCCGTCTGGCAACTGCGGCCCGAGAGTCATTCCCTCTAAATTGTACAGCGGAATTCCCAGTTCGCTCAAGTCGAGCAGCAACTTTTTCCTCACAGGCTCGACCATTGCCATTGTTCCTTTAAAACTCTTGATTCTCGAAGTATCTGTCGCCGCTCCAGCCGCTACTTGATAAATTCTAGCGCTGTATCCCGACAGCCCAAAAGAACGCTCTAAACTCAGAAATTGACCGCCGCCAACAGTTACTAATTCTGTTAAATTGTTCAACAAACTCATGGGAACTTGGTCTAGCTGGTAAAGATTTTCTGAGACTAATTGCGGCGTTTTATCGACGATGATATAATGTAAAATGCGTATTTTGCTTGCTTGTTCCGGGTCTGCATCTTGCATTAATGGTGCTGCCGTCGCTGCGAACAAGCGAAACGGATCTAGACCGCCCGGACTAAAGGTTTCTGGGTCGATGCTTAAAGATTCAAAACCTGAATTGTCCAGCACTCCTTGCTGCTGTTGTTCGTCGCTGGCATCGGGAATGTAGCGGTTGGGAATAGGTAAATTACCCCGCAATTTCCCGGTTGTGAGGTCAAATTCGCCGACAAAAGGAGGGATGTTAGCATGGGTAAAGCCTCCGCTAGCGACAAATACTGAATTGCGGGGAGAAAGGGCGATGCCTTCGGGATTTATGGAACCCCAAGCAAAGGTTTCACCGTCTGTTTTTTTGAGGGAGGTAACGCTTTCAACGGCAACTTTTTTCAGGCGAATACTTGCTGGATCGCTGGAGGCGAGATCGAGTCGGAGACTGTAAAATCTGGCTTCTCCGTTTTCGCTCTTGTCGTCGGAAAGAGCGTAAAATCGATAAGCTTTGGAAGTCACGCCACTAATACCTTTTGGATCGTAGGTAATTCCTGACAAGCCGCCGACTGGTGTTCCTTCAAAATTCATTTTTGGCAATTGATACTCTCCCAAAAATTCCAGGGACATTTCAGGAAAAGAGCGGTCTTTAGCAACTGCAGGAGGCGCGCAAGCGGTGCATATGGTTAACAGAATTAGGGTTAAACTGAATAAGCGCAAAAGCCGATCGCCCAGCGCCTTAAAATCCCAATAATTGCTCAGTATGCTAAATTTTATTTTCTTGCTCTTGTTGAACAGTTTGCTTTTGTGCCATCTTTGTGACATAATTTATACCATTTTGTAGATATGCAAAATTTGATGTTTCGAGCCCAGATGCCGAATCGCGGTAGTCATATTTCTTTTATGAGAAATTCTGTACCAATTGGGTGCTTGCTTTTTTTGTGGTTGTGTGCTGGTTCTATTGCTAGCGCCCAAACTAATCCACCGGGCCTCGATCAATTTTCTCCTAATCCTCTAGAAATTACCACCCCCGATCCGCTAGCTCCCGCCAGTGAGCCTTTGAGCAGCAGTCAGCGGGACGAACTGACAGCGGCTTTGGAACAGTTAAACTTAGAAGCAGCGGCTAAACTACAAGCTGGAGATGGGGCTGGTGCTTTTGATATTTGGTTCCGAGAATTGCGGCTGCGTAGGTATCTGGGCGCGGCGGCGGAAATTGCTGCTTTGAGTCGGGTAGGAAGTGTTGCTTGGAGTAGCAGTAAAAACATCGAACTACAGCTTATTACTAAACGGCTGGAAGCAATTTACAAACAACTGAAATCGCAAGTACCGATCGATCTTGATTTGCTCCAGGCTTTGGCTGCGGCTTTTAGCCAGGTGCGGGCTAAGGGCCCGACTGTAGAAGTTTACCGACAAATTCTCGAAAATGCGCGCCAAAACCAAGATATATTGGCTGAGGGTCGGATTTTAAAGGCGATCGGGCTAATTCACATTAATTGGCTCAGTTACGAAAAAGCTGCTCCCGTGTATGAGGAATTGGCAAGTTTAATTCAGGAAAACCGCGCTTTATTTGCGGCTAATGCTGGGGTACAAAATTCTGTTTTATCGGCGGGAAACGGCGCGCCGCCGCAGCCTGTAACTGCTCCAACTGAGGTGGATGCTTTGAGACAGTTGGCCTATGTTTACCAGCAGTCGAAACAGCCCCTAAAGGCGATCGCAGCCAGGGAAAAATTAGCATCCGTGTATCTTAACCTGCAAAACCCCAGCGCTATACCGCCGCTAAAAATGGCGATCGCCACCGATTACCAAAGTATAGGTCAAATCAACTTAGCAGCTCAATACTATCAGGAAGCTTATAATTTAGCTGTTCCCATTCAACAGTACGCTCAGGCTAGCGAAGCTTTAGACAAATTAGCATTGCTTTACCGAGCGCAAAAGCAGTGGGAGCCGACTTTGCGGATTTATCAAATGCAGTTGCTGTTGGAAGAGCGGGCTTACAATTGGTACGGATTGATGAATGCTTACGACAATATCGGTCAAGTTTATCAGGAAATGAAGGCTTACGATAAAGCTTTGGAATCCTATCAAAAAGGGTTGGAAGTAGCGAAAAGATTGGGGCACCGAAAAGAGTATTTTGCTAAGAAGATTCTCAAGGTCAACAAGCAATTGCAAAGAAATTCGTAGTTGTTAGCAGGTAACAATGACAAATTGCAAGGTTAGTAATGTGCCGTTGCTGAATACAAATATGAATTCAAGATTTCCCAATTGCTATAAGCTAAGTATGGTGAGCTTTGTGATATCGCAAAAATTTGATTCATACCGTGAATCAGCAACGCCAGAACACCACATTTTGGTTGGGATTCGTTCCTAGGGCCCAACCTACTGTTTACTGCTGTTTGCTGATATTTGTGCAAGATATTGATTCTATTTGTTAGAATTATTAGTTAGATCTATTTTACAGTCTTTGCCATCAATGACCATTTCCTCACCAGTAGCAGATACCAAAAACAAATCCGGCCAGGAAACAGACTGGCGGTTATTCATGAGGTTGGCATCTTACGCAACCCGCAGCAAACGCTTGCTGATTATTTCGATCGCACTATTAGTACCGCTAGCAGTCTCAGGAGCAATTCAACCGATTCTGATCGGACAGGCAATTTCGGTAATTCGAGCGGAACCTACCTATGAGTTTTTGCGGGGATTGCCTTTATCTACTGCATTAAACGTGTTAGCAGTTTTGCTGATGCTAACTATAACATTTAGATTGGGACTGCAATCAGTTCAAGGCTATTTAGTCACGAAAGTAGGGCAAATAATTACAACTGATATTAGAAATGATTTGTTCGCCCACGTCACATCGCTAGCAGTGAGATTTTTCGATCGCACTCCTGTCGGTAAATTGATGACGCGCCTTACCAGCGATGTCGAAGCTTTGGGAGAAGTATTTTCGAGCGGGGCGATCGGGATTGTCAGCGATTTATTTTCAATTTTAGTAATTGCCATTTTCATGTTTACCATGCAGTGGCAACTAGCTTTAATGTTGGTGACAATCATGATACCAATTACTGCACTAATCGTTTATTTTCAAAACCAATATCGCCGAGCAAATTACACTACCAGAGAAGAACTTTCCGATCTTAACGCCCAACTGCAAGAAAACCTGACTGGTATTGGCGTAGTGCAGCTATTCCGCCGCGAAAGATTCAACTCAGAATTGTTTAGAGTCACTAACAAACGCTACATCAAAGCAGTTGACACCACAATCTTTTATGACTCTGCGGTATCTGCGACATTGGAATGGATTGCTTTAGTGGCAATTGGAGCCGTTTTGTGGCTGGGCGGTGAAAAAGTTCTGCAAGGTAGTCTTAACTTTGGTACTCTCTCGGCATTTATTTTATTTGCTCAGCGTCTCTTCGATCCGTTGCGGCAATTTGCCGAGAAATTTACCGCGATTCAAGCAGGATTTACCGCTGTCGAAAGGATTAGCGATATTCTTAACGAACCGATCGAAATTCAAGATCGAACTATCGTACAGACAGAAGAAGGAAGAGGGCAGAAGGAAGAAGGAAGAGGAAAGAGGGAAGAGGGAAGAGGAAAGAGGAAAAAGGGAAGAAGGGAATATTATTCGCCGCTGTTAATTACCGGTCATCCTGAGACAATTTCCTATAACTTATCTTCAACTGAGCCAGAATTGGTAGAGACTAATCCAAGTCCCAAAACTTCAGAATATCGTCTATCAATCAACAATCGACCATCGACAATCGACCATCGACAATCGAATGAATTCGCATCAGGAGAAATCCAATTTGACAATGTGTGGTTTGCCTACAAAGATAACGAACACGTCCTGCAAAACCTCAATTTTACGATCGCATCCGGCGAAAAAGTAGCATTGGTGGGCCCCACCGGTGCGGGCAAAAGTTCGATTATCCGTCTCCTGTGCCGCCTTTACGAGCCGACGCAAGGACGCATTCTCATCGATGGTGTGGATATTCGCGATTTGCCTCAAGCAGAATTGCGCCGACACGTAGGCGTGATTATTCAAGATGGCTTTCTATTTGCTGGGGATGTGAAGAGCAATATTAGCCTGGGAGAAAATTACTCTATTGAGGAAATTGAAGCAGCAGCAGAAAAGACTAATGTTGCTCGTTTAATCGAACAGTTACCTCAAGGTTATGACACGCAATTGCGGGAACGGGGAACGAATCTTTCGGGGGGACAAAAGCAATTATTAGCGTTTGCTCGCGCGGCGATTCGCAATCCCAATATTTTAGTTCTAGACGAGGCTACTGCTAGTTTGGATGTGGGGACAGAAGCTTTAATTCAAGAGGCTTTGGAGCGTTTGATGGAGGACAGAACGGCTATAATCATTGCCCACAGGCTCTCGACTATCCGAAATGTCGATCGTATTTTGGTGCTCAAACGCGGACAGTTAGTAGAGTCTGGAACCCACGAAGAATTGTTGCAGCAAGAAGGGTTATATGCCAGTTTGTACAAGTTGCAAATGCTGGGAAGTTAATATCTGAAGGAAGAAGGAAGTTCGGCAACGAGCAATGTACGGGATGTAACGGATGTAACGGATGTAACGGATGTAAGTCCGTCGGAAGAAGGAAGAAGGAAGAGGGAAGAAGGAAGAGGGAAGAAGGAAGAGGGAAGATTTGGCTCGTTACCAGGCTCTGCCTGGTAATGCAGGTGCGGAGGCTCTGCCTCTCTTTATCCCTCAGCTTCTGGAGAGAGGAGTGTGGCAGATTTAATTTATAGGGGTTCTCAAACAAGTGAGGTATGCCCGGTTTGGCCTATGCCCTATCCCGGATAGTACCTCATATGAGAACACAGAAAGGCTATATTAAATTTTAGTTTCTTATAGAACAAATCAAAAATTTCAAGTCTCAAATCGAATCACTTGCCAAAAATTATTTTCCCAAGGGTTTCCGGCAAGTGAGTTATATGTTGGAAAAGTTGATTTGGCCCGATGCCAAACAATAACTGCATCACCAGCACAATTGCGGCTAAAGCAATCGCTGTGCCGATGCTAGCTTTCAATACTTTAAAAGCCCAATTAAATACTAGCCAAGATACAAGCAAGGAAGCAATTAAAATGATTAATTCTAGGGGCATATAACATTTTTAACTCTAATTTTAAATTTAAGCAATACTGCCACGTTTCCGGGTTTCCTTGTAAGAAATTCCGACATTTTTTAAGCCTGCTTTAATCATTTGCTGCTCTAACAAAGCGAAAAAGCGAGTTCGATCGCCCCCAGTGACAACTGCTTGGTTGTGAGCTTCTGCCAGCGTCACGGGATAGCCACCGCCTTTGTGTACTTGAGCCAGCATCATTCCTAGGGTTAAATCTAGCTGTGCTGCATCTTCTGCTACCCATTCCGGTACTTCTATTCTAGCAATTTCTGTGCCGACGTGAACGTAACAAAAATAGACGGTATTCAGGCCGTATAAATCTAAAATTCGAGCTTGGGATTTCCACAAGGGGCTTCTTTGTCCGGGCGAGAGGACTGTTGCCCACAAAATGGCATCGCGCAAGGGTTCAAATACTTGACAAGGTGCTTTTTCGGCGAAAGAAATTGTGGCGGCAAATCCGACGTTCGGGCAGTTTGTCATGCAGTCTGGTACTTCGTGGGTGCAAGCTTGAAAGCGCAAAAAAGATAAGGTTTCGCTACTGCGAGAAGCGCTTAAGTATCCTAATAGGGGAATTTTTGCTAAGCGCAATTTGTCCCAAGCTTCTAAAATTGGCTGCAAAATTAGATCGCGGGCTTCGCTGGGTAACTGTTCCAAAAACCAATAAATCAGGGAACCGTCTACCATTGCTAAAGCTGGCGCGGGCAATTTATCGTCGTTAACTTTTGCCCAATCGCAGCCCATTTCTGCCAAAGCAATTGCTTCGGAAACTGCGCGCCGGTATCCCATCCATTCTTCGGTTCTAATTCCCCACTGTCGCGAAGCATACAAGTCTTCGGGTTTGTAGAAAACCTCGGGCACGCTATCTAAAACTGGGTGGCGGCTTTGGCCGTAGTGCAGCATGACTGTGCCGATGTTTAGCAGGTAGCAGTAGGCGATTTCGTGATGGTTGGGCGATATTTGCGAGCCGTCTGTGGCAAATACTGTGTGGGCGGCGGGGGGTGCGGTGATGTAGGTGCGATCGCCCAAAGGCTCGATCGGAGTTGCAGCATTGAATAAAGTGCGATCGCGCCAACTTTCTTGCAATTCCACCAAATTGTCCTGTCCAGTTGCGGCCTTTGCTAGTAAATTCTGAGCCACTTCCAAGCGTTGGCGAGCCGCAGCCGCTTCCACATTCAAATGTTGGCTCATTCCGTGCATTGCCTTAGCCGCTTTAGTTAAATCGAGCATTGGTTTTAAGCCTCAGATTGCTTTTCCGCATCGGAATGTAAGTCCTTGGGAAAAGATGGACTGGCATTCCGATGCGGAGAACTTGGAAAAGAAGGACTGGTATTCCGAACGATCGAACCTATTTTATTACGCTCGTCAGAAAAAAAAATCGATTTTTTTTTCGGTATCCTTGATTTTTTGGGAAGTTTATGTTATGTTTATATTATAATGGAAATATATGCAAAAATATTTTTTACGCAACCATCCCATTATATAAAAATACCATACCAGCGCCGCAAAAGTCAACCAAAAAAGTGTAAAATTTCAAATTTTTTTTTGACTCTGCTCACACAAAAAAACCTAATTGCCAACAAGTCTAACATCAATATTCGTCGGGGAGCCAATCGGCAAAATCTCCGGCAAACTGAGACAGAGAAAGCAATTGAACTGGTGGATTTTGAGCCACCGATTCCCGTTCGGCCGAAGTATTGTAACCCCAATCAGCCAAAAATAACCTCACCTGAGATAAATCCGGCTGCTGCTTCACCGATAGCAAAGTTTTTAACCGGTCTTCCACAAACCAAATAGTCGCATCTTTGCCTGAAGCTGCCAAAAATTCCCGCAAAATTTGGTGTTTCGGCTTGTTATATTCTTTGCCAAAAATCAACTCTGACGGCATTTGTACGCCCGCTAGCTGCAAAAGTTCCCGCACAAAACGGCCTTCCTTGGTAGTGACGATCGCCACTTTGACCGCACTCTCTTGCAACGAGTGCAGGCGATCGGCTACTCCTGGATAAAAGCGGTGCAAAGACAGCCACCCAGCTAAATCCTCAGCAATCCAACGATCGCGCAGTCCATCTAACATAGCACTGACAGACTGGGCTTTTAAATTATTTTCGGTCAATAAATGCGGGACAATATTGGGCCAGTCCAGCAAGATTTGCTCTGGGGTGATTCCTCTCAGCAGCGCGCGGATCAGCAGGGGCATTTCCCAACCGGTTTCGATGGCGGGTCGCACTCGGTAAAAACTCAAAGCTAAATCTGGATCGGGGACTGTTTCGGCTGGTTTCCAAATTTGACAGTAGCTACGCCAAGCTGTTTGGAAATATTCGATTAGTCCGTCACAAATCACACCGTCAAAATCAAGAGCTAGAATTGTAGGAAATTTATTAGTCATCAGTCTGTCGATTTTAGATTTTAGATTTTAGATTTTAGATTGGGTGATGGTGCAATCATTTGGCAGTCATTAGTTGCTCAAATTTGGCTTGTGAAAAAGTTGCGTAGCACAAGCTTTTGATGGAGTCTGTCAACCGCAGATTTAAGACAGATTAACGGAGATTTACGCAGATGTATTTCTACATAATTTGTGGGTGAGTGCTAGAGGTTTGGTAAGCTGTTGTGCATTTAAATTGTAGATTTCGACGATCGATCAAAAATCCTCTCCCAATCTCCCCCTCTCCCAATCTCCCCCTCTCCCCATCTCTCCATCTCCCCCTCGCGCCCGGTATTTTTGACTTGGGGCGCGATCGGGTAAAGAAAGTCATTTTTCACGTCGCCACCAGCAGACGGACAAAAATTTAAGAAATGGCGAGTTTTAAAGAGGCCCAACTAGCGGTTGAGTTGCCACTGATTCAAGTCCTTGGGACTGCAACAATTGCGTCCACTTGGCTGTCAGCTTCGCATCCCCTGGTGTCTGACGGCGCATTTGGGCTAAAGTATCGAGAGTTTCGTACCAAATCCCATTTTTAGCGTAAACGTCGAGCTTAGTCATTTGGTCGGAATTTGCCAAATCGCTTTTAAGAGTTCCCTGGGGTTCTATGCGCTGTACGAATCCTTTAACAATTAAATCTGCCGATCGATCTTCGGGGTCGCATACCATTGAAAACGACCATACGTATCGCTTGCCAACTTCCAGGGATTTCTTGTTATCGCTGCTAGCAGGAACGCTAACTCCCACAATCCCGGATTTGTCAGTTTTAAATGTTTTTTCGTAGACTACTTTCTCTTCGTTGTCGGTCAGCAAAGTAAACTCTATTTTTGCTGAGGTTTTAGGAACGTAGACAAAAATTGTGGGAGACTCTGTGAGAGTTAAACCGATATTAGTTGGAGGCACTAAGGGAGTAATCGATAAACCCGCAGGACAAAGCTTGCTGCCGCGATGCGTCCCTCCTTGTCGGCTGCCGGGGGCTGTGACATCGGGGGGCTTGAAATTAACATTCTGACTCAGCACTATCGGCCGGGATTGTGCCCGCATTCCTGCGAGGGAACTGGGGACGGTAAGTGCGATCGCAGCGAAGCCGATCCCCAGTGTAGCTAGATGTTGAAAACGTTTCATTTTTTTGTACCTTTCACTATAATATTGCAAACACAGGCTTTCGCTGATGGCGACAAATATTTTTGAGCGGTTGATCTAGGGCGCAGATACACAATTTTAACCTTGACATATCATCCATAACATTAATTAATTCGATCGGCAAGTCGATTGTCCGTCCCCAAAATCCGGCTGTCGAGGTCGCGAGTATCATTGCATACACATTCTGTCGCCGCAAAATGTAAATTTTTGTTACAAAACGGTCGGAGTTTCCGGATTTTCTAAGATGGAGGAAGTATGCGCTGCCGGCGGCTGCCAGCGAAACAACTGCTGTGCGGTGAAACGATTCAAACTTGGATACTGAAATAAATGAATAAAATATCTCATAAAATTCGATCGGCAGCAACTCAATTGAGTCAACTGTATAAACCATCACTAGCATTTGCTAAATCTGTATTAATTGCCAGCGCGGCAGTCACAATATCCTTGATGGGTGTCAGACAGCTAGGAATACTCGAACCGCTAGAATTAAGCGCTTACGACCAAATGCTGAGGTGGCGTCCCGACGAAAAGCCGGACTCGCGCTTGCTAGTTGTGGGAATTACCGAAGCAGACATTCAGAAACTGAAACAGTGGCCGATATCCGATCGCAAAATAGCTGAAATCTTACAAAAACTGGAAAAAATGCAGCCTGCAGTCATCGGTTTAGATGTACTGCGAGACGTACCTTTAGGAGACGGGCGCGACGAACTAACTAAAATTTTACAAAAGAGCGACAAAATAATCGGGGTATGCTTAGTCACCGACGGGAATCCAGACAGTCCCGGTTCTCCGCCACCGCCGGGGATACCAGAAAACCGGGTGGGATTTGCAGATTTTGGAGTCGATCCCGGTGGCATACTGCGGAGGGCTTTATTATTTATGAAACCGCCAAAAATTGAGGGCAACTCCACGGTAGAAAAACATCTTTGCAATGACAATTCTCAAGTTTTAGCTTCCTTCAACCTCCAGCTAGCACTCAACTACTTGCAAAGACAAAAAATTTATCCTCAACTGGCACCCGATCAATCTTTATGGCTAGGAAAAACTCAAGTCAAAAAACTAGAAAGCAATGATGGAGGATACAGCAATGCTGATGTCAGGGGATATCAAATATTAATTAACTATCGTTCCCGGCAGAATCTCGCCAACCAAGTTAGAATTACGGATATTTTAGAAGGGAAAGTTGACCCTAATTTAGTTAAAGATAAAATAGTATTGATCGGCTACACCACAGAAACCGTTAAAGATTTCTTTTATACTCCTTACAGCGGGCGGCGGCAAGACAAGCAATTCATGCCCGGTATTGTGGCACACGCACAAGTAGTCAGCCAAATTTTGAGTGCTGTTTTAAACAACAAACCGATGTTTTGGTTTTGGCCGGAATGGGCAGAAATTCTGTGGCTTTCGGGATGGTCAATTGTGGGAGCAACAGTAGCATCGCGGATGGCTCACCCAGCGCAGTTGGTGGGGACATTTGGAGCACTGCTGTTGGTGTGTGGCGGTTGTGGCTTTGGGATTTTTCTGTTGGGAGGGTGGGTGCCGGTGGCAGCGCCAGTTTTAGGATTAATCCTAACTGGTGCTAGCATTGTATCGGCAGACAGATTTAATAAAGCCGGATACGGGAAAGTAATTAGCGATCGAGTAAAACAAGTATTCAAAATCGAAATTGACCAAGCCCAAAAAGAACAGCAGGTGGCAGAAATCACAGAATCTGATTTCTTTAAAGAATTGCAGCAAAAGAAAGAGAAACTGAGAGTTAGCAAAAAAGAAACCCCTCAACCAGCACCTTCCCAACTGCCAGAAATAACAGCAAGTGCTGCAGAGCTTCCCAAGGCCGAAAGTGAGCCAGACGAATATTTAGCTCAGTTGCAGAAAAAAGCCAAACAGCAGAAGCAGCGCGCTACTGTGGCTAAAACTGTGACTGCATCGGAAAGCGGCTCAAAAACCGATGTGAACAATACCGAAAACGGCGCTAGTTCAAGGGAAACCAAACCCGATGAAGAGTTCAACGATTTGCAAGCGAAGGCAAAACAGATGCGGCAACGCCGTGCGGCTGAAAAGAAGATCAAAGAGGAAAAGATTGAGAGTTTAACAGACAAAGAAGATTTTGTCCAAAAGGAAGATTGACAGACTATTTGACGGCATCTGAAGTTGCATCCAAATCATTGTTTTTTTCCGTTTATACCTCTCATTAATTCCTGAGTTTATAGAGTCTGATTGATGGTAAATTTACGAAGGATATCATGTCCTATGGATTCCCATAACAAAAACGGTTCGTAGTGGGGACTGAAGTCACCACTACGAACGAAATGATAATTAAATAACTGTCGCTCGTTACTTGTTACTGTCGAAGATCCCGATCGTGCTGCTGGGGCGAAGAAGAGCCTTTCTTTGCATCGCTGCTTTGGGAAACAGAGGAGTGTGGCAGATATTTAAGTTATTAAATTTTCGTTGCTTAGCAGCAACGTCGGTTCATATCATATTCGGTCGATTACCATAACAAAAACGGTTCGTAGTGGGTACTTCAGTCTGCTCTTAAGTTGCGGAGGCTGATTGACGCACTACGAACTATACGAACTAATTTTACTATGGTTAGTCGAGGGGACACGATCTCACACGATTTGTATAGGATATAAATCATTAATCTGTTGGGAGGATCTCAGTTTGGCAGTTGAGCGTGCGAGCTTCCCCGCGCGCGAGTACAATAGGCGAGTGTGGACGATCGCAATATCACAAAAAAAATGCTTTTTGCCAAACTGAGATGCTCTGAATCTGTTTATATACAAGTATAAAATAATAAATAATTTCAAGGTCAATAAATGACTAGACTTAAATAGATAATTGTTCCATCTTTGTAATAGGCGTATCATGTCCAAAATCATCTCTGTTCACTCTTACCGGGGCGGCACTGGCAAATCGAACACGACTGCAAACCTGGCATCTATTATCGCTCGCGACGGAAATCGGGTCGGCATTGTAGACACAGACATTCAATCGCCGGGGATTCACGTACTGTTCGGTTTCAGCGAGAGCAACATGGATCGCTCCCTGAACGATTACCTGTGGGGCCGATGTCCGATCGCCGAAACGGCCTACAATGTGAGTGAGTTGATACCAAAATTAGCGAATAACGGCAACCTCTTCCTCGTTCCTTCGAGCATTAAAGCAGGGGAGATAGCGCGAGTTTTGCGCGAAGGCTACGACGTGGGACTGCTTACCGACGGCTTTCAAGAACTGATAGACGTTCTGAATTTAGACTACCTATTTATCGACACGCACCCTGGGCTCAACGAAGAAACCCTGCTCAGCATCACCATTTCCGACATTTTGCTGCTAATTCTGCGTCCGGATCAGCAAGATTTTCAGGGAACGGCTGTCACGGTAGATGTGGCCCGCAAATTAGAAGTTCCTAGGATTTTGATGACGATCAACAAAGCCCCAGAATCTCTGGATTTTGAGGATTTGAAGCAGCAAGTAGAGAGTATTTACAACATCCCAGTTGGCGGGGTGCTGCCCCACAGCGAGAAAATGATGCTGCTAGCGAGTAAGGGGGTGTTTGCACTCCAATTCCCTAATGACCCTTTAACTAAGGTGGTGGAAGGGATTGCCAAACAGATTGTAGGATAATGGGTGTGTCGGTGGTCGGCCCGGATGCAATAGTTTCGAGCTCCATGCTTGCGAAACGATGTCCCCGATTGCGCCGGCGAGTGCCGGGGAGAAACTTTCACTCGCGACAATATTTGCTTGAAGAGTAAGGAGAATGGCGACAAAATGAGATACAAATAGATTATGAGAATTTGTTAAAAAACTTTAGGAGGAGCACTCATGGAATTTGATTGGCGCATACTAATAGTATTGATGCCCGTCTTGTTGGCAGGCGGCTGGGCTGCTTACAACGTCGGCGCTATAGCTCTCAAACAAGCGCAGAAATTGTTGAACAAGCAAACTTAAACTCAGCATTTTCACTGGTAATTTCGCAGCCGACTGTTTCTTGAGATACAAAAACAGTCGGTCTCTTTGTGCCTTGGCTCAACAAGAGCGATGGCTGATGCGATTGGCGGAGGGCGATTGGCGAATGATATCGTGTCCGGTAGATTGACATATCTCAGATTGGATCGCGCGTGCGTCAGTCAGAGCCTGCATAAGAGCGGACTCGGGGACACACGCGCGAACTGTTTTTGTGATGGTAATCTACCGGACATGATATGACTTACTGGATTGCGATCGTGGTTTGGAGCAGGGGTTAACGGCAGTTGCTTCATGTTTGGGAATTTGTTTGATTTTTGACCTGAAGGGCAATTTACGACTCTAGAGAGAGTTTGTGCAAGTCAAACAACAGTTATATTCAGGACTTGTGCAGAAACCGGGTGCGATCGCACAAAAATACAGTCCCGGACGCACCCACACACCTAGAAGCCGGGTTTTTTTACTCGTTCTGTGGGTGAGTGCGAATGAGGCGCATAGAAAAAACCCTGTTTCGACGCACCCGTGCGTAAGTGCTCAAATAGTTAGTAGCAAGCGCTACCGGGTCAGAGAAACCAATTGTCTATATTAGACGAATCCCATAATTCTTGTGGATCGGGCGCATAGAGCCTGCTCTTTAGAGGTTGTTTGGAATTAATCTATTGGGGCGAGGGCGTAAGTGAAGAGCTTGATGTTTTTGGCTGTACTCAGCAGTTGTGATGAGATGGCCATACAAATATTTAGCAAGTACGTTCCGGCAAAAAATATGAGACAATCGCCAAAGTATTTGCGCTGAAAAGATCCCTAAAAACTGCGAAGTTTAACCAATAGGGAATATCTGTCAAATTGTCAACGTTTAACTCCTATATCTAAGGATAGATTATGCTTTTTCCCCGATCGAGCGGCATTTTACTCCACCCAACATCTTTTCCCAGCCGATTCGGCATTGGGGACATGGGCATAGAAGCATATAAGTTTATTGACTTTTTAGTGGAAAGCGACCAGCAATACTGGCAGATATTGCCGCTGGGCCCTACTGGTTACGGCAATTCTCCTTATTCGTGCTATTCAGCAATGGCAGGAAATCCGATGATGCTGAGCCCGGAAATTATGCGGGACGAGCAATTGCTCAGCGATGAAGATTTAGATAGTTTGCCGGAATTTGCGCTGGATACTGTAGAATTCGATCGGGCGATCGCGCACAAAATGCCTCTGCTCAAAAAAGCCTGCGAAAACTTCAAAGCGAAAGCATCGCCGGTGCAGCAAAAAGAATTCTCGGGTTTTTGCCAAACCAAAGCGTTTTGGCTGGAAGATTATGCCTTATTTATGGCACTAAAAGATAGCTTCAACGGAGCTAGCTGGCACACTTGGGAACCAGAAATTGCCCGACGCAAACCGGAGGCGCTAGACAAGTGGCGGCAGCAGCTAAATACTGAGATTTATTACTACAAATACGTCCAGTTCGAGTTTTTCCGCCAGTGGACAGAGTTGAAACGCTATGCGAACCTGCGCGAAATTAAAATTATTGGCGACATTCCGATTTATGTAGCTCACGATAGCGCGGATGTGTGGTCAAATCCCCACTTATTCTGTTTGGATGAAGCAAGCGGAGAACCAGCTTTAATGGCGGGTGTTCCGCCGGATTACTTCAGTGCCACAGGTCAATTGTGGGGCAATCCAGTCTACAATTGGGAGGCGCTGCAAGCAAATAATTTTGAGTGGTGGGTGCAGCGTTTTGAAGCGCTTTTCGATTATGTAGATGTGAGCCGGATCGACCACTTCCGAGGATTTGACGCTTACTGGGCGGTGAAGCGCGGGCAGCATACTGCGATGGAGGGAAAGTGGATTAAGGCGCCGGGAACGGCTTTGTTTGAAGTAATTAATGAAAAGTTTGGGAACTTGCCGATTATTGCTGAAGATTTGGGGGTAATTACTCCTGAAGTAGAGGCTTTGCGCGATCGGTTCGAGTTTCCGGGTATGAAGATTTTGCAGTTTGCTTTCGGCGCGGGCCCGGAAGATCCTTTTTGGCCTTTTAATTACGATCGCAACTGTGTAGTGTACACGGGCACCCACGACAACGACACGACTGTCGGCTGGTTCAATCAACTGCAACAGTACGAAAGAGATGAGGTTTTTCGTTATTTGGGCTGTATCGATCCCCAAGGAATTCACTGGTCTTTAATTCGCATGGGTTGGACTTCGGTTGCTAATTTGGCAGTTGTGCCGTTTCAAGATTTGTTGGGTTTGGCTACTGATGCGCGGATGAATTTTCCGGGGAAAGCAGACGGAAATTGGGGCTGGCGGTATCGGCGCGAAGCTTTGAATTGGGAGGTGCGCGATCGGCTAAAAAACATGACTTACATCACCGGGCGCACTCCTAATAAAAATTGAACAAAAATGGGTAATTGGTAATTGGTAATCTGCTCGTGTCCGGTCAATTATATCAATTCCGGTTGCACTCATACATGATGTTAACGATTAACTGTTAACGGTTAACTGTTAACAGTTAATCGTTAATTTACTATTCCGATGCTATCGGAAACGATATTACCCGTAACAAAAATGGTTAGTAGTGCGTCCTAGCTTCCGCTTTCATGTTACGGAAGCTAGGACGCACTACTAACCTAATTAAGAGCGAGTGCGGTTAATCGATCGCGGATGATAGGAGTCAATAAAGAAGGAGATGTCACTAAAACTTATCGACGGCTAGTTATTAACTATTTCCGATTGCCTTTTTCCGATTAACCTTGATTTTTGGAATCGGCTGAAGGCTTGAGTTCGTCTGCTTTAAAAATAAGTTGTTTGGCGACTCCGGGGTTTCCGATTAGTTCTGGTTGTCCGTTATTCACAGCAATCATTACCCCGCCGGCGTTACCAGCTACAATTACCAATTTGCGATCGGCTTCCCAGGTTTGTACAGTCCCGGTCGGCAAAATTCCCTCAAATTCTGTTTTGCCATCGACTTCAATCTGCATCCAGGAATCTGCCTTAAAAGTGAGGCTAACCATCACTGGTTTGTTGCTAGATTTATTGGGATTTTGACCGGTTCTTGCTGCTTCGACAGCCTCGTAACTATTGGGTTTCTGTTTTTTTGAGGCGCTCGATGCTGAGGCTGCTAAACGAGCTTGTTCTTGCTTCCCGAGGGCTAGTTCTTCGGCTGTGGCATCTTTTTTGCCTGTCGCAGAATTGCCCATCAAGTGAGATAAGCCGTTGACTGAACAGATAATTAGAAATGTGTAAAAGATGTAGAGGTGCATTGGGCGCAATTGAGGCCCATCTTGCCAGGATAGCTTGGTGCTCGATCGCGCTGGCGGTTCAATCGGGAAAAAGTCCGCAAACTGATTGGCATCCAAACCCATTGCTTCGGCGTAGCGCTTGATCAAACCTTGAGTGTAGACCGGTTCGGGGAGTTGGTCGAGTTGACCCTCCTCGATGGCTTGCAGGAGATTTCGGCGAATCATTGTTACCACGGCTACTTTGTCCAAAGAAATCGAATGCTGTTCGCGGCACTGCCGGAGTTGAGCTCCTATTTCCGCTAGCTTATTTTGAGGTGGTTCGGGTTCTTGGGGGTGCAGTTTTTGCTTAGTTGTTTTGAAGAATAAAAACAATAAATTCTTTGTCATATGCTGTGCTCCTCGAGATTTGCTGGCACGCTTATTGATGTTAGGTTGACTAGATTCCATAAAAAAATAATTTCTGCATCTTCTAGGGGGCGGTAGCAGCCCGGTGGCAATATTGGCGAACCAGGCTGCTGCAATAGAATCGGGCCAATGGCTGTGCGGTGCAGGCGTACCACGGGATATCCCAACTGCTCGGCAATACGCCGAATCTGTCGGTTTCTCCCTTCTGATAGAATGATTTCTAACAGAGTTTGGTCTCCGGCGCGATCGAGAATTCTCACTTTTGCGGGCAAAGTCTTTCTACCGGACAGAATGATGCCCTGACGCCACGCTTGCAGTATGGTTTCCGGGGGATCGCCCCGTACCCAAACCTGATAAGTTTTGGCGATCGAGTGACGCGGATGGGTCAAACAAAATGTCAGCTTACCATTATTGGTGAGCAAGAGAGCGCCTGTGGAATCTGCATCTAAGCGTCCTACGGGATGAATGCCTTGACCATAGCGCAATTTTGGTGGTAATAAGTCGAGAACTTTCGATCGGGCTCTGGGATCGCGGCAAGTAGAAACTACGCCTGCTGGTTTATTGAGCAACAGATAGACACAAGCGGGTCGATCCGTTGGTTTCACTGGCACTCCATCGACTTCAATCAAATCGCGATCGGGATTTGCTTTTTGTCCTAAGCGAGCAATATTGCCATTAACTCGGACTCGTCCAGCGACAATCATCTGTTCTGCCAGACGGCGAGAGGCAATGCCCCACTGGGCGAGAATTTTTTGCAGCCTTTCATCAGACATGACGGGAGTGTGGGAACCGCCAACACAGGAGCGTTGGGGGAGGAAATACAATAGGGTTAATGGATTTAACCTTACTACCAATGTTGAATTCCTAGTCGGAATAAATTTTTATGGTGGGCAATCCTTACAGGGCGTTGCGCCCGGTGTAGATTGTCCCGATAAGATAACCCTGAATCTTTTTTGGCAAAAACTACGAGGGAAAGACTCGTGGCAAGCTATCGCCCCGCCGTTAGTTTGCTGTTAATTTGAGAGGTGTGGGTCTGACTAGACGATAATCAACACTACCATAAATCCCGTACATCCGGTTAAATTTATACGCTCGATCGCCAAATTTGCCTTGGGATCGCACAAACTGGGTTTGTAAGGCTGGATGCGAGTCCCAGTTAAAGTTCTGTGCTTGAATATTAAGGCTTATATTTTTTAATGGTTTATGACTGTCGATCGCAACTCACTTCAATTTGACAATCAATCTGGCGCTGCTAGCTCTGATGGAACTGCTAATCTCGCCGAGGGACAAGGAACACCACCGCCTGGTAGAGGCAGCCGGATCGCGAGTTCGGTGCTGTCTCCGGCGGTGCAGTTGTGGCTGCGATCGCAAGTTCAGCAGGTTGACGAGTTGAAGGTGAAAATTGAGGGGAGCGATCGACAAATCTTCAGCGGTGCGATCCCCAAAGTAACGGCGGCCGCCAGCGGTGCTGTGTATAAAGGATTACATCTAACAGAAGTTGCTATAGAGGGCTGTGGCATTCGCACCAACCTCGGTCAAGCTCTCAAAGGCAAGCCGCTGCGCCTGCTCGAATCCGTTCCCGTCACGGGCGTTTTGAGGCTCGCTCAAGCGGATTTGAATGCGTCGCTGAAAGCACCTTTGCTGGCTGATGCTTTGAGCGAATTTTTGCTGCCAATGTTACCGCTGACAGATAGCGAAAAATCTCTGAAATTGCAAGATTCTCAGATAAAAATTGAGGCGGGGAAGTTGACGCTTTCGGCGACAATTTTGCGCGCTGGCGGTAGCAAAATTCCTTTGGTATTGCGGACTGGTTTGCGGATTGTCAGCGGTAGCGAATTGATGTTTGAAGCACCAGAAATAGAAATCGATGGAGAATTAAAGAGTAGTGATTTCAATGATTTTAAAATTGATTTCGGACAGGAAGTTGCAATTGATGAGTTGATTTTGAGTCCGGGGGAGATGGTTTGTCGGGGTGGAATTAGAGTTTTGCCTTAGTTAGTTAACTGTTGACTGTTGACTGTTAACTGTTGACTGTTGACTGTTAACTTTAACCTGATTCCTCGGCAGAGCCTGGAATACATACCCCAATGCCCAATGCCCAATGCCCAATGCCCAATCCCCAATCCCCAATCCCCAATCCCCAATGCCCAATGCCCAATTCCCAATTCCCAATTACCGATTAATTAAAAAAGAGTCGATCGCCGGTAACAGCAAAGTCACAAAATAGTAGACTAAGGGTGCGGTAAAAACATAACTGTCAGTGCGATCGAGAATGCCGCCGTGACCGGGGATCAATTGTCCCGAATCCTTAACCCCCGCGTCTCGCTTCATCATCGACTCAGTTAAATCTCCCAACAAACTAGCAACCCCAATCAACAAACCAAAAATAGCCCCAGTATAGGGCCACCCAGGCCATTGTAAATACCAAGACCCGGCGACGGCCACGGCGATGCTGCCGCAAACGCCAAATACAGCACCTTCAACGGTTTTTTTGGGGCTGATGTGGGAGAGGCTAGTGCGGCCGAAGAATTTGCCGACAAAATAAGCCCCAATGTCAGCGGCCCAGATGCAGAAGAAAGCCAGCATCAGCGAAGTCAATCCTAAAGATAGGTTGCTGTGACTTGTCCAAGACAGGGACGGGTGAATGTTAACGGGCGCATTGCTGGCTACTGTTTGCGAAAATTGGGTTGTAGCAATATTTGCCTGGTCGAAACCGACTCGCAGCCGTACCCAGTAGCTAGGTAAATAACCGCCGTAGAACAATCCTAAAATTGAGGTAGCAATATCGGCGATCGTGGATAATTTAGGTTGGAATAACAGGTAAAAACAGATTAAGGTTCCGGCGAGGGGAAACATCGCGTCTACGAGTTGGGGGGCCAGGGCGGCAGTAATGAGCAGGCCTTGACTGACAGCTAAGGTAGTTTTGGCTGCAGGTGCAATGCCTTTAGCCCGGGCTAACTGAAAATATTCCAATTGACCGAGGTAGACGATGACTCCAAAACCGAGGGTGAAGTACCATCCCCCCATAATAATCATTCCCAAAGCTAGGGCGATCGCAACTATTCCACTAAAAATACGGGACCAAGGCATAAAATGAATTTCTCATAGCAGATGGTAAATCGGTCGATCAATTTTGGATTTGAGATTTGAGATTTGAGATTTACAAGGGCAGATAAATCTGGGACATTGAACCTCAGTCCAAATTTGGGTGAGCGACGATTGTACGTGCCGCGGTATCCGTCTTTGGGCTGTGATTCGATGCAAAAATGCAAAAATGCTGCGATGCAAGAATTGTTAAGGTACGGCTTCCTCCCTTGCACGGGCAACCCCCATCCCCAATCAATCTTCCAAAATCTCAACTCAGGCGGTCAATCCAACTATGCTCGCCCTCATTCTTAGTATGAACGTTAAGCGAACTTAAAAAAGGTTAAGAATTACATTTAGGAATGGGAATGGGGCATCGGGAATGGGGCATCGGGAATGGGGCATCGGGAATGGGGCATCGGGAATGGGGCATTGGGCATTGGGTATGTATTCCAGGCTCTGCCGAGGAACCAGGTTAACAGTCAACAGTCAACAGTCAACTGACTTCTAATCCAGCTTTTCGCCACTGAGAATGAAAATGGGATTGACGGCGGCAAAGGTTTGACTCAGGCCGCGAGTTTCTAAACGGTTGACGGCGGATTGGACTACTTCGATGTTGCGGACTTGCAACTCGGCGAAGCTTTCGGAAAGGGCGTAAAGATTTTCTAAATTCGATGCTGTGGCGACAACTCGACCGCGGGGCTGCAAGTACCGCCAGACTTCCTTGAGAATCATTTTAATCGGGCGACCTCCTTCGATGCAGACTCGGTGGGGGGGTTGGGGCAGATTTTCGAGGCATTCCGGGGCACTGCCTTCTATGACTTCTACGTTGTCGAGCTCGAATCGATCGCAATTTCTGCGAATTAAGCTGGCTACTTCTTCGTCCCTTTCGACGGCGATAATCCGACCTTTGGGACAAAGCAAACCTGTTTCTACAGCAATTGTACCAGTACCTGCACCAATGTCCCACACTACTGAATCTGCTTGCAGTCGCAGGTAGGAGAGTAACAGCAGTCGGACTTCTCGCTTACTCATGGGAATTCCCGGTAAACGTTCAAATAAGTCATCGGGAATACCAGGAGTCACGTAGGGCCAAAGCATAGTTTGATTTTAAATAGAAGGCAGTTGTCAGTTGTCAGTTGTCAGTTGGTAGTTGTCAGTTGTCAGTTTGGCAGTTGGCAACCCCAAGGGAGGAAAGCACTATTTGCTACTTTCGATCTCCTTCATATTTACTGTCGCACAACCTTGAGAGTTTGGAGGTCGGGATCGCTACAACCTGTGATTTTTCCGCCGGCGGCAAGGATTTGTTGCAGGTAGTCAACGGCTTCTGGGGTAATGATTTCACCGGGCATCAAAACTGGTATTCCTGGGGGATAGGGACAGATGAGCTCGGCGCACAGGCGATCGACCGCTTTGTCTGCAGCTACAGTTTCCACTGCGGAAAAGAAGGCATCGCGGGGGGAGAGGGGAAGAGGGGGAGAATGAGGGAGTCGGAGAGGGGGAGAATGAGGGAGTGGGAGAGGGGGAGAATGAGGGAGTGGGAGAGGGGGAGAGGGGGAGAGGGGGGAATGGGAACAATCTTGCTTCTTGCTTGTTGCTTCTTGCTGAAATATCGAGCTATTAAATCCGTTAAATCCCGCACATCGATCGCTGTCGAACTTGCTTCTTTCTGCTAAAACTGTGAAAGCTTTAACTAGATTGTCGATATCTGATTCTGTATTCCCCAAACTGATAATAAATGTGAGATGTTGCGGCATGGGAAGTTCTGCTGTGACTGCGAGTTCCGAGTGCATGATTTCATCTGCAAAAAATCCTGTGATGCCTAAATCGGATACTTTTACTGTTAGCCTCGTTCTGTCTAATGCGGCACAACCGGGCGTGTTTGATGGTTCTAAAACTGATAAGCCGGGAATTTGATTGAGACGATCGCGCGCTGTGTCTGCTAATAGTAAGGTTTGAGCCATTAATTCTTTGCCGTGGAGGGCGATTTGTTGGCGGGCGGCGTCTAATGATGCTAACAATAAGTAGCTGGGACTGGTGGATTGTACTAGCTGCAATGCTCGATCGAGTTTTTGGATATTTATACGATCGCCCTTGAGGTGCAGCATCGATGCTTGTGTCATTGCACCGAGGGTTTTGTGGATTGATTGTACCGTTAAATCTGCCCCGGCTGATAGGGCCGGTTCTGGTAAGTTTGGGTGAAAGTTAAAGTGCGCGCCGTGGGCTTCGTCTGCTAATAACGGGATGTTGTATTGATGGGTAATTTGGGTGATCGCCCGCAAATCCCCGCAAACGCCGTGATAGGTTGGGTAGACGACCATTACTGCTTTCGCGTCGGGATGTTGTTCTAGGGCTGCTGCTGTGGCTTCTGGGGTGATGCTGTTGGCAATATCCCAATCCGGGTTGTATTCTGGATTGACAAAAATCGGAATTGCGCCGGATAAAATCAAACCTGAAATCGCGGATGAGTGGATATTTCGAGGTAGGATAATTTTATCGCCGGGGCCGCAAGTTGCTAAGATGGCGGCGATAATTCCGCAAGTCGAACCGTTAGCCAAAAACCGAGTTGATTGGGCTCCAAATGCTTGGGCGGCTAATTCTTGAGCTTCGGCAATTGCACCTTCTGGGTTAAAGAGATTGTCTAACTCCGGCAATTCGGGCAAATCCGATCGAAATACTGTTGCACCGAATAAGTCAATTAATGGCCCTGAGATTCCTTGTCCGCGTTTATGTCCGGGGGCGTAGAATGGGGTGTGCGGATGATTTGTGCGATCGCGCAAAGCATCTAATAGAGGTGTTTTGGTTTGAGAGTTCATCCGTGATTGGCTAAATTTGCCTTTTCAGGAAGAGGGATATCAACCCTCCACTAAGCTAAGACTGGCTTACCTGTCAATATAACCTGTTCAATAATATCAGCCGCTTTTTTGACTCCGCCCGATCCCACAATTGCCTCTTGCATCTCGATCGCCCTTTTTTTATACGACTCTTGGGTTAGGACTTTCTCAATTGCCGATCGCAATTTAGTCACGCTCAATTCCTTCAAAGCAACCACTTCACCAACACCCGTATAAGCAATGCGCCCTGCCACTCCAGGCTGGTCATTTGCCACAGGAATTGCCACCATAGGCACTCCATTGCTCAAAGATTCCAGACTCGTATTCATCCCAGCGTGAGTAATCGTGAGCGTTGCTTTTTGTAGCAGTTCTAATTGCGGTGCATAGCCAACAACTATCGGATTTCCCGGTAAATTTGGCAAGGATTCGGGAGTCGCACCTCCGCCCAGATCGATGACCAATTGAGCATCTAACCCTTCACAAGCAAAGGCGATGATTTGAAAAACTTCCAGCAAGCGATTTTGAATAGTTCCCATTGAAGCATAAATCAATGGTTTTCCAGTTAATTGTTCAAAACTAAAAGGTACTGGTTGGCGCGTCGCAGGGTTGTGATAAGGGCCAGTGAAATGGAAATGTGGGGGTAAATTTTGTCTGGGAAAATCGAATTCAGCAGGTTGCTGACTAAGTTGAGCGAGTTTAGAATAATAATCATTCGGATTAGAGTACAGAGGTAATTTCCACTCTTCGCGAAATTCGGCGATCGTCTCTCGAATCGGCTTGGTAAGCAAATTTAGTAACTGATAGCCGATTTGGTTGCGTAAGCGCCCTTTCCAAGTTGGACTATATTCCCAAGTAGTGCAAATCGGAGGAATGTTGGGTTCACGATTCAGCATCAACCCATTGCATACAGTTACAAAAGGAAGGTTGAGAATTTCTGCAACCGTTCCTCCTTCCAGTAAATATTGGTCTACAAGCAAAGCTTCTACACCGGCTTTTTTAATAGCGGTGGTCGCCTTTGTGAGAACAAGAGCCGAAGTTTTAGGAAGTGCTTTAAGATTATATCGCAAGGCAGCGAGTCCGCTGAGTTTTCCCATTTCGGTCAAGTTTTGTGCGATCGCTCCGAGGGGACATTCCTCTTCAGCAAATGACTGGAATTCTAATCCGCTGGCTACAGTTCGGACTTGAGCATCGAGGAAGCCAAATACCGTGACTTGATGTCCTCGACTAAGCAGTTCGCAGCCTAAAGCTATCATGGCGTTGAGGTGGCCGGTGGATGCCGGACAAATAATACCGAAGTGTGTCATTAGTAAATACTCCTTTGAGGTTAAAGTTTTTTTGGTAGTAGTGGGATAAGTGGTTTGTGTTGGGCGTTGGGGGCGATCGTACCTCTTCGTTAAAGCTTAGTGTTGTGAGGGAGGAAGTTTTCTAGCTTGTTGATGGGTTTAAGAAGTAACTAAAAGCTAGTAATTTTTGAGGAGTATGGTTGCTGTAGTCTACTCCAAAAAGCTGATTTAAAATGGTGCAAAATATAAATTTTAATAACTTTTCACTATTTAGATAGATGCGGTATTTTGATCTTTTTATCTACCTTAATTATGTTGAGTTATGAAAATTGCCGTGATTTCTCCCAACCCCACTCCGTTTCCAGGCCCGCAGATTCCCAGTACCGAACCGGGGCTGCCGGAAATTCCTTCGTCGCCACCGGTGCCGGGCCCCGTACCCGAACCGATTCCTGGCCCAGTACCGGAGCCGGTACCAGCCCCAATTCCGCAGCCAATTCCCGAACCAGTGCCGGAAACTGTACCCTCGCCGATTCCTCAAACAGTTCCGGAGCCTATTCCTCAGACAATCCCTGAACCAATCTAAATTATGTTTTAGTGCTTCGGGAAGTTTAAGATTGTTTGTGAGGTCAATCGCAAAAACCGACTTTTTCCAAAGTCCCCAATCTTTTTGATGAATATCAGACTTGAAAAAACTCGGTTTTTGCCTAAATTATCGATTAACTACTTACTGAAGTTGATCGAACTCTCTTTACAAAAGTTAATACCACGCAAATCAGTGTATGTGCCGTCAGAGTATTGGGCCCTGACATCAAAAACACAGCCCCCCGATATATCACCCTCGTACTCAGCTGAATCAAATTCAAAAGGGACAGTGCCCCGATCGGCAAGCGGACCGTCTAACAGGTTTTCTCCCCAATCATCGTCGGAACTACCCGACTGGAGGACTGTCATCGTCTTGCCGCTGTTGTTAATCACCGAAATTTTGACCATCTCAGCGAAAACGCTAGCTGCTGTGATCCCTAACAGAGGCAGCGACAGCCCCACAGCGATCGTTACTTTGCTTAACCACTTGTTAACCATGGAGCCATCTACCTCAAGTTGTATATTTATTCAAGCTTAGCTGTAAAAGTTAGAAGGGACAAGTCAGATATATTGCTATTGCTTATGATATTTTGATACAGTGATATGTTTCTAAATAGCTATGCTTACTGCCGGAATTGTCGGACTGCCTAATGTTGGCAAATCTACTTTGTTTAATGCTCTGGTTGCTAATGCTAAGGCGACTGCTGCTAATTTTCCTTTCTGTACGATCGAGCCAAATACGGGTATCGTGGCAGTACCAGACGAACGGTTGAAGGTGCTGAGCAATATTTCCAAATCCGTGCAAACTGTGCCGACGCGGATGGAGTTTGTGGATATTGCGGGTTTGGTGAAGGGGGCGAGTCAGGGGGAAGGACTGGGAAATCAGTTTTTGTCTCACATTCGGGCCGTGGATGCGATCGTCCACGTTGTCCGCTGTTTTGACAATGATGATATCATTCACGTTGCCGGTTCTGTCGAACCCCAGCGAGATATTGACATTATCAATCTGGAACTAATTTTAGCAGATTTGGCTCAAATTGAACGCCGGCTCGATCGCACTCGCAAACAAGCCCGCAACAACAAGGAAGCTCAAGCAGAAGTGGACGTGCTTGAAAAGTTGGTTGTGGTTTTGAATGCAGAAAAACCAGTGCGCCAGTGCAGTTTAACTGACGAAGAAGCTGAATTAGTTAAAGGCTTAGAATTGTTAACAAACAAGCCGATTATCTATGCGGCTAACGTGTCTGAAGACGATTTGGGAACTGGAAATAGCTATGTCGAACAAGTTCGGGAAATAGCAGCTAAAGAAAATGCTAAGGTTGTCATAGTTTCGGCGCAAGTTGAGTCAGAATTGGTAGAGTTGCCAGAAGAAGAACGGGTAGATTTTCTCGAATCTCTCGGCGTGACTGAAGGTGGCTTAAAATCTTTGATTCGAGCTACTTACGAATTATTGGGTTTGCGGACTTATTTCACTAGCGGGCCCAAGGAAACTCGCGCTTGGACGATTATAGCGGGAATGTTAGCACCGCAAGCTGCAGGAGTAATTCACTCGGACTTTGAGCGGGGTTTCATCCGGGCCGAAACTGTAGCGTATGAAGATTTGGTTGCTACGGGCGCGATGAATGCAGCTAAGGAAAAAGGCTTAGTTCGCAGTGAAGGAAAAGAGTATGTTGTACAAGAGGGGGATGTGCTGTTGTTCCGATTTAATGTTTAGTTTTTTTCAGGAGATAAGCAAATGGATATCGTTTCGCTGGCAATTGCTTGGTTGGTAACATCGGTGAGCTTTTTTATTATTTCCAAGTTACCTATCGGGGTGGACATTGACACTTTTGGAAAAGCGATGGTTTCGGCGGCAGTTTTTGGATTGCTGAATGCTTTGGTGCGGCCGCTTTTTGTAGTTTTTGGTTTTCCCTTTGTATTGATAACTTTTGGTTTGTTTATGATTGTTATCAACGCTGCTATCTTTGGATTGGCTGCTTGGCTAGTCGAAGGATTTCGCTTGCGGTGGGGAATTTGGAGTGCTTTGTTGGGCGCTGTAGCCCTCGGTTTTATTAACTCTATTCTTTATCAGTTGTTGAGTACGCTACCAAGCGTGCGGTAGATAGAGAAAGCAACGCGGAAGGGGCGGGTTTATCTGTGTTGTTAGCTATAGCAAATATCCCCGGCAAAACCCGCCCCTAATGACCAATGATATCAAATCCGGTAGCATCGGAATTATTCATATCTCTATTCTCTCTCTGTGTCCTCTGTGTTCTCTGCGGTTAAATCATTCCGATGCAACCGGAAACGATATGACCAATGACCAATGACTAATGACTAATGACTAATGACTAATGACCAATGACTAATGACCTATGATGAGTAATTGTCAGGGATAAAAGCGTCTCGACTGCGACTATTTTCCACAGGCCAGTCTGGATGTTCCCCGCCGATAATCAATTCTTCAACCGTCACGAATTCTTTGCTTAGTTGCTGGAAAACATTAATTAAAATATCGATGCCGATAGCGTCGCTAGTCCCTAAATCAAACCAACAGCGAGCCCAAGAACCTTGATACTCCATTTCTCCCATATTGTGCATCAAAGCCATCATGCTTTGGTCGGCTAGATTAACATCGTAATCCATGTCACTGATATCTAAGCCTTCATCTTGAACTTGCAAATTTTCTGCATTAAATCCCCCTAGTTTTCCCAAAAAAAACCAAGAGTCAAATACTTCTTCAACATACTGTTTTTCACCGTTTGAAGGCACGTTGCTAAACTTCAGCCAAATCCAGAGGTCAAAGGGGTTAAACTCGCGAAACTGTACTTTCATGGTTTTTTGGTATTTTTATAGTGGTGGTAAAGCCGTGGGCCCCCAGATGCCACCTGCATCTCTAATTTTATCGCGCATTGGGTCGCAGTTGCGAGATTTGCTGTCGAGACGGTTGCGGGTTTTACACTGCTGAAAGAAGATTTCGGCTACTAGGCTGCGCGGTAGTTGGTCTGGTTTGACTAAGGCTGCGTCGAAGTTTTGACGGGCTTCTTCTAGTAGGGTTTTGTTGCTTTCTTTTCCCCTGGCTTCGGAAAACAAGATTTGTGCTTTGAGATAAAGAATTTCTGGATTGTTTGGCGTTTCTGCTAGGGATTTGTTAGCAAATTCTAGGGCGCGATCGTATTTTTTTAAGTCTCGATAGCCTACTGCCATGCCGCGATAAGCTAAGTAGCGGGGAGAAGCTTTGTCTTCCAGTCGTTTAATGGCTTCGCTGGGGTTGGAAAATGGCAGGTTTGTGGCTAGCATTAAGTCCATGTAGCCTTTAAGCAGGTTGAGTTCTGGGTCGTTGGGAGCTATTTTTTCGGCTGCATCTAGGTATTGAAATACTACTCGCAGTTTGTTGAGTGCTTGGGGCGCGCCTTTGGCTGTTCCTTCTTTTGCTATGGCATTTGCTCCTTCTAGAAAGTGACCGACTGCTGTGTATAGGTTGCCGCGTAATGGGTTAGTTTTTGTCAAGTTTTCGCCAACTTCGCGGGTTTTTTGCGCGTAGGAATTCATCGAGTTGAAGTCTTGCTCGATGTATGATAGGGAGGCTGCCATTGCATAGGCTAGCGGTTCGTTTGGTTCGGCTAATAGTGCTTGTTGAACTTGGACTTTTGCTTGTTTGTAGTTTCCTTGTTCAAACATTGTTTTGAAGGCTGCTTCGGTGTTGGGCCCGATCGCCTGTGGGTTGCTGCTGCGAAAAGGATCGCCCGCTACTGCGGAGTTAATGCAGATGCTCAGGACGATCGCACTTGCTCCAAGGGCGATCGCCCGCACTGTCTGTTTAGAATTTAACATTTGTTTCCCAAGCGATGCTAAAGGGTTTTTTGTCATTGTCAATTCTCACTGGTGTAATATAGTGTAAACTAGAAACCTATGAGTTACGTTCTCAGACCTAGAGAGCCGCGAGCAAAAAAAGAATTGAATTTGCTTGATTTTTTCCGGCTGTTGCGGTATATTTTAATAATGGGAGTGTCACTAATTATATCTAAAAAGACAGATTTCCATTATTAGAATATACCATGAAATAAGTTAAAAATCAAACGCCCAAGCTCAAAAAAAACGGGAATTTTTTGTAAAGATTTATGTAAATTTTATGTAAAATTATTTTGGGCGATCGGCACGATTTAAAAACAGCCTTAACTATTAATAGCACAACCAGAAGCTGAGGGATACAAGATTCCCAATTCCTAATTCCCAATTCCCAATTACCAATTGCGTTAATGCTTTATCTAAAAAACTTAGTTTATCATCCTACAGCCTGTCCGAAGGCTATTCTGAAAAATGTTAACTTAGAACTGCCATCGCAACAAATGGGGCTGATTGTAGGCCGCAGTGGCTCCGGCAAAAGTACCCTCTTAGAAATATTAGCAGGTTTAGCAGAAAAAACTAGCGGCGACATCCGCTGGCGCGAACAAGAATTAACACCGGAACACTTGCAACAGTTAGGAGGTTTAGTGTTCCAGTTTCCCGAAAGGCATTTTTGCGGAGGCACAATTTTAGAAGAATTGCGACTGGGACATCCTGAATTGGGACAAGAACAAATTAACTCAGCAATGGCAGAAGTGGGACTCGGACATTTGCCGTTGCGTAGTTCTCCCCACGCTTTGAGCGGTGGACAACAGCGGCGGGTAGCCCTGGCGGTGCAGCTAATTCGGCAGCCGCATTTGCTGCTTTTGGACGAACCGACGGCGGGTTTGGATTGGTCGATGCGCCGGCAGTTGGTAAGCTTGTTGGGTAAGTTGAAAAGTCACTGGACTTTGTTGATTGTCACTCACGATGCCAGCGATTTGTTGAGCGTTGCTGATAAATTTTGGACTTTAGACCACGGGGATTTGCAGGAGGTCGATCGGGCTAAGTTAGAAGCTAAGGAAACGAGTTTTGTTAGTCAGTAGTCAGTTGGCAGTTGGCAGTTGGCAGTAGTCAGTAGTCAGTAGTCATACCAAATCCGGGTTGGGTATCCTCTTTATCAACCAGTCGGCGCAGGCCGACATCGTTTATGTAGACGCGGTTTCAACCGCCGAATCATCAAAGAGATATGTTACCCGAATCTAGTATCTGTGAAGCATTTTTAGGTATTTTGGAGCGGAGAGAATTTGCAGAGTTTACGAAATAGTAGGAATAGAAGATGAATCAGATGACAGTGCCTGTGTTGCCCGAAATGAATGAGTTGTGGCAACAAACGCTGAATTGGCAGCCGGATGAGTCGCAGCAGCAACAATTTCAGCGGCTTTACGAGTTGATTGTTGAGGGAAATCGTTCCTTGAATTTAACTCGAATTACTGAACCTGTTGAGTTTTGGGAAAAACATTTGTGGGATTCTCTGCGGGGAATTGCGAGACTGCTGCCAGCTAATCAAAATTTGGCGGAAAATAACGATTCTCCCGCCGATCGCCCGTTGAAAGCGATTGATATCGGGACTGGTGGCGGTTTTCCAGGGTTGCCGATTGCGATCGCCCTGCCGGATTTATCTGTCACCTTGCTCGATTCTACTCGTAAGAAAATTACTTTCTTGGATACTGTTTTGCCGTCTTTAGGGATCGCAAATGCTGTGACTTTGCTGGGCAGATCCGATGAAATTGCCCGACAGTTGCCGCACAAACAAGCTTACGATTTAGCTCTTCTGAGGGCTGTTGGAGCCGCTTCTGCTTGTGCTAAATACGCGCTACCTTTCCTGAAAAATGGCGGTTTGGCTGTGCTTTACCGGGGGAATTGGACGGCGGAGGAAGAGACGGATTTGCAAAGTGCGATCGAGCGTTTGGGCGGCACACTTGAGTCAGTCGAATCATTTACAACGCCGACGAGTCAGGGGGCGCGCCACTGCGTTTACTTGCGGAAAACTGTACAGCAGTTCGATCGCCCTACTCGCTAGCTGAAGCCGTTTCAGATCAGACGGCGGTTGAAACAACCGCCATCTTATCTTTGTTAAACTAACCGATCGCCTTTTCATAGCGTTTGTTAACTTCCGCCCAATTAACCACATTCCACCAAGCTTTCAAATAGTCAGCACGCAGGTTTTGGTATTTGAGATAATAAGCGTGTTCCCAAACATCATTGCCCATAATTGGATAGTTGCCATCACTGAAAGGACTGTCTTGATTGCCAGTAGTTGTAATCTCAAGCTTGCCGGCTTTATTGCGGACTAGCCACACCCAACCGCTGCCAAAACGCTTAGTACCGGCTTCGTTAAATTTTGCTTGAAAATCGCTAACACTGCCGAAATTTTGCTTGATTGCTGTGGCAATTGCTCCTGTGGGTTCGCCGCCGCCTGTGGGACTCATGATTTCCCAAAACATACTGTGATTGAGGTGTCCGCCGCCGTTATTACGCACGGTTGTGCGAATATCTTCCGGCACTTTGCTCAAATCTCTGAGCATATTTTCAACAGTTACATTTTTGAGATCCGGGTGTTTACTAACAGCTTCGTTAAGGTTTTTAACGTAAGCAGCGTGATGTTTGTCGTGGTGAAACTGCATTGTCCGCGCGTCGATGTGCGGTTCTAAAGCGTTGTATTCGTAAGGTAGAGGCGGCAGTGTAAAAGGCCCGGGAGTTTGAGCTATTTTTGTGTCTTTGGAAGCTGAACTTGCTTGCAGTACATTATTTCCTGATGCTTGGCAAGCACCTGCGGTAAGAGCTCCGACGCTAGCTGTCAGCAAATACAAAAAATCTCGGCGTTTGAGAGTCATAAAAAATACCTAAGTGGATTATTAACTGTTTGATCTCAGATTAAAGCAAAATGGGAGCGAGTTTGGAAAAAAAAGTTATATCGCCCGAATGGATGAGACGGATGGGTGATGGTTGTGAGAGTTTTTTGAGTATACGCTAATTGTGTGCGCTTGAGTAAAACTCATGTGTTCCGGTTAACTAACCCAGTTTCTATATTGAAACCGGGTTTTTTTTTGATTATTCTTGGGAAAGACGCTGCACGGATTCGCCTCCAAAAAGCAGATCTGCTGCTTGCAGAATACCGGGAATTTTGGCAGCGTGGGGGCTGTGGGCGAGACAGCGGCGCAAGTCCAATTCATTGAGGCGATCGGCTTTTTTGCCGGGAAACCAGTGGCTGGCGTTACCTAAGAGGTTGTAGCGCATCTTGCAATAGTCGATCGCATCGTAAGCATTCGCCAAATTCCACAGCCACAAAATCACACGAATGTTAACCTCTCCGGGAGTATTTTCGATAGTTGGTAAACCGACATCCCAAGTCTTAAACCAATCTTCTCCTAATTTATCAATCGCTGCCTTTTCCAACCTTGCTAATATCGGCGGCAACAATTCATCGGCTCTATCTAACAATTTTACAGTTGTCAGATGCTCGTTAAAATCTTCAGGTTTGGCAGCACCCAAACTCAAAGTATGTACTTGCGGGTGCGACAAACAAAACAAATCATTAAACACCATCGGACTCAGGGGATAGCACAAATCAACCAATTTTTGCGATGGGTTGTAAAGTTGACCGCCTTTGTCAGAAGGGCTGATAATAAAAACGCCCATGTCGTGACGTTTTGCCGCTTCAATTGCGGGCCAATTAATTTGATTGATGTAGTACCAGTGCAAGTTAATATAATCAAATTGATTGGTTTCAATGGTTTTAACAATCACATCCGTCGGCCCGTGAGTTGCAAAACCAATAAACCGAACTTTGCCTTCTGCTTGCAATTGTTTAGCAACATCCATGCAGCCGCCGGGACGCATAGATTCCTCTAGCAATTCCCACGTATTAATGCCGTGTAAGGAAAATAAATCGACGTATTCTAGTTGCAAATAAGCTAAGGATTTATTAAATTCTTCGCGAAACTCCTGGGAGTTGGCTTGGGGATTTACTTTTGTTTGAACTATCAATTTTTCGCGGGTAAACTGCGGCAAAATTAAGCCCAACTGCATCTCGGAAGTGCCGTAACCGCGAGCAGTTTCTATGTGATTGATGCCGCATTCGATAGAATAACGAATTGTGGCTTCTACATTTTGTTGATTCTCTGGTGGAATCTCATTTACTGGCACGTCTTGCCATTTGTGGTGATATCTCATACCGCCACAGGAAAAGACGGGCATGGATAATTCTGTGCGGCCGAATCTGCGATATTGCATCATAAATAGAAGGAAGAAGGAAGAAGGAAGAAGGAAGTTCGGCAACGAGCAATGTACGGGATGTAACGGATGTAAGTCCGTCGGAAGAAGGAAGAGGGAAGAGGGAAGAAGTCCAACGTCATTAGTCATTAGTCGGTAGGGGCGGTGCCCCCGTGCCCGCCCTCTTAGCTTAGCAGTCATTAGTCATTAGTCATTAGTTATTAGTTATTAGTTATTAGTTATTAGCTATTAGTTATTAGTTATTAGTGCTGTCCCTCCGAGCGAACCTCCAACATCATCAGGAATCAGGAACCATAATCATGATTGCAGTTATCAATAAAGTCCTAAATTTATTGGTGGTTAATATACATTAATCAAACAGGCTTTTTGTTTTTTTAGACTGCACTCTACCTTATAATAGTTTTGTTTAGAACAGGCAAGATGCCTGTTCAACCAGGATTTTTTTGACAAGCTGCAGGTCAGCTTTGACTATTTAGAAATCTCCCGAACTGCGGGTTTGCCTTCCTTGATTTCGCCGACTAAAACTAAATCAGTACAGCCTACAAATAAGCCATTTTCTAACACACCAGGAATGTTATTCAATGTTTTTTCCATTTCTGCGGGGTTAGGAATGTCATCAAATTTGACATCAATTACCATGTTACCTTGGTCGGTAATTACTGGGCCGGCTTTTTTGATTCCCATGCGGAGTTCTGGTTTGCCGCCCAATTTTTCGATGGCGCGAGTAACGGGGGTGATTGCCATCGGTATTACTTCGATGGGTACGCGAAAAGTAGAGCCCAATTTATCTACCATTTTGGAACTGTCAACTACTACAATAAACTGAGTTGCGAGGTAATCGACAACTTTTTCGCGGGTGTGCGCTGCGCCGCCACCTTTAATTAAGTTGAGGTGGGGATCGACTTCATCAGCGCCGTCTATAGCTACGTCAATTCTGTCAATCTCATCTAATGTTGTCAGCGGCACTCCGTATTGTTTGGCCAATACTTCTGATTGAAAGGATGTCGGGACTCCCTTGATATCTTTGAGTTCACCTGATTTTATGCGATCGCCCAATGCTTGAATAGTATAAGCTGTAGTTGACCCCGTGCCGAGTCCGACAATCATACCAGATTTTACGCGATCGGCTGCTGCAAAGCCGACTTGCTGTTTCATCAATTTTACGGCATCTTGTTCTGTGGTCATGTTCGGTACTCCTTAATAGTTTTAAGATTATACCATTTATTATGGATTTATTTAACCGCAGAGAGCGCAGAAAACGCTGAGAGGAAGAAGAATAAGAGAGGAAAATAGCAAATTATTTCAAGTGGAAACTTCTCTCTTTCTTCTCTGCGCCCTCTGCGCCCTCTGCGGTTAAATAAAAAAAATCTAGTTCACAAATCGGCGGATAATTGCCATCATGAAAATCGGATTTTTGGATACCTACACTTGGGATTACAATATTGATACTCCTTACCGCGAACCTTTGGGTGGCACTCAGTCGGCTATTTGTTATTTGGCTGAGGCGTTGGCTGCGCTGGGAAGCGAGGTATTTTTACTTAACAATACTTCCGAGTCTGGGATGTCGCGCGGTGTTGATTGCAGGCAGCGGGTAGGGAATAAAGCTAATTTAGAATTGCTGCGATCGCTCGATTTTTTAGTTATAGTCAATATGGTCGGCAAAGCGCTGGAAATTAAGCCGCTTTTGGACCAACATACTAAGTTAATTTTGTGGATTCATAACGAACCCGGCTTTGTCTTTCTTGAAAATTTTAATAATCCTCAAGAAGTTAATGCTTGCGATGCGTTTGTTTTTGTTAGCGACTGGCAGCGCGAGCAATTTCACACTCGTTTTGGGATTGACTTGAATCGCAGTTATGTTTTAAGAAATGCGATCGCACCTTGTTTTGCTAACATTTTTCACGATAATATTTCTATCTTATCTCAAAAATCTCTACCGCCAATTATAGCTTACACCAGCACTCCCTTTCGCGGACTAGATATTTTGTTAAAAGTCTTTCCCGAAATTCGTCAAGCTGTCCCCGGCACTAGATTAAAAGTATTTTCTAGCATGAAAGTACACCAAATAGACGACAATGATAACAATCTTTTTTTCGGTAAACTTTACCGCCAATGTCAGGCAACAGCAGGCGTTGAGTACATCGGTTCTATACCGCAACCCGAACTCGTCCGGCAACTGCGTTCTGTCGCGGTTTTAGCTTACCCTAATACCTATTTGGAAACGTCATCTATTGCGGTGATGGAGGCGATGGCCAGCGGTTGCCGGATTGTGACGAGTGATTTGGCGGCTTTGCCGGAAACAACGGCTGGATTTGCGCGTCTAGTTTCTCTGTCGGGGACAGAAAATTTGGCATCGGTAACTAATTGGAACCGTGCCGGAAAACCGGATTGGGAGGGATATACAAGGCGGTTTGTTGAGGCGACAGTCTCAGTTTTAAAAGAGTTTGCGGGGGCCGGCAGCGCCACTGTTGAAAATGATCTGAGACGGCAGGTAGAATATATAAATCGAGGGTGTACTTGGTCTGTGCGTGCCGGAGAGTGGGTAGAATGGTTGAATAGTATTAGTGTAAAACCTGTAAGAGTGGCAGAGAAAATGATCGCGGATTCTTTGGTAGATTTCAAGGCAGTTAAAAGTTATTTCCTAAAAGGCAATCGGCTGAAAGATGCAGGCAATTTCGAGGGCGCTATTGAAAATTATCAGCAAGCTTTAGAGTTGAATCCAGCCGAGGTGGAAGTTCATAAAAAGTTGGGGGAAGTTTATATTTTGCAAGGAGAATTTGCTAGGGCGATCGCCCAATGCAATCTCGCCCTTAAATTCCAACCGAATTTTGCTGCCGCTTACTTGACGCTGGGTAATGCCCTGCAGGCTGAAGAGAAGCTGGAAATGGCAATTAAAGCTTATTTGCAAGCTTTAGAAATTCAGCCGGAATTTGCCGAAGCTAGCGCGAATCTCGGCAGTATGTATTACAAGTTAGGGCAATTGGAACAGGCGACAAATTGTTACCAAAAAGCTCTTGCTATTAATCCCAATTTGTGCTCGGTTCATTTGATGCTGGCAGGCGTTTTGCAGCAGCAAGGAAAGTTAGATGCAGCAATTGCTTGCTGTCAAAAAGTGCTGCAACTGCAACCTGGAGATGCTAGCGCCAGGGAGAAACTATCGAGTTTGACTCAAGAAAAACAGCAAGAAACTGGCAGCCAAGTCATCGAATTAGAAACAGAATCAGACGCAGCGCAACCAATATCTGTCAATAAAGATGAAGGCTACGGCTTGCAGCCTTCTAGCATCAATTTGCCGCCTGCGCCTACCACAGAAAATTTAAATACTCCGTTTACCAATCCCGCCGCAGTTTCCGAACAAGTTACCTCGCTGAAGGTTCCAGACAGCAGACAAGTTGCCAATTATCAAGAAGTAGAACCCTACAAAAAACTGGCAGAAAACTGTTTAGTTCAAGGTAAAATTAAAGAGGCGATCGCAGCGTGCCAGCAAGCCCTAAAAATTCGCCCTGATTACATCCACGCTTACGTCACTTTAGGCAATGCTTTGCAAGCGGGAGGCAAAATTGAAGCTGCTATTCGATCCTATTCTCAAGCCTTAGAATTGCAGCCAAACTTTGCGGAAGTGCGGGCAAATATTGGCAGTATGTACTTTAAAATGGGACGTTTGGAAGAGGCGATCGCCAATTACCAGCAAGCCATTGCCTTGAGTCCCGATTTAGCGGGCGCTCACTGGAATTTAGGGAAAGTATATCACAAACACGGCAACGTTGAAGCAGCGATCGCGTGTTTTAAAAGAACATCCGAGCTCAACCCGCAGCTTGTCGGTGCCGACTTCCACTTTAACTTAGGTAATCGGCTTTTCAGTCAAGGAAAGCGCGACGAAGCCGTCGAAAGCTACGAAAAGGCGATCGCCATTAAACCCGATTGGGCAGAAGCCTATGCTAACATCGGCAGCGCGCGATCGCAACAAGGCAATCTCGATGCTGCCATCACTTACTATCAAAAAGCTGTAAGTTTCAAGCCAGAATTAGAAGTTCTGCACTTCAATTTAGGCAACTCATTCTTACAGCTATGCAGGTACGAAGAAGCAATTATTCATTACCAAAATACTCTCAAAATCAAGCCAGATTGGCCGGAAGTTCACGCTAACCTAGGCAGTTGTTTTTCCATGCTGGGACGGCTGGAAGAAGCTTTAACCAGCTATCAGCAAGCTTTGACACTAAAACCGGATTGGGCAGAGGTTTACTGCCGGATGGGACACATTCAAAAACAAGATAAGCCCCTAGAGGCGATCGCACATTTTGAAAAGGCGATCGAATGCAGCCCCAAATTCAGCGAAGCCCACCAACAACTCTGCGACTTGCTAAGCCACTCCACCAACCTCGCCAGAGCCCGCAGCGTCGCCGACAAATACTGCGAATTTTGCGGCGACAATGCCCCAGTCATGTCAGCCACAGCCTACGTCTTTTCCTACCTACAATCAGGTGTCAGTAAACAGGCAATTCAGAAACTCGAAGAAATCGAAAAACTCTGCTACGAAAAAGTCGAAACCTTTAGCGTCATCGAACTAAAACTGCTTTACGAAATCTTCCTATTTGCAGTTTCCCACCTGCGAGACAACCGCCAAAAAAATGCCAGTTTCTACCGATTAGTTGCCAAGGAATACTACAAAAAAGCCGTCATGCAGCGGCAGCAAATCAACCGCATCAAATCGGCAAATTTCCTCACAAAACAACAGCCCTTAAAAATCGGCTTCCTTTCCAAACACTTCCGCCGCCACTCAGTAGGCTGGTGCAGCGAAGCTTTAATTCGCGAATTAAGCCGCATCACTCCCCACGTTCATCTTTACGTCACCGGCAAACTCAACCGAGATGAAGTTACCGAACGATTTGAAGAAATGGCGGGCAAGTTTTACTGGCCGAAAAAATATCCCAACGGCTTTGCTGATGGCGGCGAAATCCTCGCAGAAGTAGTGCAAGACGATTTGGATGTTTTAATAGATTTAGACTCGATGACAGTGCCGACAAATGTCGAAGTGCTGTATCAATATCCTGCGGGAATTTGCGTGTCTTGGCTGGGATTCGATGCGCCCTACATTTCGGAAAATCACTACTTTCTCTGCGACGAACACACTCATCCCCCAGGCGTTGAAGAACATTACTTAGAACAGTTAGTTAGGTTGCCTAGTTGTTCGGTAGCAATTGGCGCGCTGCAAAGCATTGCCGTGAATCGAGAAGCCATTAGAAATGCTCTGGGAATTGGCTTAAATCAAATGGCTTATTTGTGTGTTGCGCCGGGGAGAAAAACGAATCCCGAAATGGTACAAGCTCAAGTTAGAATTCTCAAACAAGTACCAGATAGTTTGTTGATTCGCAAGGGCCAAGGCGATCCAGATGTTATTCACAGCACTTACCGCGAAGAATGCGATCTTCAAGGAGTAGATTTTGCTAGAATTAAGTTTATCGGGCAAACCAGAACCGAGGAAGAACACCGCGCTATTTATTATGTAGCTGACGTGCTGTTAGATTCCTATCCTTACAACGGCGGTACTCACAATTTAGAGGCTTTGTGGGCGAATTTGCCAGTAGTAACTCGATCCGGCGACCAATATCTTTCGCGGATGGGTTACGCTTTTCTCAAAAGCGCAAATCTTGATGTCGGCGCGGCTTGGAGTTGGGAAGAATACACGCAGTGGGGAGTTAAGTTTGGGCGGGACGCTGGTTTGAGAAATGCGGTGAAACAGCATTTAATAAAATCTAAACAGCCGGAACATCTCGCACCTTTGTGGAATCCTAAAAAGTTGGCTGAGGAGATGTATGAAGTGTTTCAGAAACTGTTAGCTAAATAGGTTAGTCAGTAGTCAGTAGTCAGTAGTCATACCAAATCCTAGTGACGCACTCCCTTTATGATGCGGTAGGGTGCGTCGCTACCGCATCGTTGCAAATAGCCAGAATTTTCGATGGCGACGCACCCTACTTTTACTTTTCCTCTGTGCCCTCTGTGGTTCAAAAAAAAAGAGATCTCAAGTACAGAAACGCGATTTCTGGATATTTTTACGCAACGCCGAGTAAAGTTTTGTAACAAGTTTCGTGAAAATGCGTAAAAATCCCGCGCCAAGCCTGATATATAAATGCTGATTCATAGTACGGCGATCGCCCTAACTTTATGCCAGTTGGGGCGATCGCTTTTTTTACTCAGGATCGAAAACTTAACAACTTAAACACCTCCGACAGTCCTCTCTCCCGTAAGTTGCCAGATCAAAGGAGGCAGAGTCTGCGGATCTGCATTACCAGGCAGAGCCTGGTAACGAGCAATAACTAATGACTAATGACTAATGACTAATGACTAATGACTAATGACTAATGTCAACTAGCCACTCGATCGCGCCCGCCCGACTTAGCCCGATAAAGCGCCTTATCAGCAGTTTCAATCAGCATCTTCGGCGAATTTTGATTTTCAGAAATCGTCGCCACCCCCATGCTGAGAGTCACGCAATCGGTGACAACAGACTTGACGTGGGGAATTGCTAAAGCTTTGACGCGCTGGCGGATTCCCTCAGCAACAGCCTGTGCGGTCGCGATGTCGGTATTTGGCAAAATCACCCCAAATTCCTCGCCACCGTACCTAGCAGCTAAATAAAGGCGTTCTGCGGGTGCATTCGTGCAACTATCCCCGATCGCCCGCGCGACTTGCTGCAAACAAGCATCCCCAGCCTGGTGGCCGTAGTTGTCGTTGTAAAGTTTAAAACAGTCAATGTCGCACATGATCAAAGATAGCGGTTCCGAACTGCTCGATAGTTCCCATTCGCGGTTAATCACCTCGTCAAACCGACGGCGGTTAGCTAGCTGAGTCAGACTGTCCAAATTCGCCAAGCCATCCAACCGCTGGTTAGCTGCTGCTAGCTGCTGGTAAAGTAAAGATTGTTCGATCGCGATCGCCACTTGAGTAGCCAACTGACTGAGCAAATCCATGTCAAACTGCTGCCACTGGCGGGGGGCAGAACAGTGGTGGGCAATCAGCAAACCCCACAACTTCGGTAATTGACAAGTAGGATTACCGTTGCGATTTTCGATTCCCTGCTGCACGATGGGCACAACTAAATTCGCTTTCACCTGACACCCTGCCAAAAAATTGATGTGGCACTCAGCAAAATTAGAAGTGTGAATGTCCTCGACCGCTCGAATTCTGTTCTTCAAATACTGTCCGACATAAGTATTAGCAAAACAGCAATCCTCTACACCCATACCCATCAGCGGCATCCATTCTTCCCCAACCGACTCCACCACCACATCTCCGTTCCAATCGGGTCGGAAGCGGAAAATAATCACGCGATCGGTTGCCAAAAATTCCCGCACTTCCGCTACTGTAGTGTTGAGAATATCTTCGATATCCAGAGAAGAACGGATGCGCGACTGAATCTGCGCGATCAGGCGTTCCCGTTCTACCTGCTGCCGCAGCGCTACTTGCGCTTGCTTGCTTTGAGTAATGTCCCTACCTTCCGGCAGCAGCAATACTATTTTGCCAGTTTCATCCTCGACAGGTTTGAGAGAAAAATCAACTGTTGCCGTTTCATGTGCGCCTTGAACTTCCACTTCATAGCGGACAAATTCGCCTTTGGCCGATCGAGAAATTGCCTCTTGTAACTGTTCCCGAACTTCCTCAGAACTTCCCCACCACGGCCCCTCCCAGAACGGGCGGTTTGCCACATCCCGCAGCTTAATTCCCGCAAAATCCAGAGAAGTTTGGTTAGCTTCCAGCAGAGTGCCGTCCGGTTTCAATAAGCTGACAAATTGAAACGAAGAATCAAAAATTGCTCGAAAGCGCCTTTGAGAATCTCCCAACATTGCCGTCACCTTTTCGCGAGAAGTAATATCGCGGAAGCGCCACACCCTGCCAATAATATCTTGTCCGACTCGAATCGGCTGCGTGTAGCGCTCAAAAGTCCGACCGTCTTTAAAATCGAGAATATCGCAGCCTTCGGACTCCGCATCGCTATAAATTTCTTTAATTTTCTGCAAAAAAGCCCTCGGGTCTCTAACGTGCTTGGTGAGAAATGTCAGCCGCACCGTTCTATCCATCGAGTTTCTAACTTCTTCATGAATCCCCCACATTAAAACTAACTGTTCGTTAAAACTAATCAGTTCTCCGGCGGTACTAACGGCAAGAATGCCATCGGTCGTTGCTTCCATAGTAGCGTGCAGCAAAGAGCGCGATCGTTCTAATTCCGATGCTATTAATTTGCGTTCCGTGAGGTTTCGCACTGCTTTTACCTGCACTAAACGACCGTCGCAAACGACGAATTTACTCCGCACGTCAGCAGGAAAAGCAGTCCCGTCCCGCTTGAGAAAAATTGCTTCGCAGACTGTATTGGTGCTAGCGGAAATCATTTGTGGCGCTACTTTATAAGATTTTGGCGATAGCAATTCCAGCAAGCTCATTCCCACCATTTCCTCTGGATTGTAACCGAACATTTCGGCAAAGTCGCTATTGACGCTCAATATTGTGTCGCGGTCGGCGATCGCCACTGCTTCAAAATAAGCTTCGCTTTCGAGCAATTGTGCTGCTGTATTGCTGCCATTTCCCACAGTATAACTGCTATTAATTAGCTGTTGTAGTTGTGTATTTGCCGAATACAAAGCTGCCATTGCTTGCCGATACATAGCAGTGCGTTTCTCAACTTTTTCTGTGAGGCGATCGCGATATCTTCGCAGTTCCCTTTCGACTTTAATTAAATCTGTAATATCTACTGCAAACACGATCGCGCCAGCAATTTGACCTGTTTCATCCCGGTAAGGTATCCTATCTATTCGCACCCAGCATTTTTGACCGGAGACTGTGGGCAGAAGTTCGATTTTTCCCAGCTTGGGAACCCCCGAATTCATGACTTCCAAATCTTCTAAATAATATTGCTCTGCTTCGTCTGGATAGATTTCATAAAAAGATTTTCCTTCTAATTGATTGGCTGGCAAACCTCTCGATGCAGCGGCAGCTTTGTTAATTCGCAGCAGGCGACTTTCCCGATCTTTGTACCAAATCATCGCCGGCACAGAATCAAAAATAATTTGTTGTTCTTGGTGTTCCCGGCGCATTTCTGCTTCTGCTTGTTTTCTTCTAATTATTTCTTGTTGTAGTTTTGTGTTAGCTTTTTTGAGTTCTGCCGTGCGTTTTTCTACTCTTTCTTCTAGTCGGTCGTAGTATTTGCTCAGCAAGTTTTGTTGCTGTTCGCGCCGTATTGTTTCTGATTTAGCATTTTCGCTAGCTAACAAACTTGAAGATACAAAATCGGCTAATATTTTGGTTAATTCCTGTTCTTCTTCCGTCCACTGACCCCCACAATTTTCACGTTCGGCACTGATGATTCCTACCATTTGACCTGCTAGCACAATCGGTACGTTTAACAAAGCAGTCTGACCGCGATCGGCAAAATAAAGATTGGCAAGTTCTTGCGTTCTCGGGTCATCTTCTGCCGCCACAGTGGCGATGGTAGTTGCGGATTTTAAGGCTTGAAAATAGGCAGGACAGTCGGCTGCTGTGACGATTATTTGTACTGAATGAAGTTTAGTATTTTCTTCGTAAAAGTCGATGCAGTGAAGCTGAGTTTTGTCTTCGTCGTACAGCCAAATGCTGGCTCGATCGCAGTTGACGATACTGATAGCGGCTTCTGTGACTTCGCGGATGAATTGTTCTATATTGTTGCGTTCTTTAAGTTGAATTTTGGCTAATTTCGCGATCGCCAAAGTTGGACTGCGCCAATTTTTTCTCAGGTTTGGCGACGCTGCTAGGGGCGCAGTCGCCTTAATTTCTTCGCAAACTAACAGTACAGTCGGTCGCTGGAAATTGACAATTGAGCGATCGCCATTATTGTCCTCTATTTTCCAGTCTACCCCAGCCAAAGCGCGCGCCGTTGCTTTGACCCAGATAACCCTACCATCTTTGCAAGTCAAGCGACCTTCCCAATAGGCAACTCCAGCAGCCAGCTTACCGTTTTTTGCCTGTGTTAGTGCAGCAAATTCGGTCTGCATTTTCTCTTGATCTTGACAGTAAAATATATTAAAAATTGAATGATAAATTAATTCCTGCGACCTGTAGCCGAGTCTCGTCTCGCCGAATTGATTGATTGAAAAAACTCTTCCCAAAGCGTCTAAAACGAAGTAAATGCCCGGAAAATTGTCGTAGAGAGTTCGATACCAATCCTGTTCAACTTGTTTGTTGCACGAAATGTTCGCTGCAGCGAGATCGCCGCCCGTACCGCCCAAGTGAGAATTGTGGTTTTCTGCGTTGCTTGAATGAATTTTTTTAGCAAACACTTTTAGCTTAACTCGACTGTAATTAGTTTTACTTTCTGGAATTGAACTTTCTTGTGAAACTAAATTAAACCTGTTATTTAGAAAAATTACAAATTGTAACAAAATTGCAACTTGCCCAGGGCGCTGGTTTTTGCTTCCCGACGTAAATCCTCTGTTTGTTCGTAGTTGGTAGATTGTCTGTTGGCGATATTTCCCGCTAGTTGCGGTGCTAGCAGGTTGAGTTGCAATTACCGCGTCTGTACTTGTAGTATCTCCGACAATGGAACAAACCGACACTCAAGGATTTTAAGTATCTATGATAACACTCAACTATCTAATCTTGGGGCTGACTTACTTGGGTTTCGGTTTGGGATATTTGCCGGGGCTACGGATGAACCGGGCTGCGATCGCAATTGTCGGGTCAGCTTTTGCCGTAGCTTTGGGGATACTCGACCTCAAAACTGCTTGGGAGGCGATCGACCCCAGTACGATCATTTTTTTGCTAGGAATGATGGTGATTAATTCTACCTTGGAAGCATCGGGTTTTTTTCAACTAGCTTTAGAGTTTTTAACTCGCTTTACTCGTTCTCCCTTCGGCATTTTAGTAGCTGTTACTTTTGGCAGCGGTATTTTATCAGCATTTTTTCTCAACGACACTACTGCTATGTTGCTCGCCCCATTAACACTCACTCTAACTCGCTCCTTATCCCTCAATCCTCTCCCTTATCTTTTGGCTTTAGCAGGAGGCACTAATTTAGGTTCGGTAGCAACAATCAGCGGAAATCCACAAAACATTCTCGTCGGCTCTTTTTCGGGAATTAGCTATTGGGAATTTTCCCGAACTCTCGCACCGGTAGCTTTAATTTGTTTAGTAGTTCAAGTAATTTGGTTGTGGTGGCTTTATCCCGAAGTGCGCTCTTGCAAATCTTTGCCTGCGGTTTCTCAAGTTCGGTATCGCTTATTCAAGCCTTTATTAGCGAAAAGTTTGTTGGTAACAGCAGGACTTTTGGTAGCTTTTTTAGCCGGAGCACCTTTAGCCGAATCTGCCTGGATAGCTGCCAGTATATTGTTGATTACGAGGCGCGTCAAGTCCGATCGCATTTTGCAGCGCGTGGATTGGAATTTGCTAGTGATGTTTGCGGGATTGTTTATTGTGACCAAGGCCGTTCAACAACTCGGTTTGTTGGATAACTTAACTAATTTGACTGGTACGCCGCTGAGTTTGTTGGGAACAACAGTAATTCTTTCTAACTTAATTTCCAACGTACCAGCCGTGTTAGTTCTGCAATCGCTGATTCCGAAAACAGATACACAAGCTTGGCTGTTGCTGGCCGCGGGTTCTACCCTGGCAGGGAATTTAACTTTATTGGGTTCTGTGGCCAATTTGATTGTAGCTGAAATTGCCGAAAAAACAGGCGATAGATTGACATTTAAGGAGCATTTAAGGTTCGGGCTGCCGCTAACTTTCGTTACGTTGGGAATTGCGTATTTTTGGATCTAATTTGCAGAGCGGCACCAGCCTAAATTTAGCACCTAACCAGCCAACAATCTCCTCATCTCTTCCCTTCCCCTTCTTCCTTCGCGTCCTTTGCGCCTTCGCGGTTCATTACAACAGTAAAACTTGCAATTTTCCAAGGCTCTATCTTAAAACCTCGCCCTTGAGACAACTTTTCAGACAAATTTGCAGGTCTTTCTAACAAATCAACTGACCCTACAATCTCCAATTCCAAATCGCTATCCAATTCTAGCACAGCCTCTTTCCCCTCCGATTCGCAACACCGCAAAATCCAAACATTAGCATCATCTTCCGACTGTTTAAATGCCATCAGCGCTAAATTTTGGGCAGACAAATCCAAAAAATTACCAACTGCGGGTAAACTCTTGTTGCGATTTTCCCCTAACTGCGGGAATACCTTTACTAGCAGCGGCAAATTCAACTCGTAACCCTGTCGAACTGTACCGGCATCTTGCCAATTTCCAGCGTGGGGATAGACTGCACAAGTAAATTCCGAAACTCCTTTATCTGCTTGTTCGTCCGGCCAAGTCGAACCCCGGAGCAAAGTCAGCCGGATTTGATTTGGTTGAATGTCGCAACCGTATTTACAATCGTTGAGCAAACTCACTCCAAAACCGTCATTGCTGATATCAGTCCAGCGCAAAATCGGTACTTCCCATTTGGCTTTTTCGGCGGGTGTTTGCGGTTTAGTTGTGCGATCGATCGCCCCGCCGGGAATTTCGCAAGTTACAAAATCTGCTTCTACATTTAACCCAAAAGCTGCTTTAACCAAAACGTAAGTTTCTTGCCAATCTACAACTGTCTTTATTTTCAGCAGTGGCGAACCTTTTTCTAGCGTGTAATCTTGGCAAAACTCCGATTTGCCAATTTGCAGAACAACCCGTAAACTCTGCCGTAATTCTCCCCGATCAATCCAATAAATCTCTTTGAGTATCGGCGCGGGTAATTGATGTTTTTGATAATTCGGATCGATGTTCCAAGCATCCCAATATTGACCGCTGTCTTGAAAGGCTTGCAGTTGATTGCCTCCGGCTGCATTCAACACTTCTCTGTGATTAACTTTATCCCAAATGCTGGATAAATTGCCAGTTTCTTGGTCTATTTTTGCCAGAATAAGTTCATTTTCTAACACCATTTCTGGGGCGGCAAAATGCGTTTCTTGACAAAGTGCGTTTTTTTGTGCTATACCGTATGTAAGTTTCGATAAATCTGTCTTATTTTCCGTGGCTGGACTCGCGCCCGCATTACCCACAGCTTGAGAGTCTTCGCGACACAGCCAAAACACGCGGTAGCCGATCGCCGGAACATCCTCTGCACAAAATAACATGATAAATTGCGATGGCGGTCGATCGGCCTTAACAACCTGCGAAACCAGCCTCTGTCCCGACAAATCGTAAATTTGCCAAGCTAAACCAGCAGAATCGGGAAGCGGTAGATTGACAACCTCAGAGCGCGACCAATTGAGAGGATTAAAAATCAGAATCGGTTGAGCGTCCGGCTGCGGGGGAGAAGGCAGAGAAATTTGAGCGGCGATCGCATCTAAAGATTTTAGCAGAATTTGGTGGCAAGCGCGATCGGCCTCAGCAAAGGCTAGATTAGCATCCGCGTAGACTTGGGCGATCGCCGAACCAGGCAAAATATCGTGAAACTGGTTAAACAACACTTGTTTCCAAGCCGATTCTAACTCAGATTTCGGATAAACCGCACCCGTGCAAATCGTTGCCAGCGAAGACAACAACTCCGCTTGATAGAGCAATTCTTCACAGTGGCGGTTTTGGCGTTTTTGGTCAGCGCGAGTCGTGTAACAGCCCCGGTGGAATTCTAAGTAAAGTTCGTCCTTCCAAATCGGCAGAGGGCCGAGATTTTTGAGTTGCGAGATAGAAGGATTGGCAAATTCTAGCGCCCGCAAATTCTCCGGCTTGTCCGATTCTCGAACATCATTTTCAGGCAAAATTGCCGCAACATCCGGCAAAAACTGACTCTCAATCAAAGCCAAATAATCAACCGCCTTGGCAAACTCCAACCTGGGAAAAAAAGGCGACAATTTCCAGCGTTTCGCCACCTCCAGCATATCGCGAGTCGGGCCGCCGCCGTGGTCGCCAACTCCCGGCAACCAAAGAGCATCTGGCAAATTAGTTTTAACTTGCCAATCAAAAGCATAACTTGCCATTTTTACAGATTCTATACTTTCGCCGATCGCCCCAGACATCATGCTAAATATTTTAGTACCATCCAACCCTTCCCACCAAAAAGCACCGTAGGGAAACTCCGTCGAATCATTCCAGCGCAACTTCTGAGTCACAAAATAATCAACACCGCCTTGTCGCAAAATCTGAGGTAATTGCCATCCAAAACCAAAAGTATCCGGTAGCCAAGCCACCCGCATCAATTCCCCAAACTTTTCCTTTGCATAACGCTGTCCGTAAACAACTTGTCGCACCATTGACTCAGCAGAAATCAAGTTTAAATCCGGTTCAACCCACATCCCGCCGACAACTTCCCAACGTCCGACAGCCACCTGTTTTTGAATCGCAGCAAATAAGTCCGGGCGGTGTTCTTCCAGCCAAGCATAAAGCGCCGGAGTTGAATGGCAGAAAATCAAATCGGGAAACTCCGATTGCAATTTCAACACCGACTCAAAAGTTCGTTCTGCCGCTTCCCAAGTTTCCGGGACAGGCCACAGCCAAGCTAAATCTAAATGAGCGTGACCGACCAAATAGATTTTACTTGTATATATAGATGTAATTTTGTCAGCTTCTCCAACCAGAGAAAGCCGACTTCTTCCTCCTCCCTCTGCGCCCTCTGCGGCCTCTGCGGTTCCATCATCTAAATCATCAGAAAAAGATGTAATAGCGCCGCTTTCCCCTATATATATAGATGTAATTTTGTCATCTTCTCCAACCAGAGAAAGCCGACTTCCTCCTCCCTCTGCGTTCTTTGCGCCCTCTGCGGTTCCCCCCTCCAAATCATCAGAAAAAGCCAGCAAATATCCCAGTAAATAGTGCCGCAAAACAGACAGCGATCGATCGAACTTGGCGCGATTCGGCAAAGCCGACCAATCAATCAAATTAACCGCCAAATCAATCTCAGATTTTAGCAAATTTCCCTTGACAAACAAGGGACAATTTGCTATATTCTTGGTGGGGAAGTATTGGGAATTTTTATTTTCTGAATTACCAGCCAAAGATTTTTGCAAAATTTCTAATTCGTCGGCCACAAAACCCGGATCGAAACAAGCAGAATCTGCCGCTTCGTACAAGCAAATCGATCGCACTAAAGCACCGCTATCGTGGCCTGGACTTACCAACCGCAACATCACCCAAAATTCATCGCCAGGATTGACCGACGCACTCAACAAAACTCGATCGGCACAATCGAATAAATCGCCCCTTCCGACTAACTCGCCGCCGACAAAAATCTGAGCATCTTCGGCCCACCAAGTCAAGCCCAACAGCAACCGCAAACCAACCACAGGATAGCCGTGCAAATTGTTAGGAATGACAAATTTCTGCCCTAAATAAACAACTTGCTTCCCAGATGGCCAAGCAATATGTCCTTTCCCGTTCAGTTCGGCAACCGGCCCGTTACAAATACCTACCGAACCCGCCACCGAGTCACCGTCGCAGTACCTCCAGCCAGACTGAACCTCCACTTGACTGAGGCGGCGCAACTTCTCTACAACTTCAGAAATATTATTGCTAGCGGGTGTCACAGAAGCGTTCATTTTTAGCTAAAATAGGAATTGCGTAGGAATCAGGATCGGAATCGAACCGCGAAGGCGCAAAGGACGCGAAGAAATAATGGTTTCAGAGGGTTTGAAACTGCGATTAATATCTCGGTTTGATTTTACAGCAAAATTTAGCAATTCCGGCGCAAATCTAAAACCTGAATTCAATAATTAAACTTATGTCTAACGGTTACTACGGCCCATACCAAAGCCGAATATTAAATTTTATATCCAAACAGTCCCGCCAAGTCGCCGATAATTGCGATCGCACTTGGCGACAAATTAAACAAACAACCCTCAGCGGTACCCAAATTCTACTTTATCCAGCTTACTTGCTGGTGCAAAGTTCCCGAATGTTGACCAGACAGTTGCGGGAATCAAGTCCCAAGGTAGATTTACCTGAATTGCAAAAAGATGTTGGGGACGAAAATCCCGATTTGCTACCAAATTGGGATGAGGGAGAAACGTCGGAAAGTTCGATCGGCAAAATCCTGCACTTAGCCGAAAATCTTCTAAATCCGTCACAAACTGCCAAAACTTTAGCCAGTGCCCCGCTGTTAATAAATCAGACAAATTCAGCAACGGAGAAACCAGCTAGGGGTTTGCTTCCAGCTATCAATTTTTTCAGTGGAAAAACTGCCAAACATCAAATAACTTCCGCCTTAGAACATCCGCTAACCAAAACTCAATTAGACAGCAAACCACAAGTTAGCGCCATCGCGACTTTCATTCCAGCGCGCACTTTAGTTTTGGTGGGAAGAGAAAATCAGGTGTTAGATATTTTGACACCCCAACAGCAGGAACTGCTGGAAAATCGGATAACTTGGGAAGTCGCCAACAACGGGCCGGAACGGCGGCACATTGCCCAAAAAGAATTAAAATTTAATCTCGGTTTGGAGTCGGCTGCTAAAAAATCTCAGTTAGCGCCGGTGCGTCGTTTTTGGGAATTGATGGCTTGGCTGCAGACAAGTCCGGTTGCGGTGAAAAGAAATCAGTTTGGAGAATCAATTTTCGCAGTCAAAAAATCGATCGACCGCAACGCTATCTTACTCCAAAAAGCCACAGCGCAGATGGCTGCTGCGACAACAACCGCACTGCAGCAGTCGATTTCTGCATCAAATTCTACTGATGACAATACGCCAAAATTAGAAACTTATTTTAACAACAAGCTCGATCGAGCGGCCAATCCTCTGTCCTTTGTCACCTTACTCGATCGCGCCGCCCTCAACCTCGAAGAATTTACCGTCCCCCCAGCCGACAAAACCACCGCGGCCAATCCCGAGGTAAAACTTGATACATCAGTCGCGCCAACCAATTTAGGTCTGACCGCCCGCGAAATCCTGGAGAAATACGCTCAAAACATCGAAACAATGATTTGGTCGTCAGTAGACCACCTGCTGGGCAAAGAAACAGCAGCCAGTGATAGCACGGAGAAATCTGTAGCAATTAGGTATTATTTGCAACATCAAGGACAGCTAGAGAAAACCGAAAACACCCAAGAGGTCGATCGACCTTGGTTGAATTGGCAAGACTTATTCGGGGAACCAGGGCCGCAGCAGTCGATCGAGGGCAGTTCCGAACCCGACGGCGCAACAGCTCAAATCTCAATATCACAAAACAGATCAAAAGTCAAGGATGAAATGGCAGAAGGTCGATCGACCGCAGTCTCAATATCGCCCTACCCCAAATCAATTCACCGCCTGCTCGCCGGACTCAAGCAGAGCTTGCTCGCACCAGAGTCAAAAAGTCAACCCCAAAAAGCCTCAAATTTAGCAGTAACTCAAAAAAATAGCCCTGCACCCGCAACACCATCAACCCCTGGGGGGAAACAGGAAACCCAAGTGCCAAAATACACAAACCCCAACACCGCGCCAAACAGCCAATCCCCAACAGCAATCACCCAGCAAACCAGCAAATATACCCCAACAGCCACAGCGGCCCAACCAACAAATCGCAGCGCCACCGTCCCGCCCGCCGACGAATACTTAGAAACAAAATCCGAATCAATGGGTTACATTAAACACCCGCTAGAACAAGTGCTCGAATGGATAGACCTACTCATGGTGCGACTAGAAAACATCCTAGAGCAACTCTGGAACTGGGCAAAAACCAATTGGCCAACAATCCTCCAAACCAAAGATAAAATTGAGTAATCTTTAGCCTATGATAAAAAAAGTTGCACTCGCAGCAATCAGCTCAGTATTAAACCATCTTTGGAGGCTCCCACAGTGCTAACCCTCAAAATCGTAGTTAATGTAGTTGTCCTATTTTTTGTTTCCCTGTTCGTATTTGGATTTTTGTCCAATGACCCAGCCCGGAACCCCAACCGCAGAGATATGGAATAAGCCAGCTATCTGGGCCGCTAGTTCGGGGGCCCGACACCGCAGCCCCCGAACCAGGGCACAAAGCCACAAAAATGACTCAATCAAAACTTGACCTCGCACCACCAGCGAGGTTATCTTGTGGCAAAACAAACCCGTTGAAATATTCGCTGATTCCCGCGAAACATCTAGCAAGCAATCAAGTTTATAAAGATGAGCCAGCTAACAACTCCGCCCAGCAAAAAAATTTAGGTTAACTTTGAAACGCTGCCTGTTAAGTGCGAAAATTTGGACGATCGATTCTCAGCTATAAAAAACCTCTAAAATCTAAAATCTAAAATCTAAAATCTAAAATCGGATGACTCACCTGTTGTAACTATGCCATATCCGGTACCGCCGCCCGAACCACCTGCCATCATCTACATCGCGAAACTAAAGAAAGCAGCCCTAACTGTCGCAGCCAGTGATGGAGACACCCCCAGCAACTCCGTAGAAACACCGGAACCAAGTTCAGAAATCGTTCAGCCACCCCAGCAACCGGCCCAAGTAGAAGAAGCAGCAGTCCTCGATAACGCCCCAGCCAGCAACCAACAGCCTCCAGAAATCGCACACCCTCCAGCCACAGTCGAAAGCGACGAAGCAGTAGCGGGATTTGGGCAGCCGGTTGCTGCTGAAAAACCCGAAACTCCAGCAGCTAAGCAAGATTCCTCATTTACTGCTTACCAGCTAGGTTCGGTAGAAAATGCTGTGGCAGCTCGAAATCGCCAAAAAATAGCAGGGGAGCAGAGAAAAGAGGACAAGAATGCGCTAAAACCGCAAGAAAGTTGGTATCAGGCCCAAGGCCGACAGTTAGAAGAGAACGCTCCCGTGCCAACAGAGATTCCCGTTCCAGAACCCGCGCCAGAACAGCCTCCCACCGAGCAGGAACAGTTCGACATTCCCACACCAGGAACCGCCCCCGTACCAAGAACCGCCCCCAAACCCGCAACAAGAGAGCCCAAACCAAAGCCCAAACCAGCCGCGCCGGGAGTCCGCACCGCACCATCTCAGCGGACGGTGCCTTTTCCGGTGAGTCCGGCCGATACCATCGAAATTAAGGCAGACCGGCAAGAATTTGACGACAAGCAGCAAATTGTCACGGCGGTTGGTAATGTTGTGGTGCGGTTCCGGCAAACTGTGATAGATGCCGATCGGGCGATCGTCAACCTAGTCACCCGCCAAGTGGTAGCATCAGGCAACGTCGCCTATACTCGCGGCCAACAAGTAGTCCGCGGCCAGCAGATGGAATTCAATCTCGGCCTCAACTCCGGCGCAGTCGAACAAGCAAGCGGCGAAATATTCCTCCCCGCAGCAGGTAGCGAATTAACGCCCACACTACCCACAGATATTAGTGCCGGAACCATTCTCGAACAGCCTCTGAGCGATCGAATTACCAGCCAGCAGCCCCTGCGCGGAGTCAAATCCCCAGGAGCGGCCAGCGTCACCATCGGTGGCGGCGGACAGCTAGCAGCCCCCCAAGTTGTCGGCGCAGTCAACCGCATCCGCTTTGAAGCAGAACGCCTCGAACTTCTGCCCAACGGCGCCAGAGTCGCAACTAACATTCGGATTACTAACGACCCTTTTTCCCCGCCAGAATTTGAATACAGGGCGCGGAGGGCGACGATTAGAAGCATTTCCCCCACGGCTGAAGAATTAGTCACAAATTCGCCCCGCTTAGTATTTGACAACCGCATCAAAATACCCGTGTATCCCCGCAGACAAGTGTTTGACAGCCGACAGCAGAACGGCCCTTGTTTGACCTTTGGCTACGATGGCGGGGACAGGGGCGGTTTGTACGCCGAGTGCGGTTTTCAGGTGTTGCAAAACGGGCCGGTGCGCCTCACCCTGACACCCCAAATATACCTTCAGCGGGTCGTGGCAGATCACGGCGGCAATCCGTTTTTTCCCGACAGCTACGGACTCAAAGCGAAGTTGACCTCTAGGCTCGGCCCTCGTACCAATATCGAAGCCTCGGCGATATTTCTGAGTTTCGAGGATTTCCCGAATTTGCCAGAAGAGAGCTTTCGGGGCAATGTGCGCCTGCGGCAGTCGATCGGCACTCACTCTCTAGCGGCAGAATACAGTTACCGCGATCGACTGTTTAACGGCTCTCTGGGCTATCAAACCGTGCAGAGCAGCCTCGGGGCAGTCCTCACTTCCCCCGTCATCCCACTCGGCAGCACAGGCATCAATCTCAGCTATCAAGCCGGGTATCAATTTATCAATGCTGACACCGATCGACCAGACTTGCTCGAACCAGTGCGCGAAAACAACCGCATCGATTTGGGCCGCGCCCAAGCCAGCTTCGCCTTGAGCCGCGGCTTCAACCTGTGGGAGGGTAAACCGCTACCCCGCACTCCCACCCAGGGTTTGAAGTACACGCGCAACCCAGTGGTTCCTTTCTTGCAATTAGCCTTGGGAGTCCGGGGAGTTGGCACTTATTACAGCAGCGGCGACACACAAAACTCGATCGCCAGCAGCGTCGGCATTCAAGGGCAGTTCGGCCATTTCTCCCGCCCTTTCCTCGACTACACTGGATTTAACGTGACTTACACTCAGGTAGCGCGGGACGGCATATCGCCTTATTTGTTCGATCGGCTAGTAGATTTGAAAGTCCTATCTTTTGGACTTGTCCAGCAAGTTTACGGAGGATTTCGAGTCGGCTTTCAAACAGCTATTAATTTAGAGAGCAAGGAAGCAATAAGTACGAACTACACTTTAGAATACAGCCGTCGCAGCTACGCAATTATTTTGCGTTTTAATCCTGAACGTCAAGTCGGGAGCCTGACTTTTAGAATTAGCGACTTCAATTGGAACGGCACTCCCCAACCTTTTTCTGGAGACGTGAAAACAGTAGAAGGAGGCGTCCGTTTATCCGATTAATTCAATTGGCTAATTGGGAATTGGTCAAACAGGGTATTTAAAACCAACAGTCAACAGACAACAGTCAACGAACCAATAACAAATGATAGAAGTGACGGCAATATCTGCACAAGCAGCGGCTCTGCTGGTTCACTACGGCTTTGACCTAGGTGGCAAAAAAGCCGAAAAATTGGCGGGTGAATGGCTGACCAAGTACCCCGGCTACTGGCTGCGTTTAGCAGTGGTTGAAGCGCTTTATCAAGGGCGCTACAAAGCTGTTTCTGTCGATCAGCTATTGAGTATGTGGCACCGGATAGGAGAACCGCTCTATCATTTTAATCGCGAGTTTGAACGCTTAGTATGCAACAATTTTCCTCAAGATTTAAACGTTGAAAAAGATCCTAAACTGCCGCAGGACGGTAGAGTTTTATCGATCCCCGCACCGGCAGTCAGTGTCGCAGAGTTAGATTTGCTTGCGCCGTCAGAGCCCGAAATCGATCGCGCGCCAGATGCAGAAGTCCCGAACATAGAAGTACAGGAAACAGAAAAATTACCCGATCGCGATCGTACAAAAGAAAATCAAGAAGTTGTAGTATATGAAGACCTAGCCCTTACCGCCCTCGCCGATAAAGCCGAGGTCGATCGCTTTTTACCCGATAAACCTGTGACAAAATCATTCCCAGTTGTCAAACACACTGATTTTCACACCAAGTTAAAAGCCATTGCCCTCAAAGGCCGAATCAAAAAGCGAGAAAGCAGAAAGAAAGTGTAAATTTTGGGCATTGGGCATGGGGGATGGGCCAAACAGGGCATTGGGCATTGGGCAAACAGGGCGTTGGGCATTGGGCATACCTCATATCAAATCCGGTAGCATCGGAATGATTCAGATATATATTCTCGGACTCTGTGTACTCTGTGTTCTAGCGCCGGTTAAATCATTCCGATACAAGCGGAAACGATATCACTACGCTTGAGAACCGCTATAGCAGATTCATCAGTGGGGTAAATCTCTGATTCCTCAATTATTCAATTGTTCAATTGTTCAATAAACCGAAAGTTAACTTTTCGCACTTACTCCCATCCGAATTTCCGAACAAAAAGATGCCTGTTGAGTACCGTTAGCTTGCTTAACAACGCTAGTCCGCAGCCGCAGATTGGGCATGAGATACCACAGCCTTTCTTCGGCGCGGACAGTATCTGATTCTGTAATCAATGTCAGCACATCGTCATCGCCCATCACGTAGCGGGCGTTTCCCTTCTCTTGCAACACTTGACCTTCCCTAGGATTGTCGGGATTGGGGACGATCGCTAATATTGTAGAACCAATTTGTTTAGCTTGGTTGCGATCGGGAATACCGTCCCAAGAAATCCGAACGCCCTTTAGCTGAGTTGAGGTAGGGTTAATCGAGTGTTGTTGGCAAAGTTTGACAACTGCTGCATCGCTAGCTGTCACCATTTCTATTTTGAGGTCAGATTTACCAGCCTGCAATTCGCCAGACTGAAGATTGTGTACGGTACGCTGGGAAAACCATTTACCTGCACTTAACTCAAAAAACTCGATAACATCCATAAAACTTGTCTCTAAACTTAAATACTTCTTTATTTTCGATCGCCACGGGCGTGCTATAAACTCAGAAACCCGGTTTCTGCCTGCGTACCTAGCGGTTAAACCAATGATTTTAGCTGATAAACTAGGTTTAAGAGTGCAAGTGCCACTCTATATTTTAAAGGAATAGGGCGCGCCTGCAAAACTTTCCGGGATTTGGGTCAAGCAGATTGCAGGTTTAGTTGAGGTACGAAACCCCACCGGGCGACAGGAGGCTGATGCAGCCGAGTTGACAGAAAATTAGATTCGGCATCGTATTGCGCTAAAAAAGTCTGATTCGCGCATCCAATAGGATTGTAGTACCTTAAAAAATTGAGCTTTGAGAGTGTTAGCCGATCGACAATCATCATTCCCAGACCAGCTATATTAAGAAAAACAACGATATATGTCAGGTTTTGTCGATCGGTAGATTTGGCGCTGCAGAGTTGAATTTTCACGGGCTGCGGTTGATAGCAATCGCACTCATTAAAAATTCTCAAAGCAGACACGGACTCAAACACCCGCGATTCATTGAACCATCAGCCTCATCAAGGGCAGTAGCCCGGTAGCAAATAGCCTTTAAATATGTCATCCTAAATAAACGAGAAAAGATTCTCGAGCGAGTTTCCAGCAACGTGCAGCTAGCGATCGCATACATTTAAAAAAAGACATCACCAAATTTATGAGCGAGTTTACGGAAGGGCTGGACACAATGCAGTCTGCAGAACAGACACACTGTCTGGAAATGCTGCCAAATCAGCTAGCAGCGACTTCAGACTTAGAAAAATTATACAGCTTACTAACAGATTACAAATTTATTGAATCCAAGCTGTCAGCATCAGGAGTACAAGCCCTAATAGAAGATTATGATTTAGCAACAAATCCTGATACTATTACCGATCAAAACAACGAAAACCTCAAGTTAATCCAAGAAGCTATCAGACTTTCTGCCCACATTTTAGCAAAAGACAAAAGCCAACTAGCAGCGCAACTAATTGCCCGCTTAATGCGCTTTGAAACCCCCGAAATCAACAAACTCCTAACCCAAGCAAAACAGCAGAAAAACCCCTGGTTGCGACCCCTAACGCCTAGCTTTACCCCTCCGGGCGGCAGATTGCTGCGTACCCTCACCGGACATACAGACTGGGTACAAGCTGTAGCTGTTACCCCCGACGGCAAGCGGGTAATTTCTGCATCCTCAGACCACAATCTCAAAGTTTGGCACTTAGAAACAGGAGAAGAACTTTTCACCCTCAAAGGTCATCTTACCTACGTCAATGCTGTAGTCGTCACCCCAGACAGCACTAAAGTAATTTCCGGTTCTTGGGACAACACGATTAAAATTTGGAATTTAGCAACTGGAACAGAAATATTAACATTAGCAGGCGATACTTTTGCAGTAGAAGCAGTAACAGTAACTCCCGACGGCAAGCGAATAATTTCCGGTTCCTGGGATGGCAGTATACAAGTTTGGGATTTGTCAACAGGAACAGTAATTTTCAACCTGAAAGGTCACAGCAGTTTTGTCCAGTCCGTAGCAGTAACTCCAGATAGCAAACAGTTAATTTCCGGTTCGGGAGACAACAGTATTAAAGTCTGGAATCTAGAAAAAGGACAAGAACTTTTTACCCTCACCGGACATACAGATTGGGTGAAATCAGTAGCCGTAACTCCCGACGGTAAACAAATAATTTCCGGCAGTTATGATGGCACTATCAAAGTGTGGAGTTTGTTAGAAGAAAAGCTACTTTTCACTTTAGGAGAACACAGCAGTTTCGTCCAAGCTGTAGCAGTCACTCCCGATGGAAAACAAGTAATTTCGGCAGCCGGCGACAAAACCCTGAAAGTTTGGAATTTAGAAACAAAAGCAGAACTTTTTACTTTTACCAATCACATCGCGCCCGTGAATGCTGTCGCTGTTACCCCCGACGGGAAGCAGATAGTTTCTGGTTCATCTGACAAAACCCTGAAAGTTTGGCGCTTAGAAACAGGCAAAGAAAATTTATCACCTGCAAGTCACGATGACTGGGTAAATGCTGTAGCAGTGACGGCGGACGGTACTAAAGCGATTTCTGGTTCAGGAGACAACAGAATTAAAGTCTGGAATCTCAAAAATGGGCAAGAAATTTTTACTATTGGGGGACATCAAGATTGGGTAAAAGCGATCGCAATCACAGCAGATAGCCAGCGAATAATTTCGGGTTCCGGCGACAAAACCGTGAAACTTTGGGATCTAGAAACCGGAACCGAAATCTTGACTTTCAGGGGCCATACAGACTGGGTAAATTCTGTAGCTGTTACGCCTGACGGAACGATGGCAATTTCTGGTTCAGGAGACAAGAATATTAAAGTTTGGAGTTTAGAAACAGGAGACGAAGTTTTTACATTTTCAGGTCATACTGACGGGATAAAAGCTGTAGCAGTTACTCCCGACGGAAAACGTGTAATTTCGGCGGCCGGCGACAAAACTCTGAAAGTTTGGAGTTTGGGGAAAGAAAAGAATATTTTGAAAAATATGTGGAATGTAGTCGTCAAAAATCAACTTTTCACTCTCAAAGGTCATGAGAGTTTTGTGAATGCTGTGGCAGTTACAACGGATGGTAAATGGGCAATTTCTGGCGGGCGAGAACCAAATTTGAGAGTGTGGGATTTGTCAAGTAGAAAAGAAATTTTTACTTTGACAGGTCATGGGGATGCGGTAACATCTGTGGCGACTTTGGGAAATAAAGTGATTTCGGTTTCCGATGACAATACTCTGAAAGTTTGGGATTTGTTGAGTCGAAAAATAGTTGCTAGTTTCAGGGGAGATAGTGCTTTGAAAGCTTGCGCTATTGCACCGGATGGGGTGACAATTGTGGCGGCGGAAGCTTCGGGACAAGTGCATTTTTTGAAGTTGGAAGAGGGAATTGATTATTAGTTATTGGTTATTGGTTATTGGTTATTAGTCATTAGTGATTGGTCATTAGTCATTGGTTGTTGTGCCGATCGCACTTGTGTTAAACTTTAAAAGTGCGATCGGCCTTTGCCCCAATCCAGTCTACAATTGTTCCGGGTCAATTCCCATCGATCGCAGTCTTTCTGCTAGGACAGCAGCCCAAAATGCGATCTTTCTCAATACAATAGCCTATTCATCTTGCTCTCTCCTCTCTAACTCCGCGCCCTCAGCGCCCTCTGCGGTTCATCAAAAAAAATCTCATTCAACATCAAAAACAGGGCAGACACCGCCCGCCCCAGCCAACTAACGCCTCTGCAACTTCACCCCACGAATAGAATAATCCAAAAGCTCGATCGGGTGCATCAAAGTAACAGCCTTCCCCTGCAACTCCAAATGCTTCTTAATTTGCATAGAACAACCAGGATTAGAAGAAGCAATCAACTCCGCCCCAGTATTCAGCAAATTCTCCACCTTCTGCACGCCCAACTCATCAGCAATTTCCGGCTGCAACATATTGTAAACCCCCGCACTCCCGCAACACAAAGCAGCATCCACAGGTTCTTTTAGCTTCACACCAGGAATTTGTTGCAACAACTGGCGCGGCTGCAAACTAATCTTTTGTCCGTGCAACAAATGACAAGCATCCTGATAAACAATTGTCAAATCTCCATCAACCAAAGGATGAAGTTTCGCCGTAATCCCCGCACTTGCCAAAAACTCCTGCACGTCCTTAACATTGGCCGCAAAATTCTCAGCTTTCTCCCGATATTCCGCATCATCTGCTAAAATGTGGCCGTATTCCTTCAAAGTGTGGCCGCAGCCAGCAGCATTAATAATGACAAAATCAACATTAGTATTTTCAAAACTGTCAATCATTTGTCGCGCCAAAGATTTCGCCTGTTCAGCTTGTCCTTGATGTTCCGGCAAAGCAGCACAACATCCCTGACTTTTCGGAATCACAACCTCGCAACCGTTAGCCGTCAAAACACGCACCGTAGCCTCATTAACCGGCGAGAACAACAACCTCTGCACGCAGCCTAAAATCACGCCAACTCGATAGCGTTTCTCCCCTTGTGCGGGAATAACTTCGGGTAAATTATCCCGAAAAGAATCAACTGTTACCTTCGGCAAAATAGATTCCATCGCCGCCAAGCGAGGAAATACTTTTTTCAGCAAACCTGTTTTACGAATTAGTTTGGGCAGTCCTAATTTTTGATAAACAAACAGCGGTACAAGCAAAAGCCGCAACCTGTGAGGATAGGGAAAGAGATTAAAAATCAGAGTACGAATTACATTGTCAGAAAAAGTGCGTTCTTGATTTCTAGTAACTTGGTGGCGAGTTGCAGAAATTAGCTTATCGTATTGAACCCCAGAAGGACAAGTTGTCACGCAGGCCAAACAGCCCAAACAAGTATCAAAATGCTGCGAAGTTGCTTCGTTTAAAGGTGCATCGCCTTCGTTGATTGCATCCATTAAATAAATGCGGCCTCTGGGCGAATCCATTTCTTTGCCGAGTACGCGATAACTCGGACAAGTTGACAAACAAAAGCCGCAGTGGACGCAAGTATCAATTAATTTCGGATCGGGCGGATTGTTAGCATCGAAACCGGGAATTTCGAGGGTTTCTAAGTGGGGATTTTGGGCTAAAAAATTGCTGTCTTTTGCTGGCCTTAAATCGTCGCTGGGAATTTGAGATGTTTCTGAAGTTTGCATATTTGAAGCAAGAGGGAAGTTCGGCAACGAGCAATGTACGGGATGTAACGGATGTAAGTCCGTCGGAAGAGGGAAGAAGGAAGAAGTAATATAATGGGTTTGCTAAATCAAGAAAAATCTAACTTTTAGAGAAGTTTCTAGATAGGAAGTCTACATCAGTCAATTAAACACAAACTCTTCTCTTATTTTCTTCTCCTTTCTTCCTTTGCGCTCTTTGCGCCTTCGCGGTTCGTTAAAAAAAATCAGGTTCACAAAAGACTTAGAAATAGATTCAAAAAGGACGGTTGTCCTCACTACGAACCTTTTAATAGAAAGCGATTTGGACTAAAAATATTTTCCGGGTCAAACTCTTGTTTGATGCGGCTCATTAAATCGATCGCACTTCCAGTATAGCCCCAAACATCTAACCCTTGCTTGATATTGGTCGGCGCTGCCAAAACAGTCAAAAAACCGCCATTAGCTTCGCACCCCCTGCGTACCTGCAACAGCGTTTCAGCAGTCGCCGTCTCAAACCGCAAAACCCCCAAACCGCTGCCGGCATGAATCAAAGCGTCCTGTACCGGCAACTCATTAATTGCCTTGACAGCTTCCGACGGTCTGATGCCTATTTTACAAATAATTGCTGAATTATTGGTAGAATCCCACATTGTTTCTGGCAATCTTTCCCATAATTGATCCTCATCATTACCGTCGCAGCTAGTACCTTGCAAGCCCAACTTTTCGCCAACTGACCGCAAGCGGGCTGATTGTTGTTTAACGCTTTCGGCGATACTTTGAAACCTTACTATTAATCCCGAACCTTTACCCAAACTCTGTTTTTCTACTAACTGCGGCGACAGCAAATCAACGGCTGTTGGAGTCAAGGCAGAGGATAATAAGATTTGAGCAGCTTCAGCTAAAGCATTAGTTTCCCCAGTCAATATTACAGTTCCCGATGATTCAGGCAATGGATAAACTCGGAAAGTTACTTGAGAAATGATTCCCAAGGTGCCGTAAGCACCGGTAAACAGTTTCATCAAGTCGTAACCGGCGACATTTTTAACGACTCGACCGCCAGCTACAGCAATTTTACCGTCCGATCGCACAAAGGTGATTCCCAACAGCAAATCGCGCACGCCCCGATAGCGGTGCCGCAGAGAACCCGCACTAGCAGTAGCGACAATACCGCCCAAAGTTGCCTGCTGCGGATATGCTGGATCGATCGGCAAAAATTGACCTGCTGCAGCTAAAATTTCCTGCAAATCCGCAAACTTCATCCCCGCTTCCGCAGTCACCGTTAAATCGCCCACAGCGTGTTCTACAAGGCGATTCAGGCGCGCCGTACTGACAGCCGCTATCCCCCCTAAATCCCCCTTAAAAAGGGGGACTTTGACAACATCTTGCTCCCCCCTTGGTAGGGGCGGTGCCCCCGTGCCCGCCCTAGGCTGGGGGGGATCCGGATCTAATTTAACCAAACCCCCCCAATCGAGTTTGCTGCCACTCCCTGCCGGCAAGACGGCCCAGCGATTTTGCCGAGCACAAGCAATCACGGCCGCGAGTTCTGCCTGAGTATGCGGGTAAACAGTGCAGTCTATTGAAGTACCGGGGGCAGTTGCTTTTTCTACCCGATTCTGCCAAACCGCCTCTATGTCTTGCTGCAGACAGATGGCAGCAGTGCCAACAATATTTTCTAATTTTTGTGTGGTAACGTAATTTTCGGTAGAGAAAGATTTCATCAAGGTTATCAGACGCCCGGTAAAAAAATAATTACAACACTGCCTAAAACCATTAAATATTAATACGGGCCCGATATTCAAAACATGAACCAACCAATGTCTCAAAACCGACTTTCTGTAGGAATTACCGGTCTCAACGAAGTGATTGACGGCGGGCTGATTGCTCAGCGCTCTTATCTGGTGCGGGGCGGCCCTGGCACCGGCAAAACTACGCTGGGCTTGCACTTTTTGACCGCAGGTATTGCTGTGGGTGAAAAGTCCCTGTTTATTACTTTAGGAGAACCGGAAGCGCAATTGCGCGCCAATGCCGAAACTCTCGGTTTTGATATCGAAGCGATGGCTTTCCTCGATTTGAGTCCCTCCTCGGAATTTTTTACAGAAGTTCAAACCTACGACATTTTCTCCCCGTCGGAGGTAGAGCGAGAACCCACTACACAAAAGATTATCGAACGAGTCCAAGCTGTCAAGCCTACTCGGGTATTTTTGGATGCGATTACTCAATTTCGCTATTTAGCTGCGGATGAGTTTCAGTTTCGCAAGCAAGTTTTGTCTTTTCTGCGGTTTTTGGTGGAAGGGGGGGCGACGGTGGTGTTCACCTCAGAAGGCACGTCAAGTGCTCCCGACGACGATTTGCAATTCATCAGCGACGGAGTAATTTATTTGGAACTGCTGAGTGAAGGGCGCACTCTGTCTGTCACTAAGCTGCGCGGTTCCAACTTCCGCAACGGCCGCCATTCGCTGCGCCTGACTCAGACTGGTATGGAGGTATTTCCGCGACTGCTGCCGGACAACTATCAACAGGATTTTGTGGCTGAACCGATTTCTGCTGGGGTTCCTGAAATGGACGAACTGTTGCACGGGGGACTGGAACGGGGGACTGTGACGGTGATTACTGGGCCTAGCGGTGCGGGTAAAACGACGGTGGGAATTCAGTTTATGAAGGAGGCGGCGGGAAGGGGGGAGCGATCGGTAGTTTACATTTTTGAGGAGTCAATTTCTACTCTGCTGCACCGCTGCGAATCCGTTAACATCCCGGTTGGGGCGATGATGGCGGGGGGAAGTCTTTCGGTGATACCCGTGGAACCTTTGCTCTACTCGCCGGATCAGTTTGCCTGTATGGTACGCCGAGAAGTGGAGCAGGAAAAGACGCGGATTGTGATGATTGACAGTGTTTCTGGCTATCAACTTTCGATGCGGGGGCAAGATTTGGTGAACAATTTGCACGCTTTGTGCAAGTATCTCAAGAATATGGGAGTGACGGTCATTTTGATTAATGAGGTAGAAGGGATTGGTGGAGATTTTCGGATGACCGAGATCGGGATTAGCTATTTGGCTGATAATATTCTGTTTATCCGCTATCTGGAACGCCAACTGCATAATAGAACAGAAATCCGCAAGGCGATCGGAGTAATTAAAAAACGAGTCAGCAATTTCGAGAAAACTCTGCGAGAACTCGATATTACTCGCTACGGCATCAAAGTCAGCAAGCCGATACGGGGGCTGCGCGGCATTTTGAGCTCTGCGCCGGTGTGGGTTGAGGGGGAAGTGGATGAAGATTGAATCGGGGTTGAAAGGGTTCTGGGTCGATCTCAATCGGCTGTTTGGCGGTCGAAAATTTAGGCATTAAGTTGATAGACGGCCTTGTTGATTGAGAGGGATTTTTCCTGAAGTACCCAGACGCTAACTTAAATATAAAATCTCCTACGGCATCAGCCTTATTCCGAGGAAGCTGACAGATGACTGGCAATTCAATAATTTTAGCAGTTGACCGCAATCAGCGAAACTTGCAGCTTTTAGCAAAATTTCTTAACAAAGAAGGATACCAGATGCTCGCGGCTTCTAGCTTGGAAGATGTGGCGCGAGCGATCGGTCAGCCTGCTAAAATCGGGATGGCTTTAGTAGATATTTCTGGTTTCGATAGCCAGATTTGGGAATGCTGCGAACAATTGCGAAATCACGAAATCCCTTTTCTGATACTTTCGCCCAAACAAAGCGCGGCCATTGGGCACGAAAGCTTCTCCCATGGTGCTCGGAGTATATTGGTAAAACCTTTGATCGTTAGAGATTTGCTATCCGTTGTTCACAGCTTGCTAGGAGAATCTGCGTGAGTCGAATTTTATTGCTTGTAGAACAAAAAGAAAATCGCCGCTTGTTATTAGAATGGCTGGCAGTTTACTATGAAATATTGCAGCCAAACTCACAAGAAAATATTGAGGATTTTTTAGGGTTAAATCAATCTTTCGATTTGGGGGTAATTGACGGTCAGGCTCTGAAAAGCCACTGGCAATGGGTGGCTGCCAAAAAACAGGCAGAACACCCCCTATGTTTGCCTTTTCTTTTGATTACATCTCGCTCGGATGTAAAGATGGCAACGCAATTTATTTGGCAAACTATTGATGATTTAATTATTGCTCCGGTCGAGAAAATAGAATTGCAAGCGCGGGTGGAAATTTTGCTGCGATCGCGCCAGTTGTCTTTAACTCTCAAATTGTCTCACGACCAACTCGACCGCACTCTGCAAACAGCGAAAGAACTCAACGAGATGAAAACATCTTTGCTGCACATGATTGCTCACGACGTTCGCAATCCTTTGAACTTCATCATCGGCACTACGCAAGTTCTTACTAAATACAAATCGACATTAACAGATGAGAAAACACAAGAAATGCTAGACAAAACTCAAGCAGCAGCAAAAAGCATCGATCGGTTATTAGATGATGTTTTGCTGCTAGACCGCTCTGAGTCGGGAAAAATTGCGTTTTGCTTGCTACCGCTAGACTTAACAAAGTTTTGTGATGAGTTGGTAGCGGAATTTCAGAACAGCCTGAAGTTGAAGCCCCAAACTGAGCCGGTGACGCTGGTTTTTGTGAATCACAGTCAATCGGCGATGGCTTGTTTGGAGGAAAGTTTGCTGCGGTGCATTCTCAGCAATTTGCTATCAAATGCTATTAAATATTCTCCTCCAAATACTCAAGTAGTTTTTGAATTAAAAGTTACTGAGGTTGAGGTAATCTTTTCGGTACAAGATGCCGGAATTGGCATACCTTTGGCAGACCAAGAACGGCTGTTTGATTCGTTTTACCGCGCGACAAATGTGGGTATAATTCCTGGTACTGGACTGGGGCTGAGCATTGTTAAAAAATGCGTGGATTTGCAAGGTGGCGAAATTGTGTTGAGCAGTGAAGAGGGTGTCGGGAGTACGTTTACGGTAAGGCTGCCGATCGCCAAAATTGAAAAAGAGTAGATGATTCGGCGGTTGAAACCGCGTCTATACAAACGATGTCGGCCGGAGGCCACTGGTTCGTAAAGGGGATACAAAACCCGGATTTGCTATAACAACTAGCAACTAGCAACTGACAACTGACAACTAATACTAAATCTAGGTAACATACCCCTTTATGATGGAACCGCGAAGACGCTTTAGGCGAAGCCGCGCGTCATATCAAATCCGGTAGCATCGGAATGATTCAGATATATATTCTCGGACTCTGTGTACTCTGTGTACTCTGCGGTTAAATCACCTGACGATGCAAGCGGAAACGATATCACCGCTAGAACACGAAGAGAAGAGGAAATAGAAAAGTCAGAAGATACAAGAGTTAGAAAGCTCGGATTTGGTATTAGTTATTATTCTGATACAACATTGTGTGACTGCAATCAAAGTTCTACGGGAGCAGTGGCCCTCAATAATTTTTCTAGGATAAACCGCAGCAAGGATTGAGTTGCTAATACTAAACCCAGTCTGGCTTGGGCGAGTTTTGGTGTTTCTGTTTTAACTTCGCCCCAAATCCGACATTGGCTGTAAAAAATTTGAAATGCTTGGCTCAAATTATTAGCTGTTTTGAGATAATTGACTGGTTTTTGTTGAATGCAATTATTCCCAAAAACTGGAGATAAATTGTCTAGGGCTGTGATTAGTTGCGAAATTAAAGTACGATCGCCCGAATGTACTAACCGCAGTTGCTGGCTGCTGTTGAGCCAGGGTATGGGATTTGGCTGCGCTAGCGACCAAATTTGTGGTGCTGTACGGACATCGGGCTGTGCGATCGAAATTAGGCGATCGCGGTGGGCCATTCGCAACAGGGAACAGCAGCGGGCGTGGCTGTATTGAATGGGAAACAGTCGATCGCCTGACACAACAGGAGATAATATGCGAGATTCGGGATCTGGGAGGGAATTTTGAGCTAAACGCTGCAACCAGAGGGCTAAACCTGCATCAGTCAGCTCCAGCTCAATTATGCCCGCCGGTGCGACTTTAACGGCAAAATCTGGCTCGCACAGCGGTTTGAGAGTTTCGACCAACTCGGCGGCGATCGCCTGCGGTGTCTGTTGCCGAGTTTTAGCCAATTTCAGGGCGATCGCAGAGACGTACAGCACCCCGGCGCTATCTTTACCCCGATTTAACGGAATTTGTGCCAGTGTCTCCTGTTGGGCGATCGCGCCACGGAACTGAGAGAGCAAAAAACACTTCACTGTAACTTCGGGCACTGCTCCATATTTGGTGTATCCATATCGCCCCATCATTAGGTAAAAATTACTCTCTGAGTGTTACCGCTGGCGCTGTTGTTGTACGTTAAACTGCTGATATTACAGATGAGCGATCGGCTCGCCCTGACCGGCTACATCCAATTAATCGACGTTGGAGCGATTTTTGGGCTACATAACAATAATTTACGTGAAACTCTTTGCTGAACTCTACCATTTTCATGTATTTTTTGCTACATTGAATTTTAGGTAAAACTGAAAATAATCAGCACTGTTAAGAAGCGTGCAAGTTCGATCGGGGGTTGGTTGTCTCACTTTGTATCAGAATGCTGGCAGAAGCTGTTTTTCTAACTAATTAAATATATCCCAGAGCCTCACTTATGCAATCAACTTCCACACCTGTAGATACGATCGATCGACCTTTTATCACTTGGCAGCGAATTATCGACTGGGCCCAGGAACACTACCGCTGCCGGACTTTTAGCAAAGACGAAAAGATTCCCGCCAGACCCGGACTGCTTTATTTAGTCCAGAAAGGTGCTGTGCGGCTCGTAGGTAGCGCTCAAGTTAGCGTCGGGGCGAAGCCGGGGCTAAAATCCGCTCGCAAAACTACAGAAGAAGCTTTTTTGGGCTTCGTCGGCGCGGGTCAACCTTTTGAACTGGTTGCTCAGTCTCCGTTTACTCTCCAAGCTTTCGCTCATGCCGATCAAACTCACGTAGTGTGGATGTATTGGCACGATTTGGATAATTGGCCTCACTTTCGCCGGGAAATTTTGGATGCGTTTCGCTACCAGCACCAGCGGAAACTCCTCTGGCTGAGCACTTTGGGACAGCGCCGGACGATCGACCGACTGCTGGGTTTTCTCACTTTGTTGATCGAAGAGTTCGGCGAACCTTACGTAAGTGAGGCAGAACCGGATGTGGTTCGGGGCTACAGGCTGCCTTGGGTATTGACTCACGCTCAAATTGGCAGCGCTATCGGCTCGACGCGGGTGACTGTGACGCGACTGATGGGCAAGTTGCGATCGAAAGGTTTAATTAATACTGAGGATGACAATTTAATTTGTTTGCCGACTAAGGCTAATCCCCAAAAAAGTAAAAATCAAAAGCAGGATGTAGAAGCATTCCTCGAAGACGATATCGAAGATTCTCTGGAAGACGATATCGAAGATGATATCGAAGATGATATCGAAGATGATATCGAAGACGAACTCGAAGATTCTTGATAAAATCTTCCGGGCCAATGTCAGCAAACAGCGTTTAGCTATTATATCAACCGCACCAGACGGCGGGAAGTTTTTCTCGCATTGCACGCCGATGCCGTCGATTGCTTCTGCTTTGGATCTAAAATAAAGCGTTATTTTGCGACGAAAATTCAAGGCTTTCTTCCCTCTTGTTTCTTCCTTCTTCTATTTCTATTATTGTCTCTTTTTACCCGAAGAACAACTGGTAGAGTGTAGCCGAAGGAAGCCGAAGCGAGCCTTCTTCCTGATGACCAATGACTGTTGACTGTTGACTGTTGACTGTTAGTTGTTATTGGGAATTGAGAAGTGGAAATTGGGAATTCGTAGCAAGTAACCAATAACCAATAACCAATGACTAATGACTAATGACTATTGACTATTGACTAATGCCCAATGACTCCTTCGGTGTACGATGAATTGTGTAAACTTTTCCCGTTCTCCAAAGGTGCGACTGACAATGACTGATGACAAGCAAAATTCTCCAATTCCGAACAATCAGCAACGGGTGGTATTCTGCGATTTTGACGGCACGATAACTGTTGAAGAAACTTTTGTGGCAATGCTGAAGCATTTTGCACCGGAATTATCGTCTCAACTAATGCCGGAAATGTACGCAAGAAGGCTGAGTTTGCGATCGGGTGTGCGGCAGTTACTAGAGTCTATTTCTTCGGAACATTACGGGGAAATTGTGGAATTTTCTAGGGGAAAGCTGATGCGGCCGGGATTGGTGGAATTGCTGGATTTTTTGGACGAGAAACAGGTGCCTTTTGCGATCGTTTCCGGCGGTTTACGGATTATGGTAGAGGCGGTTATGGGTGATTTGGCACACCGGGCGATCGCCCTGTACGCTGTGGAATTGGACGCTAGCGGCCCTCGCTTGCAAGTAAATGCTGAGTTTGAAGGAGATGCAGAATTGGTGTCTAAGGTGCGGGTAATGCGCCGTCACCCTGCAAAGGAACAGGTGGCAATTGGAGATTCGCTGACGGATTTTAATATGGCTTTGCAGGCTTCGTCTGTGTTTGCGCGCGATCGGCTGGCCGAGTATCTAGACGAACAGCAAAAGCCTTATACTAAATGGGATAATTTTTTTGACGTGTTGGAAAATTTGTCCCAGAAATGGAGTTGAAATTATAGCCTTTCTCAGGTGAATTAGATTCTCTTGGGCATGGGCCAAACAGGGCATGGGGCATTGGTGTTTCCTGTTCGTAGAAGGGAATTGTGAATTACTTTCTTCGTACCTCACTCTGCGGTATGTGTATTGGTAAGGTGCACATTGTGCACCATACATTTAAATAGACTAGCGCAATTCTGATTAACGTAAAAGCTGGACAAAAAACTGAGGATTTGCAAAGAATGAGTGGCGATTTGAGACCGGATTTAATTGCAGCAGCCAAACATTTTTACGATCGCGGTTGGATGGTGGGGACTGCTGGCAATCTTTCGGCCCGCTTACCAGATGGTAGTTTTTGGATTACTGCGAGTGGTCGTGCGAAAGGGCAGTTGACTGAAGTAGATTTTATCAGAATGAGCTCCGAGGGTGCGATCGTCGAACAGCCTGTTCCCGACAGTCGCCCTTCCGCCGAAACCAGCATTCATTTAGCCGTTTACAATAGTTTTCCAGACGCTAAAGCTTGCTATCACGTCCACTCCATCGAAGCAAATTTAGTTTCTCGGCTAACCGAAGGCGATGCAGTGCCTTTACCCGCGATCGAAATGCTCAAAGGTTTGGGCGTGTGGGAGGAAAACCCCCAAGTGGCGATACCCCTATTTGCAAATTATTTAGAAGTGCCTAAGATAGCCAAGGAAATCTGCGAATACTTTGCCATTTGTGCACCCTCTGTACCAGCTTTATTAATTCGCGATCACGGCATCACAGTCTGGGCAGACTCGCCAGCCGCCGCCTACAATTACGTAGAAATTGTAGAGTACATTTTTCGATACACGATCGCAGCCCGCCAATTAAATTTAGATTTGAAATATTAGATATGAATTTAGGAAATTCCTAAACGTAAAATCTAATATATCTAGGGTGTTTCGGGTGTACCTTACCGCTAAGTATCGTATCAAACACTTTTGATTTCAAAAGTGTAGCCAACAAGCAAATATCCAAAAAAGGAAACAACAATCATGTCTAAATATAACAGAGTTTTATCCATAGACGGAGGCGGAATCAGAGGAATTATCCCGGCGCAAGTTGCAGTTAGCATCGAGTCAAAGCTGCAACAGAAAAGCGGCAACCCAGATGCGAGAATAGCTGACTATTTCGATTTAATCGCCGGCACGAGTGCGGGAGGAATTTTAACTTGCATCTATTTATTTCCCGATCCCAAAAATCCCAGCAGACCTCGGTGGTCTGCACTAGACGCTGTTAATTTTTCTATCAACAGCGGTCGCGACGTTTTTAAAAGTTCATTTTGGCAAAAATTTCGCTCTATAGACGGTTTGATAGATGAGAAATATCCCAGCCCTCCGTTAGAAGAATTCTTTCGGAAAAACTTTAGTGATTGCCAACTCAGCCAACTGCTGAAACCTTGTTTAATTTCCAGTTACGACGTGGAAAGAAGAAAAGCTAATTTTTTCAACCAAATGGATGCGAAAGAACATCCCGAAGCTGACTATTTTATCAGAGATGTTGCCAGAGCCACATCGGCCGCTCCCACTTACTTTGAAATTCCCAAAATTTACTCTTTGACAAACGAATGCTACGCTTTAATTGACGGGGGAGTATTCGCAAACAATCCGGCACTTTGCGCCTATGCGGAAGTGAGAAATAAATTCACATTTTCCGACGATCGCCCAGAGAGAGGCCCGACAGCAAAAGATATGGTCATTTTATCTTTGGGGACGGGAGAAGCTCAGAAAAAATATCCCTACGAAGAAGTGAAAAATTGGGGTCAAATTGAGTGGGTTGAGCCTTTGATTAATATTATGATGACAGGAGTTGCTGAAACTGTAAATTATCAATTGCTCCAAATTTATGATGCGATTGAAAGACCAAATCAATATTTGAGAATTACTCCTGATTTGAACCACGAACCACCGCTGCGGATTGATGATGCTTCGGAAGAGAAGATATTGGATTTGGTGAGAATTGGCAAGGAGCAAGCCGAAAAGCATAACGAAGATTTGGATAAGTTTATCGACTTGTTGCTTGCCGAGTAGACATCAAATTTTAGATTTTGGATTTGAGACTTGAGATTGGATAATTGGGAAAAACTGATGATGACCACAAAACCAATCAGTCTCAATCTAAAATTTAAAATGGTATAACCTACCAACGGCAAGGCTGGCAGACTAAAAATATGTTGACAAATCGCGCAGTAATTGCTGTAGAATTGGCTAAGTCTCTATTTAGCAATGCTTGGCCCTGTTTGTAATTAATCGCGAGCTGTCAGTAATTGGTTAAAAAGTACCAAGAAAAGCGCGATCGACATTTAGATGAAACCTTCAATAACAGGTGGTTTCAGCGGTTTTTAGTGACGCTGTTCCTGGGCGGCCAAGTGCTGCTGCGGATACTCCAATGCAAAATTGACCGCCGCAAAATCATGGAACATTTAGTAACAGTAGGCCTGGATTCTTTGCGTTCAGTGCTGCTAATAGCCTTTTTTGCGGGCATGATTTTTACCGTTCAATCGGCCAGAGAATTGATTCGGTTTGGGGCGATTGGGGCGGTGGGAGGTGCTTTTGCTCTGGCATTTTGCCGGGAATTAGCACCGGTTTTAACGGCGGGCGTGGTGGCGGGACAAGTAGGTTCGGCTTTTGCTGCGGAGATTGGAGAAATGCAGGTGACGGAACAAATAGATGCCCTGTATATGTTGAGAACAAATCCAGTTGATTATTTAGTAGTGCCGAGGGTGATAGCTTGCTGCATAATGCTGCCGATTTTAACAATTTTTGCGGTAGCGGTGGGGATTTTGGGCGGGCTGTTTGTGGCGGCTTTTTTTTACGAGTTGGAACCGTCGGTATTTTTGGAATCGGTGCGGACTTTTTTGGGGCCTTGGGATTTAGTAACTGTGGCGATTAAGAGTTTTATTTTTGGGTTGATTATTGCCCTTGTCGGTTGCGGTTGGGGGTTGACAACGGCGGGCGGTGGGAAAGGGGTAGGTCAAGCTGCAACGGCTGCGGTGGTGACTTCTTGGGTGTTTATTTTTGTGGCGGATTTCTTTTTATCGCTGTTGATGTTTCACGAGTTGGGAATTACGAGAAGCGGGTAATTGTTGGTATAAGACTCGGCGGTTGAAACCGCGACTATAGAAACAAAACCCGGATGGTGCGTGGGTTGAAGAAATAACCACAGAAATTAAGTTCATAGTAAGGATTTTACTTTTTCTTCATGGCGCAGGAATATCAGGAATATAAGGAGGGCGATAGACTCGAATTGCTTGAATGGGAACTGTGCCTTCTGTTTCAGGAATGATTTCAAGGATGTGTTTGGAGTTGCTTAAATTCTGAGCTAATGTGGTAGGATATTCGCGGTTGGAATCTGCAATTTGTGGCGGAATGTATGAATCTACAAACATCGGCTTAACTTGCCACGTAATCTCAAAGCCTTTTGGTGTAGGCTTTTTCGAGTATTCGTAGGCATTTTGCAGCCACCAGTCTCTCGGTTCAATGGCGATGCGGCTAGATTTTGAAACGAACATTTTGTCGTTTGTACCGCTGCCGTCGTAACCTGTTTTGGAACCTATAACGTTAAATTTAAACTTGCTGGAGTCGCTGTTAATTTCGGTAATTACTGCTTTCCAATCTTCGACGATTAGCGGTTTTTGACTGGATATTTGGAGAATTGCGGGCCAACCGACTCCCAGACTAGCGCTGGGTCTGGTGATGGTGTAAAGTTCGGGAAATTCTGAGGGTTTTTTGCCGTCGATCGCAATTTTAGCAGAAATCGCGCCACCGTTGAAGGTTTTATCGGCGATCGCATCTATCCGATTTCCTTCAAACTCTAAAACCAACTTGCCATCTTGCCATTTAACATCAGTACCAACTGTATAGGTTTTGACTAACTCCGGCGGCGCTTGAGGAGAAGTTGGGTTATATCGCAGGTGCGGTTTGATCAAAGCAGCTAGCAGAAAATTTCCCCACTCGTTGAGGTGAATGTCGTCCCTCAATAGCTGTTTTGGTTGCAAGCGATTGTCTTGCAAATACCTGCGCCAAGGTTCGCGAATTTCCGCAATTTCGCAGCCGTATTTATCTGCCAATTCTGGCAGCCATTTTGTAGAATGAGTATTGTGCCATTCATATCCTTTGACTTCATCTGGATTATCGCTACTGTTACCTGCGGGCAACCAGTTTATATGGTCTGAATGCAAGAGTATTTCGCTAGCGGTGCGGCTGCGGACATTGGCAATTATCGCTTCGTAATCCTCATCACCTCCGTAGACGTGAAAAATTAGCAAATCTGGATAAAAAGGATACAAATCGTGTTCGCTGGGACGGATCAAAATCGGCGCGGCAAATCCTCCGATTGCCCGATTTTCCACAATCAAATCAGCGTAGGGAAATCGCTGTTTCAAATCCTTTGCTACGTCTTTCCACCAATCTTGCTCTGTGATGGATTGACCGTAAAATAGGATGCGTACTTGGCGGCGTTCTGTGGGAGTGCTGGCAGCAAGTAACCCCATCGTTCTTTGAATTCTGGCCCCAAAATTAGCATTATTTGCAAGAGGAGCGGGCGGCGGAAATGGCGTTTCTGCAGATATTTTGGGAAGGAGTGGAACTAACAGGAAGCTCAGACACAAACACAGCGGCCATAAGTAGCAATAAATTTTGGATTTTCTACTATTTCCCTGCCGTTTTGCCATTGTTTTATTTTTCCGTTCTATAAAATTTATTCATAACTACCAACCGTAGCTTTAGGGTGCGCTGCGGCGCACCTTCCGAAAGCTGTGCGGCCGATGAAAATGCGGTGTCACAAGTAGCTGTACGGTACATGACAATGCGCGCTTAACGAGTTGCTTTTTTTCTTCTGTCTGCTATATTACCCAGTTGAGGGCGACAAAAGATGATATAATGCCAGCTAATTAATTGCAGGAGATCGATCGCACATCCAATGGATTACAAAACAGCCCGCAGTTTTCTGATCGACCAAGGAAGCGCCCTCGAAACTAAAAAAAATCCCGATGCCTTCCTGATGCGCCTCAAACAAGGTCAGCCACCGGTACCCGGACAGGTGACATCGATTTTATTAGCTTTAAAAATATTGTTTGAGGGCCTGCAAGAATCTCCCATGCTCGATCGGCAATTAATCTCGGCACTGCATTTACTCTCAGTAGAAAGTTTGCAGCAATTTGAAGCCGGACTCGGCAAAGGAGTTTCTTGGCCCCCGCTGCTGAAAGAAGATTTAAGTCGAATTGCGATCGCAGTCAAGAATATTTTTGCCGGAGTGTGGCAATAGTTTAACTCAGCCAACTCCAGATTTTTAACAATCAAAGTGATCAAACTCTACTCGCGAAAGCTTTCCAAGGATGCCAACAGAGCCGGCAGTCCCGCCAGCGAAGCAGATACCAAAGCCTCATCTTTGTAAACTCGCGATCGCGCATAGCTGATACTTTTACAGCCAGAGGCGACACCGCCTCCCTGTTCCAAATTTTCTGTTTCCAGCCGCCCTAAATTTTGAGTTTTTCGCGTCAGGCCCAACATAGCAGCATCCTCAATTAATCTCTAGATATGCGCCCGTGAGATTTCTCATGGCTTGCTCAATATTTCTATTGTTACGCAAATTCTTAATCGAGATGAAACCGTGAAATAATTATTCACGATAGGCAGGGATCGAGTTAAACTGCATAACAACTCTTATTAATTTGTTACAGGCTGCCGTTATTTCAGCCGATCGCCCGCAGCGCCACAGCAGGAACCAAAATCGCTGATTTCGCAAAAAAAACTCAGATAAATGATGCTAACTCTCAGTGCAGCCACCGTTATAGCTCAAATCAGGCCCGACATCCAAAAATTGCCCGATGGAGACTATCGCTACCGAGACTCATTTGCGCTCGATCGACCTTTTCGAGAAATCCAATTTCGCAAACGAGATAAATACATCACCGGTAGCGACTCCGACAAACGCACCGGAAAAAGCTACTGTTTTCGGGGAATCCCGCAGCACAACAGCATTATGAACATCACGGTAGCGATCGATATTTCGCCGAAAACAGCACAGAAAACCGAGTGGAAATTAGCACCGGGAAACCCGATTAATTTCGATCGGCTTTATCCACTACAAGCTGGGCCGGGATTAGAATTATACAAATGTCTGACCGCATTTTTACCGGAGTTAAAAAAATTATGAACCAGTCAATGTAACCTAAGAACTAGCATTTTCCAATTCTTCCCGCAGCATTTTTTTGTAAATTTTTGGCAAACTCGAACTCATAGAATTGTTCTCAATTCCATATCCCAAACTCGTCCAAGTTCCCGAAAGCATCCGCAAAACATCAGTTAATCTGTCCTGCCGCAACATCTGTGAAATATCAGCTTTCCAAAACTTGCGATCGCTCAACCAAGCATAAACCACAGCATCCTGATATTCCGGTTCAAAACTGTAATCTTCCCAGAATAAAAAATTAGCGCGACGGGCGTGATAGCGCTTCGCCTTCTCCTTCCAAGTCGTAGTCAAAAATTGATATCTGCCCGCCGCCGTAGTACACTTACCTCGATTCGGGCCGTTAACAATTCTCACGCACCAGTCAGGATGACGGCTCAAATCCAATACATATTTGCCGCCGTAAACAACGTGATAAGGCCGAGAAACATTTGATTCGCTAGCAGAAATAGTTCGCATCAAAGCTCGAATGTAAGGATCGCCAGTTTTCATAGCCAGCGGCGGCGATTTCCTGACATCACTTGCTGACTGCGAAAACGGCAAATTTCGCGGCAAATTGGCAACAAAAAAAACACTGCCGCCGATCGCAGCCCCGATTAAAAGTAGAAATCCCAGGATTTGAATTTCCGATCGCCTCAACAAACCAGTTTGGCGACGACCCCATTTCTGGGCTTCCAGCAAAGTCATTTCCATGTCCGCAATTTCGGCTAATTTTCTCGCCAGCCGCCTCCGGCGCACCCGAAAATCGTACTGATATAGCGGCGCAGCGAACAGCGTTAAACTCCATAAAACCCCCGCCAATTTGACCAGCCAGAAATCGAATTCACCGGCGATAGCCACATTTGTCAGAGTAGAGATTCCTGCGAGTAACTTAGCCGGATCGATCGCGCGCGCGGGCCAATAAAAAATCGCCAGTTGCACCAACAGCGCCAGATTAAACGCAAAAAAAAGCACTACAACAGCATTCAAGCCTTCTCGCAAGTGCGATCGCATACCAGTAAGCCCGCGCTTGAACTTGCGCCCTTTCCCCTTGGGGCCAGGTAGCATAATTAGTAACGGATTTAAGATTTTGACGGCGAAAAAGTGAGCGACAAAGAATAAAGGTAACTGAATCAGCCAAGCAGCCAACAACAAAGTCAGAAAGCCAATTTCATCGCTAGCGAAAGGAATGCCCCTGCGAAGGATAAAACTAAAACTCTGGGCGAGAGCAAATGCCCTTAACCACGAAATCGGATAGGGGAACCAAGCTGGCCACTTGAGAGTTTTCATGCTGGGAGAGGGAAATTTCAACGGCGGATGATAAAACTATTAAGATTTTGTCAGATTTGGCGATCGAAAAATTGCTGCAGGGTGCGAAGCCTCAATTTTCGATCGGGGCACTGAAGATTTGAGATTGACTCCACAGATGCAGGGTGCGCCAGCCCAAATTTTTGACTAAACTCGAATAGTTGTTTTTGCCTGACGCACCGAACCCAAACAAGCTTAATTCAATCAAACCACACCGGCAAACAACTCCTCAAAACTCTTTTGTGGGGCATCCGGCTTCGCCACAATTTCCACAATCTTGTTGCGAGAAGTCGGCTCAAACAGCGCCTCCACGCAGACTTGAGCTACCTTAGTGCGAGGAATGCTGTTCTCAAACAGTGTATCCGCACTGCTCATGACGATCGCATCTGAATTATCCTCATTTTTGAGACCGCCCGGTCGGACGATCGTATAAGTCAAGCCGCTTTTTTGCAAATACTCCTCCGCCTGTTTTTTCCACACCAGAATCAGCCAAAACAGATTTAGCGGGTGAAAAAACTGAGAAACGCACAGAGAAGTCACCAGCACAAAATGCTCAATTCCCTGAGCCTTAGCGGCCTCCACCAAATTTTTAGTACCCTCAAAATCCACCTTGTAAGGCCCTGTCGGGTCAAAACCAGGGGCCGCCCCCGTCGCGCACAGCAACACCGTACTATCGCCGATCGCGTCGCGCAGAGAAGTCGCATTTAATACATCCCCTGTCACTAACTCAGCCTCCGGTGGTAAAATCTGTCTAGCCGTCTCCAAATTTCGGACTAAAGCGCGCACGGGAATGCCTCGCTTGACCAATTCTGTGACAATTCGGCGGCCAGTCTGGCCTGTGGCTCCTGCTACAAATGCTTTCATAAGTCAGGTTATGCTGTTCTTGGGTAAATTTTGTTGCAATCTATTTCCCAATTGTAGGGAGGAAACTTCCTTACCGCATCCCCAAGCCGATCGATTGGCGTGTATTACAGGAGAGCATATTATGAAGCAGGATTCCGCTGAATATCAAACTACTGTTGAAGCTTCTGACGAAAATTGCTACCCAGATGCGAGTTTCCGACAGCCCGAAAGTGGAAGTGCGGATGTAGCAGAGGAAGTTGAGCCGATTTGGTTTCACGCCCATTTTGAAGACAGCATGGAGATGTACGCCGATGCTGCTACGGTGGCTGAGCATTTGAACAATCACAAGAGTTGGTTTTGTCAGTGCGCTTGGCCGATGAAAGCTGAGCCGATCGGCGAAAACGGCTACGATCTATTAATCGGGCGTTTTGGGGCTTTCGGCTACCGAGTTGAAGCGAGAATCGGTTTAGAGTTGCTGCCGCCGGACGCTGAAGGCTGCTATTTGATTAAGACAATCCCGGTTCCGAATTATACCGCGCCTGGATATGAAGTGGATTTTCGATCGGCAATGAACCTAGTAGAGATACCGTCTGACGAATTTGCCGCCGATTGGCCCGCGTCGGAACGCGCGAAGCTACCGCCTGCGATTACCAGTGCCGCGTGGAAGCTAGATTTAGCTGTGGGGGTTTGCTTCCCTAAGTTTATTCGATCGATGTCTCAACCATTAATAGAAAAAACCGGCGATGCGCTTTTGGAAAAAATCATCAAACAAGTTAACCGCCGCTTAACCTATAAAACTCAGCTTGTTTTTCACGAAAGTTTGAACATTCCTTTTCCCAAAAATCCTAAAAAACACTAACAAAACTTGCGCCCCAACTCACCTCTTCCCGGTGCCAGGGGCGCATCTTACCCTGAATATTACGAGCTTTCTGGCGGCTTTATCCTGACTAGATATCTTGCACTCAATCGCTTTCAAATTCTTCAATCATCTGCGTTTATCTGTGTTTATCTGCCTGACATCTGCGGTTTCTCAATCCAGCCAACACTTAGGCAAAATATCTAATCTTCTTTTCTCACTACCTTGAGAACGAAAATGTTTAACTCCAGCAAAACTGAGCGTCCACCATACCATATGTGCGTATTGAGCGCAGTCGAACCAAGTCACAGCGAAAACCAGATAAGCAATAGCAACTGCTGCCATCCCACCAATCGAGCATTGGAGCGCTAAATATAAATAATATCCCCAAAGTGCGATGCCAACAATCAGTCCCAAAACACCAACTGAAACCGTTGTATCCAAAATCAAATTGTGAGCTTTATAAGTAGGAATTTCTCTGGTGCTAATTTCACCTTTTATGTTAATATAGTCGTAGGTAAACTCGTTCAAGTTGACAACTATAGGAGTTACTTGAGGATTCCTGATATAGGGATAGGCAATCCCTAATCCGTCGAATCCCCATCCAAATAACGGGCGCTTTTTGATGCCTCTAGCTGCAAGTTCCCACATCGGGGAACGGCTGGACATGACTTGTTCGATGCTCGGTTTTTGCCAGTTGAGGGGTCGGTTGACGGTCATGATGCCCACAGCGAGGGCTCCCATCAGGGCTATACCGGTGAGAATTTTGTAATAAGGGCGATCGAGCAAATAAGCACTGGCAACAATCAAAGCTACAATTGCACTGCGGGTAGAAGTTAGCAGCAGTGCCGGAACAGTTAAAATCAAAGTAATTACAGTTAATTTAGTAGAGGTAAATCTCCAAAACCAACCGACAATCGCAGTAATCGCCGTCAACACTAAAACTATGGATGCGTGTCCGCGATGGGAGTACAATCCTATAGGTTGCTGTCCTTGAAAAATGCTGCTGGCTAGAACATCTTCTCTGATTAGTCTGCCCATTGTAGCGGTGTAGTCAATCCGCCAGTCAATAATTTGAGGAAAGATACTCAGAGAAAGGATGATGCCACCAATTAGCAATCCTTGGAATTGGGAATTGATCATTTGCGGGCGTGCGATTAGAAGCAAACTGTTGCTGAGAGTGAAGGCGGCGATTAACAGCCAGTAAAGCCAACCGTCTCCCATTTGGTCTTGACCGAAAAAAGATGTTAAAGGAAAGGGACTGTGCAGGGTAGAGATGGCTCCTATTGAGAGAAATATCGTCCAAAGTATGAAGCTATTTTTCCAGTTTTGGGGAATCGCGATGGATTTTTTTTGCGATAATAAAAGGGCGATGTTGAGGGAAATTATTAGCCAAATAATCAATACTTTGGGCGATGTCCAGATGAGGCCGCGGGTAGTTCCCCAGGGGTTGATGAGGATGATGCTGAGGGCATACAGGATGGTGTAGAGCGTTTTCATTACTCTTTGGTTTTCCTGTTTTTGAGCTTGAGAAGTAGACCTAATCCGCTGAGTGCCAAGAGAGTGCCTAATCCGGTGGTTGGTTCAGGAACGGCTTCGGCGGGGAGGGCGTCGTCGTCAGGGTTTTTAGTTTTGGAGGCTAGGGAGTTGTTATCCTCTGAGGCTAGTCCTGGGTCTTCAAGTAAGTCGCCGCTGATGCCTGCTAAATCAAGTTCATTTTCGTTACTGTCAGTTGATGATAATTCTGGGTCTTCCAGTAAGTCGCCACTGATGCTGGCTAAATCAATTTGGTTTTCGTTACTGTCGGTTGATGATAGTTCTGGGTCTTCCAGTAAGTCGCCGCTGATGCTGGCTAAATCAAGTTCATTTTCGTTGTCTGTTGATGATAGTTCTGAATCAAGAAGTAGATTGCTGCTGACCTCAGTTAAATCTACCTTCTTTTCGCTGCTAGGAGTTGATGATAGTTCAGGATTTTCTAGTAGTTCGCCACTGATGCTAGCTACGTTTACATCTGCATAGTTGTTGGCAGTTGATGATAGTTCAGGACTGACAAGTAAGTCGCGGCTGACGCTAGCTACGTCCACGTAATCGGTGGCATAGTTATTGTTACCTTTGGCAGCATTTTTTAAAAGTGGTGTCTGGGGTAAGGTAAGGGCATTAGCGCTTCTGAGAGAAGAAGCGGGAACCGCCCGAATCGGACGACCGCCACCCCTGGGACTCGGTGCTGGACGCGGACTCGGTGCTGGACGGGGACTCGGTGCTGGACGGGGACTCGGTGCTGGACGCGGACTCGGTGCTGGACGGGGACTCGGCGCTGGACGCGGACTCGGTGCTGGACGGGGACTCGGTGCTGGACGCGGGCTGGGGATGGGAGTAGGCGATGGTGTTGGTGTTGGTGATGGTGATGGTGATGGTGATGGTGATGATGATGCCACACAACCAATGCCACCGCCACCGCTGCTACTGCTGGCGATAATCGTGCTACCGCTTTTAGGAGAGAAACCTGGTGGACAAAGTGCACGTTGAGGTGGATTTAGATTTGGAATTGGTGGAAATGGATTTGGAATTGGATTTGGAATTAGAAATGGAACTGGAGTCGGAGTTGGCTTTGGAACGGGAACTGGGACGGGAACTGGTTGTTTTCGACGACGAGTTACTTTGTTTTTCCAACCCCATTTTATGCCGTTGTAAATCGTAAGTATGTGTTCTTTACCAATAACGTATCCATTTTTTATTCTATCGAATTCGGATGTGCCAACTAAGTAAGCTTCAGCAAACCAAAAATGCTCGTTTAGAGGATCATCTCTGTAGCTTCTGTCTGCCAATCTGGTGTTGCCACCTGGATAGAAGGGGGTCTTTGGATTTTTTGTGTTTAAGTCGATGTATTTTGCTTTGGCGTCGGGATCTTTATGGTTAGGAACGTAAGCAGCATGGTTAGTGTTTATCCACTGAATCCAGCGAAAATCTTGTCTTGGTGGATCGCCTTGCCGTGGCACATAATTTAATTCAATCCCGGCACCTACCCCTATGTTAATAGGTGGTATTTGTCTTATCTTCGGTAGATTTGGGAATTTACAGGGAATATTTTTAGTGCAAGCCTAATATTGTAAAACTTCTAAATTTCCTTTTAAATCCTTGTTCGCTTTAGTAAATTTCCAAATATCATTATAATTTTGATAAGCCATTACTCTGTAGTCATCTAACAGCTTATCTAAAGTCCTCGTTCCACCTAGTGGCATCTCTGTTACATGAGGGGGGAACAACGTAGTTAAGACAGTTATTTCTTCATTACCATTCATGTAAGTGTTAGACTCTTTTGCAATGTATAAATCTCGTGCGCCTCTTCCTGCAAAACTCAGACTGAATCCCATAGCAGCAGACTGACTCGTAAATGCAACTACCAATGAAGTTGCCGAAACTATTAGAATAGTTTGTGTAAGTTTCATAATCTGTCGCTCCTTAATTAGTGGTGTTCTTAGGAAGATTGCACGGCAATTATTAATTGTGAATACTTGTAAGATGCAATTTAACTTTGTGTATCCACTACACAAAAGTCTAAATAAGATGTAAATACTTGCCCTATCCACATCCCCTTAAATCATTCTTCATTGATTTCAGGGCTGGGCTAGGCGGAATTCAACAAAGGGAGTATCCACTCGCCCAGTCCAAACTTTTTCTATTGGTCGAATTTCAAATGACTCCCCTGCAAGATTTGTCTTCAGTATGGTATCACTCGTATTTTCATACCGGAACCGGAGGTGATATATACCTGGCTTGAGTGAGTCAAAATGGCACAAGCCACCATATCCGCTATGGACAAGAAGGGAAAATTTATCTGGCTTTCTCCAGGAAAGGTCGATACCTGGAAAGAATGTCAGACTTTTCCCCGGTTTCACTAACAGAAAATCAGATTCTTCAGGTCCTCTCATCCAGTCGCTAATGCCATAGTCTCCCCGCCGTACCTGACCATCTGGCATTACAACTTCTGGGGCAAAAGTGCCATAAAAGCTGAAGTAAAATGGGGTTGGCGTGTTGTTGGTAATCCGCATACCAATCTGTACAGATTGGTATGAATTGTCACTCTTATTTGGCAGGGTTAACAATGGCTCAGGTATGAAAGTTTCAAAACGAATACCATCTACTTCCACTGCACTGTTATGCAACCCAACAGGTTGAAGTAGGCGAAAATTAGCTAAGGGAGTTACCAACTGACTTGTTCCAGTTACTTCCATTCTCATTTCTTGTCTGGTCTGAATAAAAGTGACTGGTTCTGGGTATAATATCGTCCCAGTAGGGGTTTCATAAGTGAATCGAATCTTATATTCCCCTGGTCCCCGAGTATCAAAAGACCAAGAGTTATCGGAGTAAATAGGGATTTTTATGTTGTCTGGGCTGGGTAATGTTTGTTTAAGTCCGGTTAGTTGAAGTAGATTATTTTTCCAAGATAGTCTTCCCTCAATAAAGATGGCTATCTCCTCTCCAATGCCAATTAACGAGCCATAATATTCCCCGAATCCAACTTGCCTATTTATCGGTTCTCTTCGATGCAGTGCTTGACCATTGGGGCCGAGTATTTCTGGGATTAAAGCATTATACTCTATGAAGGGAATAGGGGCTTGTGTATTATTGGTAACCCTAACAGTAAAGCTGAATGGAGCAGTGGCACTGGGCTTGTTTTCCGGGATCGATAGTGCCACAATTTCTGGCCCTAGGATTTCCAGTTGCAGGCTATCTTGTTTAACAAGATTGCTGTGATTCGATGCTTGAGATGTCATGTTTGCTACCCTTTCATGTTTTAAATGCTCATTGCCAACAGCTTGTATACTTCTATAGGTTACTACCAGGAGCGCCGCCATTACTAAAGCGAATAAAAACCGGAGAAAATACCTCATCGCTCGCCCTCTCAATTACCGGACAATCAGCGGAAAAACCAGAACCACACCGCCGCAACAATTACCGTCAACCAAAATAATTTACCGCCACCGCTAGAAGGTCGGGGCTGCTTCACTAAAGTGTATCGATAATATCCTAAAACAGGCTGACAATCATTTCGAGCCGACGCAGAACTAGGCCAATTTAGACTCAGATGTGAGTATTCCTGCATTCTGTCTGAGAGTAAACGCACTACTAGATTGCCCGAAAAGCATGATAATGGAGCTAGTTGATAATACGAAGAAAAATTTTCTGAATTGCATTTTTTTCACCTATTGGGCAAATTAAACAAAAAGAAATAGTGATTCGCCATTCAAAGCTCGATTAAGCGGAATTCAACAAAGGGAGTATCCACCCACCCAGTCCAAACTTTTTCTATTGGCAGACTTTCAATCGACTCCCCAGCAAGATTTTTCTTCGGTATGGTATCACTCGTATTGTAATACTGGAAGCGGAAGTGATATATACCTGGCTTGAGTCCGTCAAAAGAGCATGAGCCACCATATCCGCTAGAGACACCAAGCGAAAATTGGCTATGGTTAGTCCAGAAGAGGCTGATATCTGGAAAAAATGTCACACTCTTTCCAGGTGTGACTAACAGAAAGTCAGATTCTTCAGGCCCTCTCATCCAGTCGGTAGCATAGCCTCTTCGCTGTACCTGACCATCTGGCATTATAAGTTCTGGGTAAAAACTGCCATAAAAGCTGAAGTAAAATGGGGTTGGCGTGTTGTTGGTCATCCGCATACCAATCTGTACAGATTGGTATGAATTGTCACTCTTATTTGGCAGGGTTAACAATGGCTCAGGTATGAAAGTTTCAAAACGAATACCATCTACTTCCACTGCACTGTTATGCAACCCAACAGGTTGAAGTAGGCGAAAATTAGCTAAGGGAGTTACCAACTGACCTGTCCCAGCTACTTCTATTCTCTCTAGCGGCATTTCTTTTTTTTCTAGTATTTCTTTAATGTTAAAAAGAGTGAATGGATTTGTGTATACTATTATCCCCGTCGGAGTTTCATAAGTGAATCGAACCTGATATTCCCCAGACCCCAGAGTATCAAAAGACCAAACTTTATCGATATCAATAGGGCTTTTATCGTAGGTGGGGCGATGTAATATCAGTTGAAGTAAATTATTTTGCCAAGACAGTCTTCCCTCCATAGAGGTGGATATCTGCTGTCTGACCCCAACTAACGAGCCATGATATTCTCCGTTCCCAATTTGCCTATTTATCGGTTCTCTTCGGTGCAGTGCTTGACCATCTGGTCCAAATATTTCTGGAATTAAAGCATCATAATCTATAGCCAAGGGAACAGGGGCTGGTGTATTATTAGTAAGGCTGACAGTAAAGCTGAATTCAGCAGTGACACCGGGCTTGTTTTCGGGGATGGATATTGCCACAATTTTTGGCCATTCCATTTTCAGTTGAAGGCTATTTTCTTTCAGTTGAAGGTCATTTTGTTTAACTTGATTGCTGCGTTTAGATTTTCTAGATGCCATCTTTTTTACATTTTCAAGTTGTGAATTTTCATTGCCAACAGCTTGTATACTTCCATAGGTTACTACCAAAAGCGCGGCCATTAGTAAAGCTAATAAAAACCGGAAAAAATACCTCATTGCTCGCCCTCTCAATTACCGGACAATCAGCGAACAAACCAGAACCACACCGCCGCACCAATTACCGTCAACTAAAATAATTTACCGCCACCGCTAGAAGGTCGGGGCTGCTTAACTAAAGTGTATCGATAATATCCTAAAACAGGCTGACAATCATTTCGAGCCGACGCAGAACTAAGTAGGTAGGCGGGAAAAAAACTATCTATGTAACAAAACATTAAGTTACCTAATTGGAGTTAAACTTAAGACGTTGTGTAGTGTAGTTTCCCCTTTTTCCTCTAACTTCTACTCCCTGAATTACGGCGTAGGCGAGTTCTAACTCATCATCAAACATTTGTCCTGCCAATTCATCTTTTTTAATGTGTTGCCACTCCAATTCAATGGGGTTCATTTCCGAACAATACTTGGGCAAAAAGAAGATATATAAACCTTGATTTTCCCAATGCGGCCATAACTCTTGGACTTCTTTACATCGGTGTATTGGGCCGTTGTCTTGTACGATTACTCTCAGTCGTCCAATCTCCGCAGCTTCCTGGGCTTCTCGTTCCATCATTTTGATATAAGCTTTTCGATCAATACCCCCAATTGCTAAACCGTAAACAAAACTTATTTCTGGTTGAAGAAGTCCGACAATACTGAGTCTACGACCACGCCGTTTCGTTTGTTCCAACCGTTTTTGCTCACCTATTTGGTAATAAGTATAACCAGGTTCACTCCACGCACAAAATCCTGATTCATCTAAATACTTTAAGTCAATCCCTCCCGCCGCCGCCTCTAATTGCAACATATCTAAGTCAGATTGCTTTGTTTCTTGTACTATGGGGTCTTGTTTTCCTTTGTGACTTTTTCTCGCTCGTTTCCAAATAAACCTTTTTTTTTAGTATCCGTCTTAATCGGTCGGCGCTTAGTTTAACAGAACGTTCTTTTTCTAATTTCTGGACTAATTGAAGACTGTTATATGTACGTGGTTCGTTTTTGAGGCATTCTTTTAAAAACTCTATATCTGACTCTTTCCACTTGGGTTTTGCCCCTCGACCAGGCGATTCCCAAAGCCCTTCCATGCCTAGATGCGACCATTTATGTAAAACCTCTCTCACTGTTTGTGGAGTCCAGTTAAAATGAGCAGCTATTTTTTCAACGTACCAGCCATGTGCATTTAATCTAATTACTTCTGCTCTATCTTTGACTTTTTGTGGAACATCCGCAATTCTCAGTTCTAATAGAGTTTTGTCTTGTTGTTGAGTCAGGAATACCCTTAATCTAGCGCCCATATATTGAGTTACCTCAGTAAATGTCTTCTCTTTCTTTACTTATTTTAACATAGTTCGGTTTTTTTGCGCCGACCTACTTAGGCCAATGTGACGAAGAAGAATTTGACCAATAATTGGACGGCATATTCTGCATTCTACCGGGGGGAAACCATAGGATAATTGCAGTTTTAAACGCTCTGGCAAGTGCTGTTGAGAGGCAATTTCCTTTTTAGTCGCTGCCACAAACTCATACTTCATATCGATGGTGGGAGTTGGGTTAATTGTGTGATGGCAACTGCTACAAAACTGATTGCTAGCTAGCAAAAGATGGTTGTCTGCAATCAGTTTTGTAGCAGTAATGTTTTTACCGTAAGCTTGTCCCCAGTAGTTCATAAGTCCTCCTGATGCCCCTGATTATAAAAGAAAAGATTGATAACGATGCCACAAATGTATCTAGTTAAAAGCTCAATCAAAAATAGACAACATCATTAAGCTTTGTAACTGTTCTATTTACACGACTTAACGGCTGGACTGAATTTCGATTACAAACACGCGATCGACATTATTAGAGTACAGCATCAGTATTTTTACTGAACTTTTTGATGTTCATATTAAATCCCAAATTTATGCTCAACCGGGTATTTATATGTAGGTACAGTGAAGTTAAATTTACAGAATATTTACAATATACTCCGTTGACTTCACGCAATCTTCAAGAGTAATTGTTGCCTAGGATTATAAATTATATCCGGTAGACTAGAAAATTGGTGATTTTACAGCGGCACAAAATACAACTTTGTCTCTAACCTTGCTCAAGTGAGTCTAAGTGTTTTATGTAAGTAGTTTTACTTAAATGTGTGATGCAAGCCGAAACGTCGATTCCCTACAGGATAGCTGCGCTTCACGCACTTGTTGTACAATGGAACTCAAAAGGTCGATTCCCTACGGGATAGCTGCGCTTCACGCACTTGTTGTACAATGGAACTCAAAAGGTCGATCGACAACAAACAGACAACAACCTTCTTAATAAATACCTTTAAATTTAATTTTTGGGGCAGACTCTCCAGCCCACCCCACTCATGGTTTTAAGAAACAGGATGGTGAAAATTAGATCCACACCAACTTATCTTAATATCTGACGCTTAAATTTACTTCCGCACCATCATGGACTCGATCGCAGCATTCGGCTGATACTTGTTAGTCTCATAAAATCCATTTTTGCCAGCACCGTAAACTCCAGCAAATTGCTTTCCATCTGCTTTGGGAACAAACATAATTTTTCGAGTCGGTTGTTTAGCAAAAACCGCTCCTTCTCTCATTTCATTGTCCACATTATAAGATAAAGTAGCCTTGCCGTAAATTGCTTCTGCTTTTTTCAAAGTCATTGCCGGCCCGACGCCCTCAAGTGTTTTATAATTGGGGTTGTCAGTCATCAGAAGTTCAATAACATCGGTATCTTTGAGCTTTGTACCGGCAGCGTAGATAATCCGATACTGCACTTTGCCCGATCGACTAATCGCCACTGCATCAAAGTCTACCATAAAAGGAGACTCTACCTTAAACTGTGCGGTGGAACCGAGAGCTTGTTTCAGTTGTCGGAAAGTCATTCCCACTTTTGCTTCGCCAATTGCCCGATCGCTAATTGCTACACTTATAGAGGAAGGTTTTGTCGCAGCATTAGCCGTTTCCCCCAGCTTATGTGCGCCCCCACGCGCCACAGCAGCGCCGGGAATCGAGATTAAGGTGAGGTAACTGCCGATCGCCAGCAAAACAGCTATCATCGATCCAGATAAAATTTTTAGATTCAACATGAGTAATTCCTCAAGATTTCAACTTCGATTATCAACCCGCATCTTCTTAACAGTTTTCGGGATAACTTTGTTAGTTTGGATTCTCCGAGGTGTTGGCCTCTTGACATTCCTTCCCGGCGGTGTTATTTGGGTACTGATTTTTTTGTCTTTTGTTACGGGTATCCTCAGCACTTTACTGCGCCGATAACCAGACATCCGGTATTTATTGCCTTTCTCAAAAAGGTGAAAAGTCAGTCGATTTTAGATTTGAGATTTTAGATTGGGGATTTAAAAATTTTAGACTTTAGATTGTGGGATTGAGCGATTGAGAAAACGATCGATCGATACCTCATATCAAATTCTCTCTTCATCGGAATAGTAAATTCACTGTTGACTGTTGACTGTTGACTGTTGACTGTTGACTGTTGACTGTTGTTATTTGTTGTTTGTTATTTGTTATTTGTTATTTGTTGGTTGCAATGCCCAATCCCTCCGCTTCGCTCCGCCCAATGCCCTGTTTGGCCAATGCCCAATGCCCTGTTTGGCCAATGCCCAATGCCCTGTTTGCCCAATGCCCTATACCCTGTTTGCCCAATGCCCTATACCCTATACCCTATCGATTGTTTCATGGCTTTTCCTACTGTCACGTTTAACTGAGCTCCGAGCAACATCGCCAAAGAAGAAAGATCGAGCCACAACAGCAACATAATAAAAGTGCCGATCGTCCCGTAAGCCCAAGTGAAATTGCTCAAATGCACAACATAAAACCGAAACAAAGCCGAAAACAGCGCCCACAAAATAGCAGCAAAAACTGCTCCCGAAAAAATCGGAATATCGGCTTGGTGGCGGCTGGGCCCGTAGCGATAAACAAAGGCAAAGGCAACTGATACAATCCCTAAAGCAATCGGCCACCGCCACAGCCCCCAAACAGCTAATAGTTGCGACTCTAAAGGGCAGTTTTTGGCTAGCAGCAAGCAATTTTGGACATCTTTTAAATTGCAATTGGCGACGGACTCCAACAGGCAACTCTGGCGGGCAATAGCTTGTACAATTAAGTCGCTGACAAATATGGCTGCCGATGCTATAATTAACAGCACAATTGTACCGATACTCAGACCTATAGAAATGAGTTTCGCTTTCACAAAAGATCGAGCTCGATCGCTAGGGATTTTATGGATGCGATCGAGAGCAGCCATCGCCGCGCTCATGACTCCAGAAAATGCCCACAGCGACACTACAAAACTCACGGAAAACAGCCCTTTATTGCGAGTTAACAGAATTTCTTTGATGACGCCACGAATCAAATTGCGAATGTCATCGGGTATGACTTCCCCCAAAAGACCGGCGATTTGATACAGTGTTGACTGCAAAGGTTCAAAAAGGGCGATCGCCGACAACACCGCCAACAGCCCCGGAAATAGCGCCAGTATAGAATTGTAGGCCATTTCTGCTGACAGCCCCGGCAAGCGCTGCTCTCCCGCTTGCGCGCCGACTTCCCTGAGCGTGCCCCAAGTCAAACACCGACAAAACACTAAAAAATCACTAAACTTTTTTGTGATGGCTCGAAGCTTCTTTAAAAGCGCCTTAAACAAAGCTAAACTCAGGTAGCGCAACCAGTAATAAATGTTCATAGGGCACAGGAAAGGGGAAAGGTGAAAATGCAAAATGGATGTACGGGCGATCTTCTTCGAGGGCTCCGCTAACGACAATTGGAAATCAAGAGCGTTAATTAATTAATTAAGCTATTACCCATTCTTCAATCTAAAATCTAAAATTAACAATATGGCTCAGGATGTCAGACAGTGGTTAGATGAAATTAAGCGGCTGCAACAGCAGTTAACAGAGGTTTCGCGCGATCGCGATGATGCCGGTGAAAGTGCGGCTCAGTGGCGACAACTTTACAATACAGAAGCCGAACAGCGCCGGAATGATGCTAAATTAACTCAGCAAAGCATCGCTGCTTTGGAAGCACAAATAGAAGAGTTACAAAGTTTTTCGCCGATTGCGCCCGAAGGCGAAGATGCTGGAATTGCTCGCCAGCAGGAAGTCGCACAACTGCAAACAGTGGGCGAACTTAAAGCTAAGTTAGCAAAAGTTCTCGAAGAGCGCGATCGGGCGATCGAACAAATTAAACAATTGAGTCAAGCCCTCAAACAAGAAGAAGCCCGTCACGCCGATACTAGCAGGAATTTAACCACCGCCCTCGGAGACGCAGTTGACTTGCTGGCGAAAGCACAAACTGTTCCTACTACCAAAATGGAAACACCAGCATATTCTCTTGAAATAGTACCTACTCGCACTGCAAATCCCGGCGAAACTGCGATCGAAATTCGTCAAAATCCCGCTCCAACCGGTAGAAATTCCGCTCAGCTTCCACCTTCTAAAAACCAGTTAATAGATTTACCGCCCTTTGGGAATTAGAAATGAGCAAAGTGACTTGTGGCGAACATTTGTTGGACGGTTAGATTTTGCGCGATCGACTAATATAACAAAAACGGTTCGTAGTACGGACTTTATTCCGCAAAACAAGAACTACTAATATAACAAAAACGGTTCGTAGTACGGACTTTATTCCGCACTACGAACCGACTTTATTCCGCACTACAAACCTGTAGTGTTGACTTTAACTGGTTCCCATGCTCCAGCGAAAGGAACCCATATCACTCTTGCTCTGCCTCGCTTTATGTAACTGTTTCCCAGATGGAGGTAGAGCCTCGCCTATCTGCGTTACCAGGCAGAGCCTGGTAACAAGAAGCAAGTAGTTTCTTCCTTCTTCCTTCTTCCTTCTTCCGACGGACATCGGACTTACATCCGTTATATCCGTTACATCCCGTACATTGCTCGTGGCCGAACTTCCTTCTTCCGACGGAAATCGGACTTACATCCGTTACATCCCGTACATTGCTCGTTGCCGAACTTCCTTCTTAAAATCCCATCGCCCCAGCTACAGCATCCAAACTAGGAGCAATTCCCTGTTTGAATTTGTTATTGCTGTGATTGATTGCTGTATCCGGGTCTTTTAAGCCGTTACCGGTGAGTACGCAAACCACTGTCGCTCCTGTCGGAACTTGGTCTTTTACCTTCAGCAAACCGGCTACAGAAGCGGCGCTTGCGGGTTCGCAGAAAATCCCTTCTTGGGATGCTAGCAGGCGGTAAGCGTCGAGAATTTCCTCATCCGTAACAGCACTAAAACTGCCACGGCTGGCTTCCGAAGCGGCGATCGCCTGTTTCCAGCTAGCAGGGTTGCCGATCCGAATTGCTGTCGCCAAGGTTTCCGGGTTCGCCACCGCTTTGCCGGTTACTAACGGCGCTGCTCCGGCTGCTTGAAATCCCATCATCTGCGGCAGGCGCGAACATTTTTTTGCTTGGTGGTATTGACAAAAACCCATCCAGTATGCTGTGATGTTTCCCGCATTTCCCACGGGAATGCACAGCCAGTCGGGCGCGTCGCCCAAAGCGTCCACTACTTCAAAGGCGCCGGTTTTCTGCCCTTCTAAGCGGTAAGGATTGACGGAGTTGACTAAAGTCACGGGATAGCTGACGGCCATTTCGCGGACGATTTCTAAGGCTCGATCGAAGTTTCCCCCAATCGCAATTACTTCGGCACCGTAAAGCAAGGCTTGCGCCAACTTGCCCAAAGCGACGTATCCTTCGGGAATCAGCACGAAAGCCCGCATTCCGCCGCGTCTGGCGTAGGCTGCCGCAGCGGCGGAAGTATTGCCGGTGCTGGCGCAAATTACTGCCTCTGCGCCGGCTTCCTTGGCTTTGGAAATTGCCATTGTCATCCCCCTGTCTTTGAAACTACCAGTGGGGTTGAGGCCGTCGTATTTGACCAGGACGCGCACCTCTCTACCGATGAGAGAGGCGATCGCCGGTGCTGGAATCAGGGGAGTGTTGCCTTCTTGGAGCGTCACTACGGGCGTGGTTTCCGTCACCGGCAGGTAGGGGCGATAAGCTTCGATCAAGCCAGGCCAACCGTAGCGTTTCGGCGAGGCTGCAGGGGCAGCGGAGTTAGCCGCGGAGTGAGTAGCAGAGTCAGTAGCAGGTAGGATCGGGGTCACGATGTCAATGGTTTTAGGCAATGGCCAAAGAATTTACACTAATTTTAGCTCGATCGGTTAATTTGATGTTTAATACGATCGGTTCAGGTTAAAGTAACTTAATGGTGTGAATGCGTAGATATGTCTACTCAATTACTAATGTCAAATAATTCATCCACTCTTTCCCGGCCTCAAATCACCGCGAGCCATCCCGAAACGGCTAGTCCTTCTGCCCGATCGACCTGCTTGACTCGCAAATTAGATTTGGTGAAGTGCCCCTACCAAGCCGATCAGCAAGTTAAGTTCCTGCACTTACAAGCGGAAATTGACTCCTTGCTGTTGCAGGTACAAACTCTCAAACAGCAGCGCTCTGTTGCTTGCTCTCAATTGGCGATCGAACACAATTCTGTTGTCAGCAACGGCAATTAGTAGTGACAACTCGTGCTAATTGTGCCGCCCCTGTGGTATAAAAAGTAAAGTTTTGTTAACCCCAGTTAACCTGAGTGTTTTTTAAACCAAAAGCGCTAGCCATTATCAACGGCGGCTAGCGATAGCTAGCATTTTCTAAAACGCCCCTGCCTGTTGTTCAACTCGTCTGTCCCTAGCTGACAGCGAGCTGATATTTTACTGTGCTTTTGTACTGCGTTAATTTTGTTAAGCCATCCACATGGCATACGGAGAATCGAAATCAATTTATGACAGCATCGATCGAAAAACCACTAAAATTGACATCCGCAAGTGACACTTCCAACCTGCGCCTCAAAGATATTCTCAAAACCCTGCCGCGCGAAGTGTTTGTCAAAAACCCCCGCAAAGCTTGGACAAAAGTCATCGTCAACGTTTTATTAGTAGCTGTCGGTTATGTTGGCATAGCAGTATCACCTTGGTATTTACTGCCCCTGATGTGGATTTTCACCGGTACCGGATTAACGGGTTTTTTTGTCATCGGCCACGACTGCGGCCACCGGTCATTTGCTAACCGCCGCTGGGTAAACGATTTAGTCGGACATCTGGCATTTTTGCCCTTAATTTTCCCGTTCCACGCATGGCGGCACGGACACAATTATCACCACAAGCATACCAACAAAATTGGCGAAGATAATGCTTGGCAGCCGATGACAGCAGCCGACTATGCTGCTGCACCCAAAGCTTTACAAATAGCTTATAGTTTAATCTTCGGCCCGATGTGGTGGGTTGGCTCGATCGCCCACTGGGCAAAAGTACACTTCATGTGGTGGCGCTTCAAAGGTCAACAGCGCGAACAAGTGCGGTTTTCAGTTTTGGTAGTTTTAATCGGTGCTGCGATCGGATTTCCGCTATTAATTGCCACCACAGGCATTTGGGGATTTGTCAAATTTTGGTTGCTGCCCTGGATGGTTTACCATTTCTGGATGAGCACTTTCACCATTGTTCACCACACAGCACCAGACATTTCCTTTAAACCAGCAGCAGAATGGAACGAAGCCCAAGCGCAACTATCGGGAACAGTTCACTGCGACTATCCCCGCTGGGTAGAGTTTTTGTGTCACGACATTAACGTCCACGTTCCGCACCACCTTTCAACAGCGATACCCTGGTACAACTTGCGCCTCGCCCACAGCAGCCTCAAGGAAAACTGGCAACCTCATCTCTACGAAACCAAGTTTTCTTGGTCTTTAATGAAGCGAATTGCCGACAACTGTCACCTGTACAATCCCGCAGGCGGCTATCTGACATTAGAGGAAGTTAACGCTCAAACCAAATAGTCAGCAGTCATTAGTTGTTGGGAATTGGTTAGTTGTTATTGGTTATTGGTTATTGGTTACTTGCTACGAATTCCCAATTCTCAATTCCCAATTCCCAATTCCCAATTCCCAATGACAACTAACAACTAACAATTAACAACTAACACCTAACAACTAACAATTAACAACTAACAATTAACAACTAACAATTAACAACTTATAAAATCCCTTGAGTTTTAATCCTAATAACTGTCGCAACGAAAGCGAAGTAGAAAGCAAACTCATTGTCACTTATCTGTTGCCAAAACTGGGCTATACCCCCGACAGTTGGCATCAAGAAATCGCCTTTGGGAATATTCGCCTAGACTTCCTCTCATTTCGCATCCAATACATCCCCTTAATGCTCGATGCAGACTCGCAGATGAGTATAGTCATCGAAGCCAAACATCCCAAGGAAAAATTAGACCGTCACGTCAGGAGACTGAAGCGTTACTTAACAAGTTTAAGCATTCGCTACGGAGTCATAACTAACGCTAAAGAAATTAGAATTTACGAAAAAGTCAGCGATGATATTCAGCTAGTTTTTCAGTGTGCCGGAGAAGAGCTAGAAACTAGACTTGATGAAATTATCGCTTTAATTGGCAGAGATAGTTTAAAATCTCTAAAAGCTCCAGAAAATCTCGAACAGGAAGATAGTAATATTGATTTATTAATTCCTGATTTAATTAACGAAGTATCAATACAACCGGACAATCTCGCCACCTCAGAGCCACAGTCAAGTGACATCTCAGAACCCCAAAAAATACCTGAAAATAATGCATTTAATCTGCAAGTTCAATCAGATGTAACTGTTTCCTCTAATAAGCCAAATACTATGAAAATAATTGCAGTCTACCACAACAAAGGCGGCGTTGGCAAAACTACAACAGTAGTCAATTTAGCGGCAGCGCTGAGCAAGGAAGGTAAAAAAGTTTTAGTCATCGACTTAGACAGTCAAGCAAATACAACCTTTGCAACTGGCTTGGTAAAATTTGATGATGAAGAACAAGACGATTTGAAAGATAGCAATATTCTTCACATTTTACAATCAGAAGATTTTTATTCAATAGCCGAAGTAGCACGCAAGTCTAATTTTTGCAATCCCGCCATTGATGTGGTTCCTTCCCACATCGATTTAATGTACTACGAAACGGAACTAAATCAACTAGATTACAGCCGCATGATTTTAATTCAAAAACTAGCGGAAGTTCAAGACAAGTACGATATTGTACTGATTGATACGCCGCCGTCTTTGAACTTTTATGCGAGAGTGGCGCTGATTGCTGCGGATTATTTGATTATTCCTTCTGACTTAAAACCCTTTGCCAATCAAGGACTGATTAATGTCAAGGATTTTATTAAAAAAGTTAATGGATTCAAGAAACAAATTGGCAAGAAACCTCTAGCAATTTTAGGAGTTCTGCCTTGCAAAATCTCGACAAATGCTAAATTTGTACAGTACAGTTTGCCGAAGCGGCGGGAAACAATTCCCCAACGTTACGGTATTGAAATTATGGACAGCGTGATTTACGAGAGAGATGATTTGGCTAAGTGTGCAGAACAAATTCAAATCGTGGGAGATATGGAAATTTCCGATCCGATTTCGGTACTGGACTTTAAGCCAGATTCCATCGCTGCTCAAGAATTTGAAATGCTAGCAGTAGAAGTTTTGGAAAAAACAGGTAAAAATTAATGAAAAAATTATTTCCGTCGCTGGTTGCGGTGAAAAAGATTGTATCTGCTGTGCCTTCTTCCAATTTTGCTCAGCCGGATTTGGAGAAATTAGCGAGACTGATTTTAAATTTGGGAGGATTGATTAATCCGATAATTGTTCGCCGCACGGGTATGGATTCCTACGAAATAGTAGATGGAAATTTTGAATTCTACGCGGCGGCGAGAGCAAAGGAAATTGAACCTTTCAAGGGCGAGACAATCGGTGCATTCATTCTGGAACCAGAAAATGAAGAACTTCTCCTCGCACAACTGGAAATTCTCAGAAGCGGCGCTGTCAGTGAGAGTAGGGGTGAAAGTGCAACTCCCGAAGAGTCATCTATAACTGAAAGTGTGGGTGAAAATCCGGTTTCGGAACCACCATCGAGTTTTGAGCAGCGGTTGATTAATATTGAAGCTAGGTTAGAAAATCAAATCAATGAATTGAAGGCGGAACACGCCCGCGAAAAACAGGTGTTGGCTGAGAGAATACAAGAAGTTGAAAATTTATTTTCCCAACAATTACCTCTGTTAATTGAGGCTGGGCTGGATCGCAGAATTGAGCGGTTGAAATTAGAGAGTGAAGCTGCAAAACCTCCGGCGGTAGAGCTGGAATCTGTTACACCGAGCTTGTCAGGTTCGATGCCGCTTTTGGAGGCATTGAATACTCAAGATAAAGCTCAACTGAAAGCGAGTTTAGAAGCCACTACGTTTTTGAAGGCTCCGGTGATACAATTAATACTTAAAGAACGAGATGTGCGCCCGTTTGTGTCCTTTGCTAATGTGGTGGAACGCATTAAGGGGTTAACGGACAAAACAATGATTAAAATTATTGATTATTGGCAAAATACTCATATGCTGTGATCTGTTTAAATTTCATTGTTGGGGCAGGCTAGAAGCTCGCCCCACAAGAGTTGAAATCCTAGTTGAAACCTGATTTTTGACAGGTAATTGACTAGGGCAAAAATACTTATCACTTGCAATTGCATTGTTGGGGCGGGCTTCTAGCCTATCCGACAAAATTTGAAACTGCCCGATCGCCTTTCATAGCAAAACATGGCCATCAGCAAGACTGGATAAACCGCGATTAAAAACCAACCTGCTGCTCAACAGATTTGCTTTTTAGCGTTTTCCAGCCAAATAACTAATACCAAAGCGACTAGCATCGCGATCGCGGGTTTCTGTAACAGCGTAGGATCAGTAATCAGCATATCCGATTAACCGAACTATCTCAAATCAAGTTAACGGCCGCGACTACTTGATAGTTTTTTCTGCATCGAAAGAATTATTATTTGCATGATTTTGCAACTTTAACTCTTCTTGCATTGACATAAAAGAGTATTTACTCGAACTAATTCGCTGTGAACTATAAATGCCGGCATGACCTGAAAAAACATAGCTCATCACACAGGATATCGCAATAAATACCCCCGATTCGAGACCAAAAAGTTCAATTCCCATTAAAGTTGAGGCGATCGGTGTATTCGCCGCACCGCCAAAGACAGCAACAAATCCCATTCCGGCCAATAAAGGTGCTGGTAATGCCAAAATTAATGACAAAGCATTGCCTAATGTTGCACCAATAAAAAATAGAGGAGTCACTTCCCCTCCCTTAAAACCTGCCCCTAAAGTTAACGCAGTTAACACTATTTTTGCTGCAAAATCCCAAGGCGGTAACTGAGTGTTAAACGCATCGACAATAGTAGGAATACCCAAACCGATATATCTAGTCGATCCAATCGCCCACACACTCAGTGCGACAATCGCACCACCGATCGCAGTACGAAAAGGAGGATAGGATATTTTTGATTTAAAAAAGTGGCTTATTTGATGAGTGAGTCTGGCAAAAATCATCGCTACAATTCCGAATATTGCACCAGCGATAATTGCAGAAATTAGCCCCATTGGAGTCATGGTGGGTACAAAGGTAGCATGGCGGTATGCTGTATGATGCAGACCCAATGCTAAGGTAACGCGATCGCCCACAACTGCTGCAACTAAACAGGGAAAAAGAGCATCATGTTGAATATTTCCAATTGCTAAAACCTCTAAACCAAAGATAGTTCCAGCTAAGGGAGTTCCGAAAACGGAAGCAAATCCACCACTGAGAGCAGACATTAATAAAATTCGTCGATTAGCGTGTTTAAAGCGGAATATTTTAGTTAATTGGTCGGCTAGTGATGCAGCAATTTGCAGTGCTGTCCCTTCACGACCTGCAGAACCCCCAAATAAATGAGTCATATCTGTACCTAGCAGTACCATCGGAGCCATCCGCAACGGAATAATATTTTTCGGGTTATGAATCTCTTCGAGTAAAAGATTATTTCCAGCTTCTACATTTTTTCCATATTGATCATAAATCCAACCACTTAAGAATCCAGCCAGGGGCAATAAGGCAATAATCCACAGATGAGACTCTCGCCAATTTGTTGCCCACTCTAAAGATGCTAGGAGAGCAGCAGAACCTAAGCCGGAAAGAATACCAACTAGACAAGAAATGATGAACCACTTACTGATTTTGACTAAGGCAATGAATTGCTCAAATTGCTCAAACCATTTCATGATAAAAATTCCTATTTTTGAATTCGATTTTGGTGAATATTAAAATAGCGAAACCTCTGTTGCAAATATCACCAAATCAGGGTTGATTTTTGCGATATTCTCCCAGAATTACGGGAAATAAAACTATTTTACTCTCGTCGTTTGCGCTCCAAAACTGACTAATATCAAATCCTCTTTTCATCGGAATAGTAAATTCACTGTTAACAGTTAACATCATGTATGAGTGCAACCGGAATTGATATAACACCTGTTCGCAAAGTCTATGTCCCCGTTTTTTCATCACAATCTCTGTCACTTCATACTAGACCTCTTGTATAAATCTTCGATCGATAAATTAAACGCTAATGAAAAGCAGATGCAACACATATCGATGCAGATGCTTTTCAAGATAGTTTATGACTTTGGTAATGCAAGTCTAATCTTGAGGGACGCGAATAATTTCCTTTGAAACGGAGGCATTAATGCTAATAAGTTGATGACGGATATCTGAAAGTAATTTTTGAGTGCGATCGCCCAGTTATTCTACAGCTTCTTTTTCCACAATATTAATGACCTAGAACACAATTACTTCACCATCAACACGACGCGCTAGGCTTGCTGCCTCGAACAAAACTTTTGTAGAAAAGGGATAAGTATCCACTGCTGCTAACAATATAGTAGGACTTACTGCTGTTAGTTTTTCATCAGGATAATTATCATTGCCACAATTGGTAGATTATCCGCCGATTTCAGCACTTCTTGACTAAAAATATCACTAACTTGCGGCCCTAAAACTATCCCCACCAAAATCATTCCAATCAAAGGTTGAGCAACTAAGTGACGGGAAATCTGACCCGTAAAAAAGCCCATGAATAAAATCCACAGCACACTAGCTAACATGAGATTCCTTTCTCCAGATCCTGAGTATGGACAAAGGCTTGCTAGCTTTGAGAAGTTAGTGAGAAGTTTTCACGACCCTACTCTCCGGCAGCAAGCCAGAAAAGTAGGAGCCATCAGCCTTTTAGTCTTTCAATTAACGCAAGGAAAGAATGACGCTTCAGGCGGTTTTGGCGAGCTCCATCGCCATTAATATTCTTATACCATCTTTTGTACAAAAAGCAAAAGAAGATTATTTCTGGCAGAATCGCGATCGCAACTCGCAACGTCAGCCTGTTAGCGAAGTCCTCGCAGAGGCTCGCCCTAACTCCAAAAAAAGTAAAGATGAGTAAAGCGGTGTATCATTTGTGTCCCACAGCCAGTTAAACTCATCACAGTCGCTTTTTTTTAGGAATTGCAGTCTGTTTTGTCGATCGCCCGGGTTCTCACCGCACAGCCAGCGGCACAGTAAAGCACTGCGGCGATATGTCCTCCTGAGCGCACAGTCTGGCTAAGGTGTTTGTCTCGCACCTTATGGCTGAGAGTTCTTGGGTTAATCTCGCATCACTCAAAACGCAGGCTGTAAAGTGCAAATATACATAATTACCCAAACACCATAATTTTGATGACAAAAGGGGACTTGTAACAAGATGGATCGATCGCAAGATCAAAACCGAATAGTTGAATATTTACGGATTAAGCCAATTAGTCACAGTCAGATTTATACTTCGCAAATTGCGGTACCTGAGACTGAGGGGAGAGAAATCCCTCGCGAACGCCGCGAAGCTCTCAGAAGAAGCCTCATCGAGCAAGGTAGCAACTTAATTCCTTTAATTGTACGTCCTACAGAAGCTTACAGCAACGAAGAAGAATATGAAGTAATCTGCGGCTCAGATTGGTGTATTGTTGCCAAAGAACTCGGCACCGAGCAAATGTGGGCTTGGGTGTTTGAAATGACGGATGAGGAGGTAGCTGCTGCTCGATCGGAAATGGAACATTTAGCTCCGCAACCGACTCAGAAAACCGCACAACTTGAGACTCTACTGCAACAATTTGAGCTGTCGTTTCAAAAAAAAGTCGATAGTCTAACTAAACAAATAGAACAATCTGTTAAAAAAAATGAAGATTTACTAAAAAAGCAACTAAAAGCTCTAATTGAGCCTAATTTTGAGAGTGACAGAATAGAACAAATTCAGCGTCGGCTCGAACAAGTTGAAAAAACATTTCACGAAAAGGTAGATAAATTGGCTAAAAAAAATGAACAGTCTGGGAGCGATAATTCTCCGACATCGGCGGTAATTTCTGAGATAAATCTGGCAGGTGCGTCGATCCAGTTGGATGAACTAGAAAAGCTGCTGTCAATAAAATTAAAACGCACAGTCCAAATTATTAATCAGTTTGTTTCCGAGGCGATTGAAGATGTAGAAAGCGATCTCAAAAATCAAATCGCTATACTCCGCAGCCAACTTTCCGACGGTGCGACGCCCTCAGAAATACCGCCGCAAATACAGGGTAAAAAGCAGCCGAAGTCGCAGCGTCAGAAGCAGTCGAAGGCGCAGCAAAAACCTCAGCTACCGCAGTTACAGTTGCCGTTGCCGTTGCCGTTTCCGCCCCAAGAGGAAGACTACGAGGATCTTTCACTGAGACGGTTAAAGGCGATCGGCAAAGACCGGAAATTGCCGGGATACGCGCGCATGAAACGACCGGAAATTCTAGCGGCTCTCAGAGAATCTGACGCGCAATAAAGGGGTAATTGCTAATATTTCAAGACTTATTGTTCGGTGTTCGATCGCGTTTTTAGACAAAAGCGCGATCGGGATTTCAGAATAGTCCTCGGCAGAGATATCAAAAGCTTGCTAAAATAGACACACAACCTCTTACTCCTCACCCAGCAGCCATGTCCGCAACCGCAGAATTAGCTACTACCCAAGAAATACCAGAACAAGAGATACCGGAAAACTTTATCTTTCCGCCCGACGATTTATATAGTGATGAACATTCCGTAGAAACAGAACTGCACCTGCGACAAATAATCCTACTGCTCAACTGTCTAGAATGGCTGTGGCGAGATAGAAATGATTTCTATGCTGCGGGAAACCTCACCCTTTATTACTGTTCCAAGCAACTCAAATCGAAGGACTTCCGAGGCTCAGACTTTTTTGTGGTACTCGGAACTGAACGAAAAACTCGGAAAAGCTGGGTTGTTTGGGATGAAGAGGGAAAGTACCCGAATATTATCGTTGAAATCCTGTCGCCCAAAACAGCGAATATAGACAAAAACTTTAAAAAACAACTCTATCAAGATACTTTCCGCACTCACGATTACTTTTGGTTCGATCCAGAAACTTTAGAGTTAGCTGGGTTTCATTTACTTGACGGGGAATATGAAGCAATCGCACCTAACGAATTCGGGCATCTGCGGAGTCAGCAGCTCGATTTGAGTCTGGGAATTTGTGGGGAAAAATTGCGCTTTTTTACGGCTGAAGGGAAGCTGGTTCCTACTTTAGAAGAGGTTGCAGAAAGGGAGGCTCAACGAGCCGATCGCCTGGCCGCGAAACTGCGAGAATTAAATATCGATCCCGATACAATTTAGCGCCCGGTTCATCCCAAAAAAACGGTTGATGGCTTGGTGTATTCGAGGTCGCCAAAATCGCACAGCCGACCAACTGGCGCGCCCGCAACCGCCTTTTTGAACAACAATAACCGCAGGTGATGACCGTTGCGGGCGATCGGTCAATCAACACTCACACACTATGTCAAGATTAATTAGCGCGATCGGCCAAAACTCCCAGTTTCAGTCAAGCGTAAAAATCCGACGCAGCAAGCTTCAATGAACAATCCCATCTACCCCGGCATAACTCTCAACAACCACTACCGAATCGTCCGCGAATTGGGACACGGAGGCTTCGGGCGCACCTACCTAGCTGAAGATGCCCACCGATTTAACGAACCCTGCGTTTTAAAAGAATTTGCGCCCCAAGTGCACGGAAGTTACGCCTTACAAAAATCCGAGGAACTCTTCGAGCGAGAAGCCGGAGTGCTCTACAAGCTGCAACACAATCAAATCCCGCGCTTCCGCGAACTGTTTCGAGTCAGTATTAGCGATCGAGGCTACCTATTTCTCGTCCAAGACTACGTACCGGGCCAAACCTACCGCTTCCTGCTGGATGCCCGCAAGCGTCAGGGTTTGCGGTTCATAGAAGCAGAAATCAATCAACTGCTGTTCCAGATTTTGCCAGTGCTCGAATACATTCACTCTCTGGGAGTGATCCACCGCGACATCTCCCCAGACAACCTGATTCTGCGCTTGTCTGACGGAATGCCGGTGTTGATTGACTTCGGCGGAGTAAAACAAGTCGCAGCCACCGTAGAATCTCTGTTTGCCGAAGCTAACGGTACTCCCGCCCCCGCAACTCGCATCGGCAAGCTCGGCTATGCTCCCGTCGAACAGATGCAAATGGGCATCGTCAATCCCCACAGCGACTTGTACGCTCTGGCGGCGACAGTTTTGGTGTTGCTGACGGGGAAGGAACCGCATCAGTTGCTCGACAGCCAGACGCTGAATTGGAACTGGCGGGCAGAATGTTCTCTATCTCCCAATTTGTCCCTAGTGTTGGATAAAATGCTCGCTCACGGGCCGAACCAGCGTTACTCCTCGGCTCGCGAGGTAATGCTCGCTCTCTCCGGCAATCCGCCTTTACAGCCACCGCAGCCGGCCCCAAATTTTGCGCCCGCGCCGTCGCCGGATCGATCGCCCATACCCATGCCCGCCCCAGTCCCAACACTGCCGGGAATTCCTGTGCGAGCCGCTATTAACAACCAGCAAAAAATGCCTGCTTGGCAAATGGTTTTGTTTGTGGTAGTGGTGCTTGTTGGTATGGGGGGAGTTGGCTGGTTTGCGGGCAATTATTTGTTAAACCTGCAATCAAAAGTGCAGAAAATTCCCCAAACTCGGGGCCCGAAGCAGCAGCAAGAAGATGTTTTGCGCGATCGCTTTTCAAGGCTCGGAATTGATGATCGATTCTATAGCGGTTACGTCAACCTTGTAGACGAAAATTTCTATGCCAAATACCCAGAATTGGGTGGGCGACTGCTAAAAGAAGGTGAGGACGATCGCCTGTGGCGCGAAAGGTGGCAGAAAATCGGCGACGAGTTGCTCGACAAACTCCAAAACCTCAGCAGCGACGCTAGAGCCAGGTTGGGGAGTTACACCACCGCCGATATCGATCGCTGGAAAATAGAGGTTAACAAGCTGAATTTGAGCAGTCGGGCTTTGTACGATTTGGCTGATGCTAAGTTCTTTTATTGGTTTCCGCGACAGCCGCGCGATCGCAATCTGATTGGTTTGCCGATCGGACAAATTTGGCAAGCAATCACCGCCGACACCCTCGCAGCTTTGCAAGCAGGAGCAACTCTCGAAAGCGTAGAATTTGACAGCCGAGCTAACAGCAAAACCCTCACAGGTAATCTCAAACCCGGAGAAGGCAAAGCATATATTGCGCGGTTAGCTCAAAATCAAACTTTGCGCGTAAATTTGCAAGCGCCGCCAAAATCTACTCTGCTGTCAATGTATTCTCCTGGGAGAACCACCAAAGCTAGAGCTTTGCTGCAAGATGCAGAGGATCAAAGTTGGTCGGGATTGCTGGATGATGCTGGTTTTTATGAATTCGTAGTGGTTTCTCAGTCATCCGAGCCGATCGCCTACGAATTGAATCTGACAGCAAAGTAAGAGATTATAACACAATTCTCTCCAAAATATACAACTGTCGGGCAATTCCCAATCCATATCCAGTCAATCATGCTCAATTCTTGAGACTAGAGTTGCACTCAATCGCTTTCAATCATTGAATTATCTACGTCCATCGGTGTTTATCCGTTTAAAATCTGCGGTTAAAAGAGCAATCGAATATTGATGCAGCTCAAGTCTTTTAATCTCAAATCCTATAACCCCCGCCCAAAAACAGACATAAGCCCCAGACACTCGTCGCTGGTCGCCCCAAACTTTATATGCAAGATGGATTTGCAAATCAATCTAAAATCTAAAACTTGTACCCTCGCGACTTGTCGGCTGGCGCAGCCGAAGCAAGCCGAAATATCTAAAATCTCAAATCGATTGATGGCTATTGACGCTTTGAGGGCGATCGGGCAATAATAAGGTAATCCTGAGCTGGTGAATTTTTAGATTCAAAAAAATAATATGGTGAGATTTGCGATCGTAGCTTTATTAACTTTGGGATTAGTATTAGTGACAGCATTTGGTTTGCGTCCCGCCAGTGCAACAGTAAGCAATCCCGAATTTTATGCTTGGAACTTTGCCTCTGTAGGCAGCAGCGAACTTGTGTGTAAAAAGACAGTTGTAGTTCCGCAAAACAAAATCGTTGCGTCATCAATGCAGGCTGTCAGCATCAATTCTGCAATTGTAGATAACAAGTTTTGTGAGAACTCCACTAAGCCATTGAATTAAGACGGTGTATCCGAGCCTATCCTGATGAGCTAGCATTAAAATTTGCTCGCGCGTGCGGACTAAAGTCCGCAGCCGGAGAGTGGACTAAAGTGAACACTACGAATCGTTGTTATGGCGATCGACAAGACACGATATAAGCGGGCATTATATAAGTAATTGCCACCATCTGCTCGCAGAAAGTGTTGGCGACATTTTTTGAGGATCAATCTCCGCGAGCTTGTAATAATAATTTATAAAACTTGTATCGCGCCGCAGTTTTCTGACCTGACAAAACTGGACAAATATCGAACTATTCCCAATTTTGTCAGGTATTCGATTGTGATTTAAGAACAGATGCAAAATTATTAGCCATTTGGCTAATAATTTATTGGCTAATTGGCCTAATCAGTAGCTCGTTAGTTTGAGTATGCTAGAGTTAGTCAGGTTCTGATATATAGTGCCATCTGTAATCTAAGTATCATGCTCAAAATTTTGGTTATTGAGGACGACGAATTAATCCGGGAAACTCTTCTGCAACTCCTGGAATCTCAAAGCTATCGGGTGATTGTCGCCGAAAACGGTCGATTTGGGGTGCAGATGGCACTTTCAGAAATCCCCGATTTAATTTTGTGCGACGTGCAGATGCCGGAAATCGACGGTTATGACGTGTTGCGGACGTTGCGACAAAACTCTCTAGCCGCAACAATTCCATTTATTTTTCTCACGGCTCAAAGTTCCAAAACCGATTTTCGTCGGGGGATGGAATTGGGAGCCGACGATTACCTGACAAAGCCCTTTACTAAGGCTGAATTGCTCGGAGCCATTGCTTCTGGCATCTCGAAACGGCAAAGAATTACTCAACCGCTGACATTCGCGCTTCACCAAGCAGAAGCCAGACTCAAAGATTTAGTTAACGAATCTACCAATGCTTCAGTCTTCTCTCCTGAAAAGTTGGCTCTGGAATCTCTGCTGCGCCGCGCTTTGGCACAAGGTGAGTTTCAGGTATACTATCAGCCGCAGGTAGATATTGCTACCGGACAAATCATCGGTGCTGAAGCCTTGGTGCGGTGGCAAAATCCCGATCGAGGTATAATTTCTCCCGCCGAATTTATTCCCTTAGCCGAAGAAACAGGTTTAATTATTCAGATTGGCGAGTGGGTACTGCTTTCAGCTTGCGCTCAAGCCGCTAGTTGGGTGGCGGCGGGGTTTTCGCCCTTTAGGATATCAGTAAATTTGTCGGCCAGACAGTTATCCGACCCGGAACTCAAAGCGCGAATCGTGCAAATATTGGAAACTACAGGCTTGGAGCCTGCTAATTTAGAATTAGAAATGACCGAAAGCGCTTTAGTGGAAAATGCGACAGTCGCAGGCGCTACTTTAAACGAACTTAAAGCTCTAGGAATTCGGATTGCGATCGACGACTTCGGCACGGGTTATGCTACTTTAGGATATCTCAAGCTATTTGCCTTTGACAGTTTAAAGATCGATCGAATTTTCGTCCGCAATGCCAATGAAGACTCTCAAAATGCTGCTATTACTACAGCAGTAATTTTACTGGGTCACAGTTTAAACATGACAGTAATTGCTGAAGGCGTAGAAACAGAAGCAGAACTAGCCTTTTTGAAAAAGCACAACTGCGATATCATCCAGGGATATCTGTTCAGCCGCCCCGAACCCGCACCGATATTTGAAAGTATCTTAGTTGCCGACCAGCGTTTGTTCGCGCCGCCCGCGGCGGCTGCAACTGCTCACTTTATGCCCTTTGTACCCCTGTCGGAACCAGAAAAATCTAAAAACCTTTCCATGTCTAGTCTAGGAATAGTCTAAATGTTAGCAAGATTTGTGTATAATAAAACAAAATTCTGGCTTTTAGCTGCTATTTTCTGCGGAAAAGTTGACGATGCTTCATAAAAAGTTGTACTTTTTTTGGATAGGCAAATAAAAAAAGGAGATTTTCCCCAATATTCCTCTACTTCTTCTCATTATGTGGGAGCGGCACCGGTAATTGGACTATTTGAGGAATTGTGCCGTCTTGAAATTGGGAGCCTTTATCAAGTTGCAGCAGGTAAACTCATTTAAGTTCCTACTTTGGGAGCCGCAGTTTTAAAAACTGTCAACGGGAATTGGTGCAAGGCTGTCATGGAAAGAATCTTAGTAGTTGACGACGAAGCAGACTGTCAAACAGTCTTAGCAATGTACCTGGAAAGCCAAGGATACCGGGTGGAATGCGCTACTTCTGGAATTGAGGCGCTCTCGATTTTTGAAAATGCCCCTCCTGATTTGGTAATTTCCGATGTGATGATGCCGGAAATGGACGGGTTTGAGTTTTGCCGGCGCTTGCGTACTACCCGTTTGGGACAGTTAGTGCCGTTTATATTTTTATCAGGCCAAGGCGAGATTGAGTCAAAAGTTGAGGGTCACGCGATCGGCGCTGACGATTATCTGGTAAAACCTTTTCAGTCTGAAGAAATCTTGGCTAAAGTGAAGGGACAATTAGAGCGCTCTCACCGCATTCACGCCGAGATTGTCCGACTGCTGCAAACTTCTAGCGCTAGGCTGGAGCCAAAACTTGTGGCCGTATTGCCAAATCCTGCACCTTTGCCGCTCACACCAGCCGAGGAAAGAGTGTTTTGGGAAGTTATCCAAGGTTATACTAACAAACAAATTAGCGATCGACTGTTTATTAGCCCCCGGACTGTACAAGCTCATTTAGGCAGCATATTCAGCAAACTACAGTTAGAAAATCGCGCCCAGCTTGTGAAATTCGCCCTAGAAAGGGGATACAAACCACCTCAAAATTAGCTCGTATACCCATTCTGATTTAAGAGAGGTAATGGGTAATTGGTAATTGGTAATCGTAATTGGTCATCGCTCGTGCTTGACCGAACTCACCTAAGAAGCTCTATAGATAAAGCCAGGGTGCGCCAGCCGGTCAAACGCTCTCGTAGCTGCTAAAATAATCGCGGCTGACGCACTCTAGGACCGAATTACTCCAAATTCCCAACACAATCAGGAAAAGTAGTTATCACACAAACCCCCGGCCCCAAATTCGTACCCCGCAAGTTAGCACGTTCCAAATCAGCTTGCCGCGCATTATTAGCCGCGTCAATATTTGTCCCGCTCAATTGAGCTTTAGCAAGCCGAGTATTTGACAAAATAGCATTCTGCAAATTAGTATCGCGCACGTCAGCAAAAGACATATCCGCTCCGCTTAAATTCGCGCGATTCAAATTAACTCTAAAAAGCAGCGAACGCCTCAAATCCACATTCGACAAATTAGCTTGCAGCAAATTAGATTCGCCCAAATTAGCATTAAAAAGTTTAGCACCGCGCAAATCAGCTCTCGTCATATTTGCCCGCCCCAAAAAAGCATTAGACAAATCCGCATTTCGCAAATTAGCACTGTCCAAGCCAACACCGTACATCTCCGCATTAACCAAATTAGCATTCGCCAAATTAGCACCACTTAAATCCGCTTCTAGCAAATTAGCTTCGTAGAGATTAGCTCCGCTTAAATCAGCCCCCCTTAAATTTGCTCTGTACAAACTCGCCTTAAACAAATCAGCATTTCTTAAATCGCAGCCCTCACACTCCTTACTTTCCAGCAACCGCCGGACATGATCTGGATTTTGAGCTTTGACGGGAGCTGCCAGCAAAAACGGCGCTAAAACTGCTATAGTTGCCGTTACACTTGCCAAGATTTTAAGTTTCACAAACAAACCTCACTGCCACTTCAGATCGATCGTACTCGCAAACAGTAGAATTTCAACCCATTTCTTTCTCTCTTTTCTCCCTCTCTGCGCTCTCTGCGCTCTCTGCGGTAAAAAAAAACAGCATTCGCAGCCAATGATTTAGACCTGCTTACAGCAAGGCGGGCAAAGCCCGCCCTACTTAACTCAATCAAGCCTCATCTAAAGCTGCAACACCAGGCAATTCCTTACCTTCTAGCAGTTCCAAACTAGCACCGCCACCAGTAGAAATGTGGCTCATTTCTGATCCCAAATTTAACTGTTCCACAGCCGCTACCGAATCACCGCCACCGATAATTGTGGTAGTGCCGGTTTTAGTAATTCCCGCCAAAGAATGGGCAATTCCTTCAGTTCCAGCAGCAAACTTCTCCATCTCAAACACGCCCATCGGCCCGTTCCAGATTACTGTTTTGCAATCGGCCAAAGCATCTTGGAAAGTTTTCACAGAATCCGGGCCGATATCCAAACCCATCCAACCGTCGGGAATATTCTCAACAGAGACAGTTTGAGTGTTAGCATCAGCAGCAAACTTGTCAGCAACTACCACATCAGTAGGTAACAGAAAAGTAACTCCCCGTTCCTTCGCCTTAGCTTCCAAAGACTTCGCCAATTCCAGCTTGTCATCTTCCACCAAAGACTTACCAACGCTCAAACCGCGAGCCTTGTAGAACGTGAACACCATGCCGCCTCCCAGCAGCAATTTGTCGCACTTTTCGAGCAGTTTTTCAATGACTCCAATCTTGCTGGAAACCTTGGAACCACCGATAATAGCAGCTAAGGGACGCTGAGGATTGTCGATCGCACTACCGAGATACTGCAATTCCTTCTCCATCAAAAACCCAGCCACAGAAGGACTCAGATACTTAGTAACGCCCTCAGTAGAAGCGTGAGCCCGGTGAGCGGTACCAAAAGCATCATTGACATACAAATCGGCCACAGAAGCTAACTTCTTGGCAAATTCCGGGTCATTTGCTTCTTCTTCGGGATAGAAGCGGACATTTTCGAGCAAAACCACATCGCCATCAGCCATCGCCGCCACTGTAGCAGCCACTTCATCGCCGATGCAGTCGTCAGTCTTTTTGACCTCTTTCCCCAACAATTCCGACAGCCGCTTAGCAACCGGAGTCAAGCGCAACTTCTCCGTCACACCCTTGGGACGCCCGAAGTGACTGCACAAAATGACCTTAGCGCCCTTGGACGCTAAATCCTGAATAGTCGGCAGAGCAGCCCGGATGCGAGTATCATCAGTGATATTGCCGTTGTCGAGCGGCACGTTAAAGTCCGCCCGCACCAATACCCGTTTGCCCGATAAGTCTGATGCTGATAAATTTGCTACAGTTTTTTTTGTCACAGGATTAACCTCCTAATATGTGTGTTTTTGTCTAATTCCGTTGAAATGGTGGCACTCGTCACTTGCACTTGGGGCCTCGGACGCATTCAACCGCGCCCGCACACAAAACGGAAGATGAAACAAACGGCACTGATTTGGCTCAACGTAAACATTTTATCGGAGTCCGTGTCCGGGAAATGCGAACTATGTTCAAGACTGTCTTATTTCCTGTAGATCAAAGCCGAGAAGCCCGCGAAGCTGCCGAAAAGGTTGTCAATATTGTGAAAACCTACGCTTCTCGTTTAGTTATTCTGTCGGTAGTCGAGCCCCCAGCCGATGAGGGCGACGCGCCGTCAGAGGTGATGAGTTCGCCCGAAGCAGTGGCCAAGCTGCTGTCAGAGGCCCAATCGATGTTTTCCCAGCAGGGAATTGAAGCTGAAGTCATTGAACGAGAAGGCAAACCGGCTTTCACGATTTGTGATGTGGCTGACGAAATTGGCGCTGATTTGATTGTGATGGGCTGTCGCGGGATGGGTTTAACCGATGATGGGGCGTCTGACAGCGTTACCAATCGGGTGATCAATCTGTCTCCTTGTGCAGTTTTGATTGTGCCTTAACAGAAGGAAGAGGGAACAAGGAAGAAGGAAGAAGTAAGAAGGAAGAAGGAAGAAGGAAGAAGGAAGAAGGAAGAAGGAAGAAGGAAGAAGTAAGACAACTCTTTCTTATTGCTTCTGGCATTTTTCTCGATTCTTTTTCCATTTTCCTGATTTCTTCCTTCTTCCCTCTGCTTCCTTCTCTCTGCGCTCTCTGCGCCCTCTGTGGTTAGTTCCTTCTTATTTATTCCTTAGATTTATTGTAAAAGTCGCTTTTCAATGAGGAAATTATCTACATTTATCTGCCTTTCATCTACGGTTGGCTGGCTCGATCAAAGATTTATGTAATAAGCCCCTTCCTTCTTCCCTCTTCCCTCTTCCCTCTTCCGACGGACTTACATCCGTTACATCCGTTACATCCGTTACATCCCGTACATTGCTCGTTGCCGAACTTCCCTCTTCCCTCTTCCTTCTTCCTTCGTATTATGAAAATTCACTGGTATCCCGGTCACATTGCCAAAGCTGAACGGGCATTAAAAGAACAGCTAAAGCGAGTAGATGTGGTGCTCGAAGTCCGAGATGCCCGCATTCCATTGGCGACTTACCACCCCCAAATGCCTAGCTGGGTGGGCGGTAAGGCGCGAGTATTGGTGGTCAACCGCATGGATATGATTACGCCTCGAACCCGCGAGGCGTGGGAAACATGGTTTGAGTCCCAGGGAGAAACCGCCTATTTTACCAATGCCGAGCACGGCCAAGGAGTGCACGATGTTTCCGATGCTGTCCAGGAGGCTGGGGTGCAGCTAAATAAACGCAGGTTCGATCGAGGTATGCTGCCCCGTCCAGTTCGGGCGGTGGTAATGGGCTTTCCAAATGTCGGAAAATCTGCTTTAATCAACCGGCTGTTAGGACAGAGAGTAGTGGACAGTGCCCGCAGAGCTGGAATAACTAAATCGCTCAGATGGATTCGCATTTCTGACGAAATTGAGTTATTAGATGCCCCCGGAATCATCCCCACCCGGATTAACAATCAAGAAAATGCCATAAAATTAGCTATTTGCGAAGATATTGGCGAAGCTGCTTACGACAATCAAGTAGTAGCCGCGGCTATGGTAGATTTGGTCCTAAAACTTGAGGCGGATGATGACACTTTAGTATCAGTATCTGGTTTCAAATCCCGGTATAAAGTAGATATAGGATCTAGTAACGGTGAAGATTATTTGCACGAGGTAGCAAAAGACAGATATAAAGGAGATGTCGAACGAACGGCGCGACAAATGTTGAATGATTTTAGAACTGGTGTGTTGGGTAAGCTTAGTTTGGAATTGCCAGTGGATTAATCAGACTCGTGCTGTACCACTAATCAGGAATGGCATTAAATAGGGATTTGGTGACTCTGAGGATTTGAACTTCGTCTCCTATTCGTACTATTTTTCCGGCGGCTTCCCGTGGTACTCGCGTGTTAACTATCGGTCTGCTCAAGTGATTTAAACCCCCATCTTTTGCCAAGTCAGGCATAATTTCCTTGTACTTGGCTATTAGTACATTTTTCAAATTTGGATAAGCTTCTGTCGTGGCCGAATTTCGCGTTGATAGGAGACAGGGCTGACGGGGTTTAATACCTTCAAATATTACTGTCCCTATTTTAAACCTAACAATTTCGTCTGCTTCTGGAAAAAGTTGGTCTTCCCAAAAAGCCGGGACATCTCCTATTTCAATATTAGCTCGCAAGCGATGTCGCATCTCGTTAACGCAAACTCTCGGAAACCAAGATGCAGTTTCGGCAATTGTTTGGGTACTGACAATAGTTGGCCCCGGTGCTGCGGTATCGTCGGGAAAGCCTGTCAGCAAGTTTTCAATTAATTGAACGGAGAAACCGAAGTAGCTACTCAACCAATATTCTATTTCGGGGCGTTCTCTATCTACATGAAAAAAAATTTCTTGTTCGGTGTCTTTAATTTTTAGACCGGCAATTCTTTTTTTGATGTCAAATGAAAAGTGCAGAAAATGGATTCCGCTGTTGCGCTTAGTGTTAATAAATTCTCCTGCTGCGTCGCAGATTGCAAAAGAGCGATCGCCTTCTAGAGCTCCGCTAGCAAGAATAGTGGCTTGACTGACTGCTATGCCGTCCAGAGACTTGACTGGATAGATATGAATGCTGGCAACGTAAGACATTTTGATTTATTTATAAATAATTGTCTTTTTAGATACACTATAGCATCCTCTGCCGGCAGAAGGATGACGGCTGTTGACTTTTTGAAATAAAATTGGGCAATTTTTTTGAAGTGTAATTTTTGCCCTAGATATTTGTAAAGAATAATTAAATAATTTTGGCCGCTATTGCCGATCTTGTGGTAACTCTTATGCTATAAAATATAGGACTTAGGCACGGGCGACCCGAAACCGGGTTTTTAACTAAAATATTTATTTAAAACTTTCTTGGGAGAATTTTAAAAGTCTGTTTTTTTGTTGGGGTGCGTCCATGACTAAAGTACAAAAAATTGAACTGAGTTGCAAATAATGACTGAAAGCGAAAAAACAGGCAGGATTTCGCGAAGAAATTTAATGTTGAGGGCTGGTGCAGGGATGCTGGCGGCAAGCATTGCACCCACGCTTTTACAAGCCCAAGCTGCAAATGCAAATGCTGCAGAGATTATTTCTGAGATCACTCCCGACGGTGCTCTCAAGAAATTGATGGAGGGGAATCAACGCTACATTGAACAAAAACGGACATTTCCCGACCAAGCCCGATCGCGAATTGTCGAAGTAGCGCAGGGTCAACATCCGTTTGCAACCATCCTTGCTTGTTCTGATTCGCGGGTTGCTCCCGAAATTATTTTCGATCAAGGATTGGGTGATTTATTTGATATCCGAGTAGCTGGAAATTTTCTCGACGATGTGGTTCTGGGAAATATCGAATATGCCGCATTAGAATTAGGTGTTCCGCTATTAGTAATTTTGGGTCACGAACGCTGCGGTGCTGTTAAAGCTGCTTTAGACGGCAAAGCTGTACCCGGTCACATTGGTACTTTGGTGGCGGCAATTAAACCGGCTGTGGATGCGACAAAAAATCTCGATGGCAATGCGTGGGATAATGCAGTCAGAGCTAATGTGAAAATGAATGTGCAGAAGTTAAGTTCTTCGTCGCCTATTTTGGCTGAAGCTGTGAAAGCGGGCAAGCTGAAAGTTGTTGGGGGGCGCTACGATTTGGATAGCGGCAAAGTGGAGATAATTGCTTGATTTTGCTGTAAGTCATTAGGCATGGGGCATGGGGCATGGGGCATGGGGCATGGGGCATGGGGCATCTTGCCCGATCGCGAAGTCAAAGGCTAGTCCAACGTCATTGGTCATTAGTCCTGTCCCCGATCGGGAATATCATTGGTTAATAAAGTAGATATGCCAGCTTAAATCAAGCCCATTTCTTGCAGGCCTCGGCGGAGGCGTTCTGCTTCAAAGGGGCGGGACTGTTCGTGAAGGGCGATCGCTCTTTTGAATTCTGCTAAACTCTCTGGCATTTTGCCAATTTTTAGTAGCGCTACTGCCAAGTTTTGATGAGCTTCGGCGTATTCGGGAGAGATTTTAATGGCTTGTCGGTAATAAGCGATCGCATCTGCTAAATTTCCGCCTGCTTTCAGCGTCACTCCCAAATTGTAGTGACCTGTTGCAAAATTGGGGTCTATTTTTAATGCTGCTTTGTAAGCTTTTTCTGCAGCAGGCAAATCTCCTTCATCTTTGAGCAAATTGCCCAAATTGTTGTAAGCGCCCAACTTCAGCGCCGGGAAAACATTCGTATTAATTGCCGCTTGATAGTGTTCTTTTGCTTTAACAAACTGCTGCTGCAGGCAGTAAGCAATTCCTAAATGATAGTTGAGTTCATAAATAATAGAATCATCAATTGCGACATTCGTCAATCCTCTGGTTAATAAATTAATTCCCCGCCCAATTTGCCCGCTTTCTACATAAAGCGCGCCTAATTTGCTACAAGCATAGGCGTCGTTTGGATAGTAAGCTATATAGCGTTCCATTGCTGCTTGAGCTTTTTGGAATTTATTTTTGGCGGCGATCGCATTTTTGTGATAACCAGAGTGGTAAATCGCCACATCGGGGAGAGAAGCTATTTTCCATGTGGGTTCCCTCTGCAAAATCTCAGCCGCGCTGTCGTCTATCATGGCGTGGTAGGGGCGAGAGAAGCGGATGTCGGGGCGATTGCGAAACAAGCGGGAGACGAGGGAATAGGGAGATTGAGATGCACCGATTTCTTGGCGAATGAGATTGATTAGCAGCAGTCGATCGCTCTTAATGGCCTGCTTAAGAAGAGGTACAATCTCCGGTACCAAAACCTCATCGGCATCCAAAACCAAAATCCAGTCGCCTCGGGCGTGCTTGAGAGACTCATTGCGGGCTGCTGCGAAGTCGTCGCACCATTCAAAGTCATAAACCCTCGCCCCAGATTCACGGGCAATTTCACGGGTGCGATCGCCCGAACCAGTATCAACCACGACTATTTCGTCAACAACACCCTTAACGCTGTCCAAAGTCCGCGACAGTGTTGCTTCTTCATTCTTGGCGATCGTGCACAGTGTCAGATTCATAGGATAATTGTAATTTTTTTTACCAGTACCACACAAAAATTCCGAGAAAAGATTCTCCTATAGCGGTTCTCAAAAACATGAGGTATGCCAAATTATGCGACGATCAGCTTTTCGCACGGAGGCCGTCTTTACCTCCAGAAACCTCAGAAAGCCTATAGGCACTTGCGATTCCCAATTCCCAATTCCCAATTCCCAATTACCCATTACCCATTACCGGACATACCTCATCTTTACGAGAAAGGCTATATATCAGCTTAAAAAGATAATACTACTGCGGGCGCTTGCTGCAAACCTCAATAGTCCTCCGTCATTTTCATCTAAAATTTCAAATCTCAAATCGGATGCTTTTCCTTTGGCATTGAGCATAAGTACCTTGCGTCGCGAAAAAGACTGGGTTAACTCTTTTGACTGATTAAATAGCCTCAAATTCCGAGGATTCACGACAAATTCTACCACTTTCGGTTCCTCCTTACGGTAGAGGTAATGGTGAGTCGTCAGTTGTTATTCTTGGTACATAAGACAAAGAACGAAAGAAAGTTAAGTATTCAGGAGAAAAAGAAATGTTTGGAATTATTGCTTGGGTCGTTTTAGGATTGATTGCCGGTGCGATCGCCAAAGCCATTTATCCCGGAACTCAAGGCGGCGGTTTTCTCGCAACGACAGGTTTAGGAATTGTGGGTGCCCTAGTGGGAGGTTATCTAGGTCAAGTCTTTTTCGGGACAAGCGCGGGAGCTTCATTCGGAGCATTGACTCTACCCAGCATAGCTTTTGCCGTCATCGGTGCTATCGTGGTACTTTTCGTCTGGGGATTGTTAACTCAGCGTGCTGCATAAAAAATATTTTCTATTCCGAATCCTGCAGATTTTTAGGGTATTCATAAACCCGGTTTTTTGAAAAACCGGGTTTTTCAGTGAATAGCCCCCGCTGCGATCGCTATAATAAGATTAGTTCGTAGTGAAGACTTTAGTTCTCTAACAGATGCAGACTAAAATCCTCACTACAAACCTTGTTTATTTCATCGGACGGGTGCGGCTAAAACCGCTGCTGCACAAACAAAACCCATGCCAATCGGGTTGAAGATTCAAGTTAATTAATCCGTAAATTGAAAGGCAAGCGAACGTAAACGCCTTGCGGGTCGTTCATGGACTTGACAACAGCTAATTCATCCTGCATTTTCTTAACTTCAGCAGTCAGCGGGTCGAGTTTGGTGGCTGGTTCCAAAACATGAACGCCTGAAAGTCTTTCCAAAATTCGCTCCTCCAAAGTGCGATTTTTTGGATATTCTTCTAACTGCCAGTTTTCACCTAGTTTAGCTTGCTCCGCCGCAGCTTTGATAGCGTCTTCTAAACCGCCAATTTCATCGACTAAACCCAACTGTTTCGCGGCGGTACCAGACCAAACTCTGCCTTGAGCAATTTCTTGCACCTTGTTTTTTGGCAGTTTGCGGGAGTCGGCGACTTTGGTGATAAATCGATCGTAAATGCGATCGACTACTCTCTGAATATTCGCCAATTCTTGAGGAGTTTTCGGGCGGGAAATCGTTTTACTATCGGCAAAGCGGGCGGTTTTCACCACATCCCAAGTCACGCCGTTGTTAGCAGCCAACTTTTCGACGTTAAATAGCATTCCAAACACGCCGATGGAACCCGTAATCGTACTCGCTTCGGCAAAAATTTTGTTGGAACCCATCGAAATCCAATAGCCGCCGGAAGCTGCTAAATTGCCCATCGACACGATAACTGGCTTTTTTTTGCCCGTCAGCGCGACTTCGCGCCCGATGACTTCCGCTGCCGTCGCGCTGCCTCCGGGACTGTTAACGCGCAAAACTACTGCTTTTACGTCGTCATTTTCTCGGATTTTCCGCAATTCTCTAGCAATGCGATCGCCCCCTACTTGAGTTGGCCCGCCGTCCCCATCGACAATCTCACCCTCAGCGTAAAGCACAGCAATCTGGTTTTTATTGTCAGCGCGAGTTGAGTTTTTACTCTCAGCAACTCTCGCGTAGTTTTTCAAGCTAATTTGCTTAAAAGATTTGTCTTCGCGATCGGTTCCTGTGAGTTTTTTGAGTTCCGTCGTAATTTCGTCAAAGTATACAACTTTATCAACTAACTTACCTTTGAGAGCTTCGTCAGCCATCAAAGTTCCGCCATTATCTGCCACCGCTTGCAGTTGCGGCACGGTCAATTTGCGGCTCGGGCCGATAGTTTTCAGGTATTCTCCCCAAATATCTCCGAGCAGTTTTTGGGTTTGCTGGCGATTTTCGGGACTCATTTGTTTGAGCAAAAACGGTTCCACGGCTGACTTGTATTTGCCGACGCGAGTCACTTGCACTCCCACGCCGTATTTTTCCAAAGCACCAGTCCAGAACATTGCCTGACTGCTAAAACCGTTGATTTCTAAAGAACCGTAGGGATTGATAGCAATTGTGTTGGCGACTGAACCGAGGTAATAATCTCGCTCGTTCCAGTCCATTTCGTAAGCAATAATGGGTTTTTTGGCATCTCGGAAACGCTGTAAGGCCGATCGAACTTCTTTGAGATTAGCAAACCCGCTGCTGCTGGAATCCGAACTGCCTTCGAGATAAATGCCCACGATTTTGGGGTCTTTTGTCGCAGATTCGATCGCGTCTAAAACAGTCCGCAAAGTCACTGCATCGCCGGACTCGTCCGAAAGAACTTCTTGAATCGCCGCACTCGTGCTGCGGTTCGGTTTGCTATCAGTGATATTTAAAGAAAGGTCTAATACCATTACAGACTTATCTTTAACTTGCGGGCCTGAATCTTTTGAGGACGATGCCGCAACAGCAATTAGCAGTACCAGCCCTCCCAATCCGACGCCACCCAGCAGCAACAATCCTAGGAAGGTTCCCAGCAAACTTGCACAAGTATATTTGAGGAAATCTTTCATTTAGGTAATCGATAATTGGGAATTAGGCATTGTTAGCTGTTGACTGTTGACTGTTAACTGTTAACTGTTGACTGTTAACAATGTCAACTAACAACTGCCCACTGCCAACTGCCAACTGACATCCTTCTATCTTAGCCTTTCCAAAACCGCTTCTAAAAACCTATGTAAATCTTTTCTTGAAGAACAAGATGTCACAGAAGCCCAAGTCCACGGTGTAACTTCCTCAAGGTAAAAAGTAGTGCATTACTGCTTGCTTATCGCTTGGCGGTTGCCCAGTTTTCAGCATGGCCACAATTCCTTAGTTAAAGTTTACGACCTTGAGGGGGTAAATTATTTAGTTGTAGTGGGATGATTAATTTGTGTTAGGTGTTTTACGGCTTTCACCCCGTCTAAGCCTTAACAACCCGCATTAATCCAGCGTTATCAAATCATACATTAATTTTGCCTCATCGGTGTCAAAAGCCGAAATACTAAGAATTAGATATTCTAATCCTTGGTAAACCTAGATATTCCGGCTACTGAATAAAACCCCAGAATGCTTTAACTCGTCGAGGTTAGCGCAGCCCGTACAAAACATCACGGTGGCAATCTCTGCAATTAAAACCTCAGCGAGGAGGGCTGCGACTGATTCCGATTGCGCTGCTGCTTCCAGAAACGGCCGCGCCAGCCCTGCAACATCCGCGCCGAGGGCGAGAGCTTTCGCTGCATCCAAGCCGTTTTGCAAGCCTCCAGAGGCAATCAGGGGAACATCTGGGGCGGCAGCGCGGGTGCTGACAATGCACTCGGCTGTGGGTATTCCCCAGTCGGCAAAGGTTGCGCCCAACCTGCGCTGCTTGCTATCTTTGGCTCGCTGTCCTTCTATTTTCGCCCAAGAAGTGCCTCCGGCTCCGGCAATGTCGATCGCGCTTACTCCGGCGGCGAGCAATTTCTCTGCCATCTTTCCTGAAATACCGTTGCCAACTTCTTTAGCAATTACCGGTACTGGTAATTTTTCGCACAATTTAGCAATTTTATCTAGCAGTCCTTTAAAGTTAGTATCGCCTTCGGTTTGAACGCATTCTTGCAGTGGATTTAGGTGTAAAATAAGGGCATCGGCTTCGAGAATGTCGATAATTTTTTGGCACTCTTCTAAACCGTAATTGTAGTTTAATTGCACCGCTCCGATGTTAGCAAATAGCAGAATATCGGGAGCGCGGCGGCGCACTGCAAATGTCGGAGCTAGTTGAGGGTTTTCGACAGCGCATCGCTGGGAACCGACTCCCATTGCTAGTTTGTATTCTTGAGCGACATCGGCGAGGCGGTAGTTGATTGTCTGGGCTAGTTCTGTGCCGCCTGTCATTGAGGATATTAGCAGGGGAACGGCTAGTTTTTTGCCGAGAAATGTGGATGTTAAATCGATTTCAGTGCGATCGAGTTCTGGCAAACAGCAGTGAGTAAAACGGTAGTTTTCGAGTCCGCTGGTAGTTTCGCGAAATTGTACGTCTTCTTCGAGGCAGATCCGCAGATGATCTGCTTTGCGGGTTTCGGTTTGCGAGGGCGAGGTTTGCGGCAAGTTCACAGTGGCTGTTTGGGGAAAGAGTTGTGATTTGGGAATACAGTAATTTTATTTCATTTTTGAGTTTTTTTTTACCGCAGAGAGCGCAGAGGGCGCAGAGGAGTAGAAATGAGAGATGTTTGCAAATTATGTTTTCTGTTGCTTTGTTATCCAGGAACGGTCATCGGTACGCCGTTATCTGAAGGTTTTAATTTCAGCAGCAAAGGCACTGCTTTTTGCACCCAGGCTTTGATTGAGGTGTAATTTACCGCATCTTCGCCGAAACAAATGTCTAGCATATCTGTGTGAATTATGCCGGGATTTAAAGGAACTGCTGCCATACCTGGGGGCAGTTCTTGGGCTAGCGATCGTGTAAGTCCTTCAATCGCCCATTTAGAAGCGCAATAGGGCGCGACTTCCGGCGAAGTTGACCTTCCCCAACCGGAACTAAAGTTGACAATTATGCCGCTTTTTCTCGCAATCATTGCCGGGACAAAGTGGCGAATTACATTAGCAGTACCTTTAATATTAACATCAATTAGCTGAGAAAATTCTTCGCTGCCGACATTCCAAAGCGGCGCGGGATGGTTGACTAAAGCTGCATTGTTAATGAGCAAATCGGGAGCCTGATTATTTGCCAGTATTTCTGTAGCCCAAGCTTTGACTCGATCGTCGCTGGTGACATCCAAACAAGTAAAATAATGGGGTTTACTATATTTTTGGTTGAGTTTTTTCACCGCTTCCGAAGAACGGGCGCATCCCACAACTGTGTGTCCCAATTCAATAAATTTTTCGGTCATGGCAAGACCGAGACCGCGACTGACTCCGGTAATTACAATTAATTTGGTCATAGATTTGCTGAAGTTTGGCAGAAAGTAATACAATACATATTGACTGGTAAATTGACAAATCGATCGCAGGGAATAAACCATGAAAGTAAAAGCAGCAGTTGCTCGCAGTGCCGGCCAACCTTTGACTATTGAGACGGTCGATTTGGATGGGCCGCGGGCCGGAGAGGTGCTGGTGGAAATTAAAGCGACTGGTGTTTGTCACACCGATGCTTTCACTCTTTCCGGCGCAGATCCCGAAGGTTTATTTCCTGCTATCTTAGGCCACGAGGGAGCCGGGATTGTGGCAGATGTTGGGCCGGGAGTGACAAGTGTCAAAAAGGGCGATCGGGTAATTCCACTTTACACTCCCGAATGCCGCAACTGCGAATATTGTTTGAGCAAAAAAACGAATCTCTGTCAAGCAATTCGCCTGACTCAAGGCCAGGGAGTGATGCCCGACGGCACGAGTAGGTTTTCCATAGACGGTGAAAAAATTCACCATTACATGGGAACTTCTACCTTTGCAAATTATACAGTATTGCCAGAAATTGCGGTAGCAAAAATTCGCGATGACGCTCCTTTTGATAAAGTTTGTTTGATCGGCTGCGGCGTAACCACGGGTATCGGCGCTGTCATCAATACGGCAAAAGTAGAACCAGGTTCTAATGTGGTAGTTTTCGGTTTGGGCGGCGTGGGTTTAAACGTAATTCAAGCCGCTCGCATGGTAGGAGCTAACATGATTGTCGGCGTAGATTTGAATCCCGACAAGCGAGAAATGGCAGAAAAATTCGGCATGACTCACTTTGTTAATCCCTCGGAAGTGGAAGGCGATTTAGTGCCTTATTTAGTAGATTTAACCAAAGGCGGAGCTGATTACAGTTTTGAATGTATCGGCAACATTAATGTAATGCGCCAAGCTTTAGAATGCTGTCACAAAGGTTGGGGCGTGAGCGTAATTATTGGGGTAGCGGGAGCAGGTCAAGAAATTAGCACCCGCCCGTTTCAGCTAGTAACTGGTAGGGTTTGGAAAGGCTCGGCTTTTGGCGGGGCGAAGGGCAGAACTGATGTCCCCAAGATTGTTGATTGGTACATGGATGGTAAAATTGACATTGACAGCTTGATAACTAAAGTAATGCCGATCGACAAAATTAATAAAGCCTTTGATTTAATGCACAAAGGCGAAGTAATTCGCACAGTCTTAACATTTTGAACAAACAACTTCTCTCTTCTCTATTCCTCTGCGTCCTCTGCGCCCTCTGCGGTTAAAAAAAATCTAATTCCCAAATGAAATAGAATTAACATGATCTCTCACACCCTAAAACTGCACAAAGAATATCAAAGCTTTGGCGGCAAACTCGGCTTTTACAGCCATCAATCCTCAACCTGCAACAGCGAAATGAAATTCACTGTTTACCAACCACCCCAAGCTCAAACTCAACCCGTACCAATTCTCTATTTCCTATCAGGTTTAACCTGCACGGAAGAAAACTTTATGGCAAAAGCGGGGGCGCAGCAATTTGCGGCAAAACATGGGTTAATGCTAGTTGCACCAGACACGAGTCCGCGCAATACTGGCATTCCTGGGGAAAATGAGAGTTGGGACTTGGGAAGTGGCGCGGGTTTTTATATTGATGCGACAGTTGCACCTTGGAATTCTCATTATCGAATGTACAGTTATGTGGTTGATGAATTGCCGAATTTAATCGCCGAAAACTTTCCAGCGATACCGAAAAAACAGGGAATTTTCGGTCATTCGATGGGCGGACACGGGGCTTTAATTTGTGCGTTGAAAAATGGATCTCGCTATCTTTCAGTTTCCGCTTTTGCGCCTATTTGCGCGCCCGTGCGCTGCCCTTGGGGACAAAAAGCTTTTGCAAACTACCTCGGTGGTGACAAAGAGATTTGGAGCGCTTGGGATGCTAGCGAATTGGTTGTGGCAGCACAGTACAACCGTCCGATTCTGATTGATTGCGGCACTGCTGATTCGTTTTTGGCTGACGGGCAGTTGTTGCCGGACGTGTTCGCGGAGGCTTGTGCGAAAGCGGGACAACCGCTAACTTTAAGGATGCAGGATGGTTACGATCATAGCTATTATTTTATAGCGAGTTTTATGGAGGATCACATTCGCCATCACGCGGCTGTTTTGTGCGGGTAAACTTTGTTCGCGAGTTCGGACTTTAGTCCTTAAACCTAATTTGATTGTGCAGGGCACCCCAAGGAACTAAAAGCATATCAGCTATTTGCGATTGTCCTCTCGCCCTGTAAATATCCATAGCTTTCTCAAAATCTTCAATTCCCCCCTGTAAATCTCCAGCAGCAGCTCGAACATCAGCACGGATCATATAAGCTTCTACAAAGTCAGGATTGAGATTAATTGCTTGAGTAAAAGCTTCAACTGCTTCATGGTACAGCCCTCTACGACCGAGGTCAAATCCTTTTTCATAAAATTCTTGAGATTCCATCGCATTTCTTAATTTCTGCTATTCATCTTGCTTGTATAAAGGAGCGAGTGATGGTTTGTAGTGAGGAGTTTGGTCACGAAAAGAAGGACTGAAGTCCTCACTACAAACGGTCAATTTAGGTCGATCGCAAATACCCAGTCTTTGTATTGGCTGTCGCGATTTTCGATAATCCCGGTGAGTTTGTCCAAAATCTTTTCGGTGATGGGTCGGTTTTGAGGCAATTGATAGTTTTCTATTCGGTTGATTGGGGTAATTTTGGCGGCGGTTCCGCAGAGGAAAATCTCGTCTGCAATCAACAGTTCTGATTTATCAACTGGTCTTTCTATGACTTCTATTCCTAAGTCTCTGGCGATAGTTATAACGCTGTCTCTGGTAATTCCTTCGAGAATATCTTGATCGAAACCTGGTGTCACTAATTTACCGTTTCGGGCGATAAATATGTTCATTCCTGAAGCTTCGCTGACTTTTCCTTGGGTGTTCATCATAATCGCTTCGTCGAAGCCGGATTCGACTGCTTCTGTTTTGGCTAAGGCTGAGGTGATGTAAGCGCCGCTAATTTTGCCTCTTAATGGTAAGCTGCGGTCTTCTTGGCGGTACCAAGAGCTAATTCTACAGTTAACTCCTGCTTTGGGTAAGTAGTCGGAAAGTTCTAATCCGTAGACAAAGAAGTCTGTTTCTACGTTGTGAAGTCGGGGGGCAATTCCTAAGCTGGATGTGTAGACGAAAGGGCGGATGTAAAATGATTTTGTTGGTTGATTTTTTTTGACAAAATCAATGATTATATGTTGAATTTTGTCGGCGGGTAAATCGCAGTGGAGGAAGCTGGCACTTTGGCTTAATCTTTGACAGTGGCGCTCTAATCTAAATAGAAGGATGCGATCGGGATTTTGGGGGTCGGGAATTCCTCGCAACCCGCCTAAAACTCCGGTTCCGTAGTGCAGGGCGTGGGTGGCTATGGAAATGTTGGCGTCGCTAAATGGCAGAAATTGGTTTTGAAAGTAGGCAATTGGTAGAAAACTATCCATGATTTAAGCTGGAGATGAGTTTGGCTTTCCGCGAGGAGTCGTGAATTGGGTTATACTACCATAAGTTATACCAATTTCATAAAGTAGCGCTAGATATTACCCCCCCCAACCCCCTTCGTAAGGGGGGGCTAAGACTTCATCAGCACATCTTTAGAAAAATGGTATTAGACGATTTTAGATACTTCGGCTTCGCTATACAAGTTTTAGATTCTTCGACTTCGGCTTCGCTGTACAAGTTTTAGATATTAAATTGAGAATGATTGATGACTATTGGGCTTTGATGGTTGCATACAGTTGCATTATTTGTTGAAACTGGGATGATTGTTTTGTGGTTTTATCGATCGATAAAATAATATAAATAGTGGTCAGGTTGGGAGATAATTGTATTGTTTTGAGAAAGAGTGCGATCCTCTTTGGGGGCTTCGCTAACGACTGCAAGCAAATATCAACGAAGGGGTAACTGTGGCACGTAAATGTTTCATCATTGAAATGGGGATGGGTATTGACCAGCACGGACAGGAACCGACTGTAGCGGCGGCTAGGGCTGTACGGAATGCGATCGCCAATAATGCTCTGTTAGGTGTCTGGGAAGTGGCGGGTTTGACTGACCCAAATCAGATGATTGTGGAGGTTAAGGTGGCTGTTCCTTACCCGGAACAAGTGCGACCCGATGAGGTGTTGGCGGTGCTGCCTTTTGGTAGCAAAACTCTGATTGTGGAGCAAGGAGGCATGGTGGTGGCGGGAAGGGCGATCGCCTCTCTGAATGATAAAAATGATGAAATGTTAATCGCTGTGGCGGCTGTGACTGTTTTTGTGGACACTCAGGACTAATTTTGTGTTGTTTGAATAAATCAGCCCTGAAGTACGATCGCCCTTGAGAAAATTACGATCTATTTAGGCAAAGTAGTAGGGTGCGTCAGAGATTTTGCCTCAAATAGGGGAGAAAAGGCGAAGTTCTGACGCACCCTACAAATTTAGTGTTACTCCGATCGGGTGAAAGTGCGATCGGACGCTGTACGGTCTTTCCGAAGCAAGTTGAGCAAACCGAACACGCCGAACACGCCCAGCCAACCGAAGTTATTGGGGCGATCGCGCCGAGCACTCAAAACTCCAGAATTCGCCCCAGCCGGCGTCACTGTCGTAACGTCTGTCGTAACGTCTGTGGAGCTTCCGGTAGTACCAGTTGTACCTGTCGTACCAGCCGGCATCGGTGTCGTACCTGTTGTACCTGTTGTGCCTGTCGTACCAGTTGTACCAGTTGTACCAGTTGTACCTGTTGTACCAGTTGTACCTGTTGTACCCGTGCCAGCACTTCCAGGAGTGCCTGTCGTATTGGTTGTACCAGTTGTATCGGTTGTGCCTGTCGTACCAGTTGTACCAGTTGTACCTGTCGTACCAGCACTACCAGGAGTGCCTGTCGTACCCGTGCCAGCACTACCAGGAGTGCCTGTCGTACCCGTACCAGCACTTCCAGGAGTGCCTGTCGTACCAGTCGTATCGGTAGTGCCAGCAGTACCAGTTCTGCCTGTCGTACCAGCAGTACCAGGAGTGCCTGTCGTACCTGTCGTATCCGTTGTACCAGCAGTACCAGTGGTATCGGTTGTACCTGTTGTGCCTGTCGTACCAGCATTACCAGCAGTACCAGCAGTACCAGGAGTGCCTGTCGTACCTGTCGTATCCGTTGTACCAGCAGTACCAGCAGTACCAGTGGTATCGGTTGTGCCTGTCGTACCTGTCGTACCAGCATTACCAGCAGTACCAGCAGTACCAGGAGTGCCTGTTGTGCCTGTCGTACCAGTGGTATCGGTTGTGCCTGTCGTACCTGTCGTACCAGTGGTATCGGTTGCACCTGTTGTGCCTGTCGTACCTGTCGTACCTGTCGTACCGCTTGTACCCGTACCAGCGCCTGTACCAGTTGCATCCGTACCCGTGCGAGTGCCTGTACCGTTGGTGCCAGCGCCTGTACCGCTGGTGCCAGTGCCTGCGGTACCTCCCGACTGGGCAGAGGCAGGCACTGTTAAGGAAACCGTTGCTAAACCTACACTACAAGCCCCTGCTAAAATAACTTTCAACAACAATTTAGAAGATTTCATGATTATGCTTGCTTTTGCATTATAGATTCCTGCGAGCGGGTTTTGAGGCCAAAACAGCAGGTTTAAATTGACAGCGTAACTTACAACTTTTATAAGATTCACTGCGGGACAATCAAGGTAATGAAGCCCATTGATTGCGGTTACTTTGATTGATTTTCCGTGGAAAATCACACCAACATGTCCATACTTTATAAGGTATTACCACTCTGGCAACTTCGCCATTCATCTTTAGGAATATTTCGGAAAAGGGCGTTTCTTTCAAGTGGATGATATTTGCTTTTGGGGTTTACGAGATCCATCAAAACCTAGGGATAGGGCATATAAACCCGGTTTCTCTGATTTTGTGGCTTAGTGTTGCGTTCGCTTAACTCCCTCAGATGAGTTAGTTGAATATTTTTTTAGCGCTACTGTTTCTGATGTTGCTGCTGGCATTTTTGTCACTCGCAGCCTACGGATCAAACTTTCCCAGCAAACTCAATGATCTCAAAAAGCTCTCAGGCGATCGCCCGCTGGTTGCCGAATTCGCCCGTAACCTTTCAACTGCAAGGTTTTGATGGGGCTTGGGGCGCGGCCGCAGCACAATTGCTTGCTGGTCAGTGCGATCGGGCAAAACCCTGATATAGTAAACCCAAAGGTATGCCAGAGAGCGGTTCTTCTCTCATAAATTTCCCCAGCGGATATCAACTATGCTGCATCGAATTCTTGCCAAAAGTCGCTATCTAATGATAATTGCTGTACTCGGTTCTTTTATAGCCTCTGTGACACTTTTGATCTACGGTGCCCTTGAAACGATCGCTACCATCGGCTACATTATCACTACAGGGCCGATTTCCAGCGAAAACTCTAAAACACTGATTCTGTCCTTTGTCGAAGTTGTAGACTTGTTTCTGCTAGCCACAGTATTTTACATTACGGCACTCGGACTTTACGAACTGTTTATTGACGATCGCATCAAAGTACCAGACTGGCTAGAAATTCACACCATAGACGACCTCAAAACCAAACTTGCCAGCGTGATAGTCGTCGTATTGAGCGTATTATATCTCGGCCAGGTAGTTAAGTGGAACGGCGATCCGAACATCCTTTCATTAGGAGTGAGTATCGCTTTAGTAATCGCTGCGCTGACGTATTTTCTGAGTTCACAGGTAAAAAAGCCCAAGTCAGATTAAGGCCTGTTTGAGCAGGGAAATTACCAAAATTTTGCTGATAGAGCAACGGCATCCTAATGGGACTCTAGGCTCACAATAAATTTTATATAAAACCTGTTAATCGCTCTAGCAATCCTCGCAGGATTTGTAGGACTGCTCAGTTCGAGCGAAAGCAGGGCCCAGAGGCGAGGAAGAGCCGATCTAATCGTGTGCCTAGGCTCTTCCTCGCTTACACAGTTTCCTTTCGCTCCAACGGGGAACCACTTATTTAAATTGATAAACGGATTGCTAGGGAATTGCAATCTATCAATAGGATGAATATTATTAATTTTACGTTCAATCGAAAGTAATACTTTTACAATCGCACGAAGTCAAACAGGAAGAGTTTTTCCATTTTTTGATTTGAGATTGAAGAATTGAGGGATTGAGAACTCGATCGCTCAATACCTCATCTTTAGATCGAACTGCTATAGATTTTTCATTTTTTGAGTTGAGATTTTAAATGGGGAAATCGATCCAAAGATAAGGGAGCGAGCTCTCCCTTATCTTTGGATCGAAGTGCTATAAAACTTGATTAAATAGCTCTTGGGACAGATGGCTGCACTATTACTTATTCGATATTTTAAAAAGAGTAAACTTTGTTACAGAATTTATGCTCACTTCATCCAATCCTCTGAAACAAGTATTCCACTGCCCGGAAGAATCGAATTTTTACTCGCACTGCTTGGAAAGTTTAGTGTTAAATGCCAGCGACAATTCTAGACTTATCGTAGAGTTTGGTTCAGGAGAAGGAAGTCCAGTTATTAAGTCTTTGCTGAGAACAGATTTTAGCGGGACAATACAAGGATTTGAGCTAAATAATGTAGCTTGGAAAATTGCTCAGTCTCAAATTAAGCAATATCAGATCAGCGAACAATATACGGTCAACAATTGCTCTTTTTTTGATTCGCTTTTATATCAGTCGGCGGATTGTGTCATCTCGAATCCGCCTTATTTGCCTGCGGTGGATGACAAGATTTATCAGCCGCTGTTGCACGGCGGGAATGATGGTTCGACAATTGCTAAGAAACTTTTATCTTTGGACTGCGATCGAGTTTTGCTGATGGTTTCTAGCTATTCTAATCCTGTGGGTTTGATCGATTATGCGTTGGATCGAGGGTACTCGGTGGCGAATTTTGAGATTGCACCTTTAACTTTTGGCTATTATAGTTCGGAGCCCAAGGTGAAAAGCGCGATCGCCACTCTCAGAGAACAGGGAATGGCTTTTTATTCGGAAAATATCTATCTGCTGGCTGGAGTTTTGTTTAAGAAGCACCAAAAGTCGCAAAGAGATTTGTCGATCGAGCTAATTCAGTTAATGACAGCATTTTAAGCTAATTCCTGGTAGGGTGCATCAGTCTTTGATACACCCTAGGATATAGCTGTTAATTGTGCTCTGTGGCTTGGATCGATCGCACTACAGCAGCAGCAGCCCGATCGCCGATCGACTTCTCCTGATCGTAGCCCAACACCAACTCCCACGCCTCCTGCGGGTATCTGTCAACCAGCGGAATCGCCACCTCATCAAGCATCCAGCGCCCGTGACGTTCGTCTTCGCGGATGTGCAGTTCCCAATAGCCCATCGCAGCCTGCGAGAGGCCCAGACGCTGGGCGGCGGCTAGATAATTGCGGTAAGCGACGGGCCCGGCCACTTCAAAATAGGTGAGTCCGCCGTTGTAGCGAAGAAAATGGCGCTTGCGTTCCGTCAGCAGGAAATTGTGATTGATGCTGGCGAGCACTTGCCAAGGCACCAAATCGAAATACGCCTCCGGTTCCGTGTTCATACCGAATTCTGCCAGCATTTGGGCAAAATAGGTCGAGTGTTTGCGGGCTAAGCGACCGCCGCCGTATTCTTCGATCAGCACTCGCGTAAGGGTGCACTGAATTTCGTTGCCGGCACCGCCGATGATGCGAGAAACGCGGCTGGCTTCCACTAAACCGTCGAAGGAGGCGATCGCCAGCAAGTGCTTGTATCCCTCTTCAGTCATCTGTTCTCGCAGGTAGCGATCGATCTCAGTAAGCTCTGGATCGACATCGGCAGCGGCGCGATCGCGCAGGGCTTGCTTGACATCCTCGATGTTTTGCAGCGCTGCAACGTCGATTTGGGCGATTTCCCATTGCTGCCAAGGTTCCTCAATGCGATCGCGCACAGAACGCAAATAGTGCGATCGCTCATTGTTGTAGCGGCGCAAATCGTCGTACCAAAACAAGTTGAGGCGGTTGACGCGGTAAAGTATGCGCTGCAAGAAGCGGTGAGCGGCCTCATCGCCCGGTTCCTGTTGGTAAGCTGCTTGAATTGCATAGGCGATCGCGCTTTCAAAATCGCTGACAAGTAACGGTTTTGCCGCCACCGTCTTGTCTAAATCCTCGACTTCTAGCAAATTGACAAATTGGCGATCGGCTGCTTCGTAATTTGGGGGTACGGGTTGCTTTTTGGGAAGACTCGGCGACTCAGAAGAAGAAAGTATCTCTAGGGTGTTTTGCATGGAATCAAATTATGCTAACTCAGATTATTGTGCTGCCTGCCAAAACAGCCAACCTTTGCAGATTGCCGAATATTCTGGCTGCTTATTTTCAAGATAGCTAATCATTCAGCCGGCTACACCTTTCTATTGATAGATATTTTCGACTTACCCTTGTTCTCGGCTCTTCCTTTAACTAACTAACCCATTACTCCTGACAGTCTATTTCTGCGATCGAGTAATTGGGGCTAATATTTCAGCGTCTTTTTTAGCAGGTATAGCTTGCCGCCATGCTGTGATACCGCCTGAGAGGAAAGCCAAATTCAACCCAGTTTTTTGCAATTTTTGGTATGCTTTAACTGAGCGCGCTCCCCGCGCACAATAAAGTACAACAGTTGGCTGAGGTTGATTAAATTTGACACTGGATCGAGCCATAGCTTGCACTTGCTTGACACCGAATCCAGCTTCAATGTCAGTTATCGGAACCAGCGGACTTTCACCGATGCGATCTTCTGCGTATTCTTCGGGCGATCGCACATCTATCAAAATCACTGGTTTCAACTTACCCTGCTGCAATTCGGCAACAGTTACTTGTTTCGTATTTAAACTGGCGATAAAAGTTAGGATATCCATGTGATGAAATAGGGCAACTGCACCCACAGAAGCAACACTCGTCAAACCAAAACCCATAATTGCCAGGAAAAGGCGAGAATAGCGCTTAATACCTGGTTTTGCATTTTCATCTAGCATTTTTAATCATCCTTGAAAATGGATAGAACATTTGTCCGACATATCCAGCAGGTATAGAATCAGAGATTCCATATTGATCAGGCATTTTTTGGTTGGCATATAGATAGTGCCAAATAGCAAATCTAACAATGGCAACTGAACAGCAAAGTTTTTGTTGTGGATTTGGGGAATTTTACTGTGATGCCAGTGATGAAATTGTGGGGTTGCTACGAACCATTTTAGGATGCCAAATTTTAATTTAATATTAGAATGAATCAAAAAAGCGATCGCCGCCGAATAAAGAGCATAAACCACCAAACTCTCCTTAGTAAATCCCAACCAGTAAAGAGGCATAATTTTGCAAATCTGAGTAAAGAGTTGCTCGCAGGGATGCACCCGCACTGCGGCTAACCAGTCCATGTGTTCAATGGTGTGATGGATTGCATGAAATTGCCAAAGCCAGGGTACTTCATGCAGTAGTCTGTGAGCAATATAATATGCCATATCTGAAACGATAACTGCTTCTGCCAACTGCAACCACAAAGGTTGAGAAGCTACTTTGCTTTGCAATTCCGGGTTTAGTAAATTAGTCATCAGCGACAAAATTACAGTCACAACAATAGCGCCTGATCTGCCAATAAAGTGACCTGTAAAAAAATAGGTGGCATCGGTTGCCCATCCGAGACGGAATATCTTTTGCTTGTGCAAGGATAAAATTCTTTCGAGGGGAATGAAGATGCAAGCTAAGATGATGAAGCCTTTGACAATTTCTGGCATAATTTTGGTCGCAATTTACTTATTCAATTCTACTGTCCCATCACCGCAAGCTAATTTACCGTTAATATTTATTGGCTCAGCAGGTGGAGTTGGAGTATCAGATTTGGCAATACATAATATAGTTAGCATCGTACTTGTATCGGCAGCTTTCTTAGCATTGGTAAGAGGTGTAGGCACTAAAAAAACAGCTCCGATAACGCTCTTGATATCCTTTTGTACTGTGCGGGATACGCCGTAACTAAATGCAGCTTTTTTACCAGCAATTACTGAATAATTGTAGTTGGTTGTTTGAGACTTAAGACCAAGATCGAGGGCATCAAGGGAAGTTGCAAAAACACCTTTTTCGGCAAAATAAGCTTGTTGAGCGCGGTTCATTGAGCTAACATATTGTTTAGCTTCTGACTGCTTCGCTTTATTGCCACAAGAGAGCAGATTCGGCAACGCGATCGCACCAAGTATTATGCTGCCCAGGGGAAAATAAATAAAAGTGATTTTCAGAAAAGTTCCTACCCATGATTTACGTTTTTTGTCAGGGAGAATCTTTTTTTCTGAAGATTCCACTTTTTTATCGAGTGCATCGAGTTGAGGATTTTTCTTAAGCTGCATGATTGTTCTTCAAATGTGTTAGCCGATTAGTTGTCCAGCGAGTAATTATTGGAGGAGAGGCGCGACAATATTCAGGTTTCAGGTAAATGCCTCATTGAGGTTAAACTGAATATATCACTGAGTGCGGCGGGGTATGCAAACCTCGCATATTGTGCCTTGCTTCTACTCTATCTCTATTAAATCACCAGGCTATTTGAGAACTCGACTGACTTTTCATCGACTTCTCATCGACTTTAGACATCACTGGCATTTGGCATTTAATAGGGCGTGTGACTATAATCGAAGAAATAATTAGAGGAAGGGTAAGTTATGGCAGTGCAGTTGCTCAAAAGACTTTTCACAGTAGAAGAATACCATCTGATGGGTAAAGCTGGGATTCTTTCAGAGGGCGATCGCGTAGAATTGATAGAAGGAGAACTTGTTGAAATGGCCGCTATTGGAACTCGTCATGCAGGTTGTGTTAACCGGATTACCCGACTCTTTTGCCGGCTTCCAGAAGAAAGGGCGATTGTGACGGTACAAAACCCCATTCAAGTCAGCCAGCGAACCGAACCGCAACCCGATCTAGTATTGCTGCAACCTCGCGCCGATTACTATTCAACTGCCCATCCCCTACCATCCGAAGTTTTACTGTTAATAGAAGTAGCTGACACTTCAATAGATTATGACAGAGACGTGAAACTTCCTATTTACGCTCGATCGCAAATTCAGGAAGTATGGATAGTAAATTTACAGGAAAACTGCTTGGAAGTTTACCGCCAGCCGACTGTTAACGGTTACAGTTTAATGCTCAGGTTTTGGCGGGGCGACGAAGTTGCGCCCCTGGCTTTTCCCGAATTTGTAGTTAGTGTGGATTTGGCGATCGGGTAAATAGGGATTATTTGCAGTCAAGCCGATCGCCAAAATACTCCTGATACAACCGACATCTCGGAATGCAATGATTTCCATCCAATTTCACCAACCCCATACTATTTAACTTAAACCCCAATTCTGACCTCAATCTAACTGGCTGAGAAACATTCACAACCTCTCTCATCGCCTCCATTAATTCCGAATATTTCTCTAAATTCCATAAATGTCGCCGCAAATGATCGCTGTAAATTCCCGCTTCAGTTGCAGATTCTTTCACTAACCGATCTAAAGTCACATCTTGACGCGAAATATGATACATCCCTAGCCGTACTAAATAAGGATTTCCGCCCACTAACCCCATCAATTCTGCAACTTCATTCCCACTCCAATTCAATCCGTGCCGCTTTGCCAAATCTTGCACTTGCTGGGAATTAAACTCTGGCAATTCAATCGGTAAACCCACATTAAAAGGCGATTTGTTCACATCCAGCGGGATATAGACTTCCGTCGAATGCACCACAATCAAACGAAACTTTTTCCAAATATCTCTCCGTTTTGCTTCTTCGTGCAAAGCTCGCAATAACCCAAAGAAGTCGTCGGCAATTTCCGGTGATTCAAACAGGCGATCGCTCTCATCCAAGCCTAACGTCAGGGGTTTTGAGGATTCTGACAGCAAATACTGTTCAAAATAAGCCTTGCAGCACTGATTACTGCCAATTAAATCGGCTAATTCCCAACACTTGGGTAACTGCTCCAGCATTCCTAGCTCTTGACCGATGCTAGCACAAAACCACTGCAAAAATGTATCTGAATTAGCGAATATTTTCCGATTGGCTAGCTGAAAACTCAGCGCTACCGTGCGAGAACCTTGCTGTTCTGCGTGATGCAAAATCCTCGCCATCAAGGAAGTTTTGCCCATCTGTCTGGGCGCTTTAATGCGGATCAGTGCTCCCGGTTGGGCGATCGTCTCATAACAGCGGGATTCGATCGGAGGGCGATCGATATAAAAACAAGAAGTGAGTTCAACTTGTCCTCCCGGCAATTCTGGCGGCGCTGCTGGCAGGGGTTGAATTATTGACTGTTTTGTGCTAGTAATTGCGTGCCATTCTACAGCTAATTCATGGTCGGCAGTTAACGATGTGCGACCTTCTTTGATAATGGTTAAAATTTGTGATATTAACTTAAATGAGTCGCCAACACCGCGCCACAGCCAGGGCTGAATTCCTGCTAAATAGCTCAGTAAATCAAAAGAAAGCGGTGTATTTAATTCAAATAAAATCGGTAAAATTGCAGGTTTACGAGCAGTTAGATTGTGCAATTCCTTGGCTAGCTGCACTTGTTCCAATATCATTTCGCTAGCGGCCGATTCTTCGGAAATAAGCAACAGCAAATAATCGCAACGCTTTAAATATGAGCCTGAGTCGCTGCTGTTGTTAATAAAAAAGACCTCGTGGCCTCCCGCACTCAAAGCTTGGTGTAACTGCTGAGCAAGGGTTTTGTGTGAGGTCGATCCTCTTCGAGGGCTTCGCCAACGGACGATCGCCACTTTTGCCCTCACCAGCACTACCTCCTCTGGCTCTGAATTCGCCTCAAAATCGGCTATATCGCGCCATTCCTGCCCCAATCCGCGACAAATTTCAATGAAATTGGCATAATCCACAGGTTTGCCATTCAGAAAATGGCTGACAGTAGATTGCGCCATCCCTAAATCCTCAGCCAGGATTTTTTGACTGGGAAAGCCATTTCTCAGGAGACAGGATTTAACTGCGCGAATGCACTCTTCGCGCACCTTTAGCGATCGTGGCATTGCTTATCACAATCAAAACACTGAAACCATCATAAATGCCAACCGTCCCTAAAGTCGATGAAAAGTCGATGAAAAGTCGATGAATTTTCAAATAACTCAGTCGCAAACTCAAATAGCCACCTGATTAGATTAGAAATAACAAGGTTGAATCCCATCAAAACGAGGTAAAAGCATTGTGTATTCTATCCTAATTTGGTCGCTGGCCTCAGCCACTAATCAACCAGGTTTCGCCTTCACCCCGCCCCTATTCTGGCTGCTACTGGGAGTTGTGCTTAGTGCTATGGAGCTATTAATCATCAAAACTCAGCCCCAAAAAAACAGATTTTACCTGCTAATGATGGGAGCTTCGGCTGTAATTGAATCATTTATTTTGTGGAGAGGTTCGGTAGCATTTGAATTTAGTTGGGCGAACATAATGTATGAAGATTTTGACTGGCAAATCTTCTACTGGATGGGGATAGCCCTCGCGCTGAGCATCTGGATTAGACCAATTTTTATTGTTCGCAAAAAGTTTGTGATTCCCGAAGCAACCGAAGCGACAACTATCTCCGAAATTTTCCCCGGAGAAACCGGAATGGTGATTTATGAAGGGGCTTCGTGGAAAGCTCGCAATGAAGATTTCCAAGGGGCGATCGCACCCAGACAAAAAGTTTACGTTTTGCGCCGCGAAGGAAACACGCTGATTGTTGTACCTGACAGATTAATTCACATCAACGGCTAAATCTGAGTTGGCTCTTTTATGACTCGGCGAGTTAAATCGCTTCTTGCCAAACAAAGTCCCTCTAAGAGACTAAGAAATCACTATCAACTGTCAACTGTCAACTGTCAACTATTTACCAGGAGATTCACTATGTATCAGTATTTTTTGACGGTATTGTTTGCCATCACTGGAGTATCCTTAGCCAACAGCGTAAAAATTGTCCGTCAAGGAGATGAGGCATTAGTTGAAATTTTCGGAAAGTACGATCGAAAAAAACTAGAACCGGGTATAACATTTTTGATTCCCTTTGTCGAAACAGTCGCCTATAAACAAACTCTGCGCGAGCAAATTTTAAGGCTGTCACCGCAAGAATGCACGACGCGCGATCGGGTTGCCGTCACCGTTGATTTTATTGTGTACTGGCGAATTATTGACTTAGAAAAAGCTTCCTACAAAGTGCAGAATCTCAAGGAAGCGATGTTAAATATGCTGATTCTTTCAATTCGGACTCACCTTGCTAAATTATCTGTTGAGGAACTCTACACGGCTCGACATGAGATTAATAATGCTTTAGTGGAAGAGTTGGATACAACGACAGATCCTTGGGGTGTGAAGTTTACAAGAGTGGAATTGCGCGATTTTGCGATCGGCAGTAAAGTGATTCAGCCCACATCCATTGACCGGAAAGAAGTACAAAAGCTGCGAGCTTAGAGATTAGTATTGCTTCGTTTTTGTCGTTACCAGGCTCTGCCTGGTAACGCAGATCCAGAAGCTCTGCCTCGCCGACTTTAATTCGCATTGTATATACCATTTAAGGAGACAACACCATGACTAACAATAAAGAATCAATAGTTCGCAATGCAGCTTCTCGCGGTTGTGGATGCTTATTACTTATAGCCGGTATTGGAGTAATGAATGGGATAGCTCTGCCATTTTATCTAAATAATACCAATAGAAGCAAGCAGTCAGAAGCAAAACAGTATGTTGGATCAATGAACAAAGCCCAACAAGCTCACTTTGCTGAAAAAAGTGCTTTTGCTACTTCTGTTAATGCTTTGGAAATTGGGATTAAAACCGAGACGACCAATTTCAAGTATTCAGTTCGCACCACTAAAAAAGCAGGATTTAATTATGGAGTATCCAAGGAAAAAGACTTCAAAAGTTATGTCGGCGGTGTCTTTCTAGTTCCTGCTAAAAACTTTGAGCCAAATGCTGCTAAAGAGGAAAGAATTACAACGTCCATATTGTGCCAAGCTGATTCTCCCGGTACAATTAAACCAGCGGAACCTACCTATGAAAATGGTAAAATTGCTTGTGGGAAAGGCACAAAAGAATGGCAAAACTAATCTAACTATACGCAATATAATGACCGTCGATTACAATATCAAATCGGCCTTCACTTGAGGTTTACTGGACTAAAGTTCTTACAACAAACAGAGAGGATACAAAACTATGAGTCAACAAAGTTCTAAATCAGCTAGCCTTGCATCGAATGTTGGTGGATGTTTAGTGGTGATTGGAGTATTAGCTTCGGTAGCTGTGCCATCCTTTCAGGCTAAGCTTAGGAACAACAAGCAAGGGGAACCCAGAGATTATATTAGCTTAATCAACAAACGTCAGCAAGCCTATTTTGCCGAAAAAAGTGTTTTTAGCACTTTTGTTAAGGCTTTAAAAATTCGCATTATTAAAACCGAGACAGAAAATTACAAATATTCCCACCATACAACAAAAAAAGCAACATTTAATTATGGAGTCTCAAAGCATAAAAATCTTAAAAGCTGTGTCGGTGGAGTTTTTGTAATTCCTGCTCCCAAAGGTGAGTCAAATGCTTCTAAAAATAAAAAAACGACCACATCTATATTGTGCGGAGCTGATTCTGCTGGTACAATTAAACCACCAGAACCAACTTATCAAAATGGTAAAATTGCTTGTGCTACAGGCACCAGAGAACTGAGACAAAGTTATCAATAGAGGCAATATAATGACAGTCGATTATCAATATCAAATTGGTGGCAGTCTTCCGCAAGATGCACCTACCTATGTAGTGCGACAAGCTGACTCGGAACTTTATCAAGCTCTGAAAGCTGGAGAGTTTTGTTACGTGCTCAATTCCCGGCAAATGGGCAAATCCAGTTTGCTAGTGCGAACTGTACAAAAGCTCTCGGCTGATGGCATTGCTTGTGCTACGATCGACCTTTCGGACATTGGCAACCAGCAAGTCTCTCTGGATAAGTGGTACGGCGGCGTCGCTTACAAGCTTTTGTGCAATTTCAAACTGTTTAACGCAGTCGAGTTTATGACTTGGTGGCGGGAGAGAGAGTTGATGTCGCCGGTGCAACGCTTAGGAGAATTAATCGAAGAGTTATTGCTGGTCAAAATCTCTCAAAATATTGTTATTTTTATTGATGAAATTGATAGCGTTCTCAGTTTCAAAGAATCGCTAGATGACTTTTTTGCCTTGATTAGGTCTTGCTACAATAAACGAGCGCACAAATCAGAATATCAGCGGTTAACATTTGCTTTGCTGGGAGTAGCTACGCCATCTGATTTAATTAGCGATGCAACTCGCACGCCGTTTAATATCGGTCGAGCTATTGAACTTCATGGTTTCAGCTTACAGGAATGTTTGCCTTTAATCAAGGGTTTTGAGGGGAAAGTTGACAATTATCAAGCTGTTTTGCAAGAGATTTTGGAGTGGACGGGCGGTCAACCGTTTCTGACTCAAAAGCTGTGTAAATTGATAGTTCAAGGGCAGAAATTAGGAAGAAAAACTGAAGTCTTCACTACGAACAGATTGTCGATCGCGGAGATTGTGCAAGCTCAGATTATTGATAATTGGGAAGCTGCTGATGAGCCAGTGCATTTGAAAACAATTCGCGATCGCCTTCTCAGAAATCAGCACTGCGCCAGCAGATTATTAGGACTCTATCAAAAAATATTGCCGATCTTAGAACCTTCCGATTGTGGGGGCAGTGCCCCCGTGTGGGCCCTGGCTGGGCGGATCTGCGCCGATGATACCCCCGAACAAACTGAATTGAGATTGAGTGGATTAGTGGTAAAACGAGGTGGTAAATTAATGGTAAATAACCTAATTTACGCATCTATATTCAACCATAACTGGGTAGAAAAAGCCCTTGACAATTTGCGACCTTACGCCGAAGCTCTAACAGCATGGATAATATCAAGTTGTCAAGATAAATCTCGTTTTTTGCGCGGTCAAGCACTGCAAGATGCGCGAGAATGGGCTGCCGGCAAAAGCTTGAGTGCTCACGATTATCAGTTTTTAGCTGCTAGCCAAGAAGCCGAATTTACCGAATTGCACGATCGCGAACAGCAAACTAAATTAGAAATACAATTATTGCGCCGGCAAAATCAGTTATTAGAAGAAGTAACCGCAGAGCAAAACCTGAGAAAAGCTACTCAACTTAAACTCTGGCGTGAAGAACGACTGAAAGTACAAATTTTTACTGTAAGTTCAGGATTGCTGATTTCAATCTTAATTGCTGCTTTTTGGATCAAACCTTCAATTGAGGAAAGAAACCAGAAAATTCTGACTCTCAGTTTGTTTTCCGAAACTCTATTTGCAGCGGGTAAAAAACCAGAGGCTTTAATTGAAAGCATCAAAGCTGTCCAAGAAATGAATTGCTCCCTTGGAGTCAAATCAGATATCCAAGTCCGGGTTTTAACGGCACTGGAACAAGCAGTTTACAGTTTCGATCGACGCATAACTTTCCGCGCTTCAACTGCAAAGCTAGCTTTTGTTACTTTTAGCCCAAACAGTCAACTTTTGGCGACTGCTAGCGAGGATAATACTATTAGAATTTGGCAGAAAAACGGCAGTTTGAAAGCTGTTTTAATAGGTCAGCCTCATCAAATTATCGATGTCACTTTTAGTCGAGATAATCAGAGGTTGGTGGTAGTTAGCGATGATAATACAGTTAAGGTTTGGCAAATTGACGGCAAGTTAATTCAAGTTTTTAAGGAAAAAATACGCCCGATAGCAAAAGCTAATGTAAAACAAAGAAATCAAATAACTGTCTCAGTAGCAGGTGAGAAAGATGTGAAAATATTGAAGCCAAATGGTATACTAATGAGTATGTTTAAACATCCCAGTCAAGTCACAAATGTTAGCTTTAGTCCCGATCGCCAAATACTGGTATCGGCGAGTGCAGACAACATGGTGAGACTGTGGAAAGTTGATGGTACATTGCTCAAAACTTTAAAGGGTCACAAAAGTGCGGTGCAAAGTGCGATTTTTAGTCCTGATGGTAGGGCGATCGCTAGTGCGAGTGCAGATGGTACGGTGATATTGTGGAATTTGAATGTGGAAGATTTGCTGATACACGGTTGTAATTTAACTCGCAATTCTCTTCAGGTTAAGTCTCAGCTTCAAGAAAGCGATCGCCGCTTGTGCGACGGTATTATAAATTAGGACGGGGTTTTTAACCCAATTTTCGAGATAATAGCTAATCAGCAAGCGAGATAGGTGTATTCAACTCTAGAGCAAAAGTATCAGCATCTGGAAAAAGAGTTAACGGGCGGCGCGATCGCCCTTGGTGGTGTTTTATGCACGGGTACTCTCTGGTATTGGCAGGTGGAAAAATGGTCTTTGCTGGATGCAGCTTATATGACTGTATTTACCTTAGCAACTGTCGGCTACGGCGAAATTCACCCCCTCGGTAGCCGCGGGCGAATGTTTACCATGTGCCTGATTTTGATGGGTGTCATGGTGATTGGTTTCATCGTTAACCGCTTTACAGAAGCGCTAATTCAAGGCTATTTTCAAGAAGGAGCAAGAATTAGGCAGCAGCGGCGTTTGGTAGATTCTTTGAGCGGACATTATATTCTATGCGGTTTTGGGCGCACGGGCCGGCAGATTGCCTTGGAATTTGAGGCAGAAAAAATCCCTTTTGTGGTGGTAGATTCGGCGATACAGTCGATCGAGGCTGCCTTGGCGCTGGGGTACAAGGGGGTGCAGGGAGATGCGACTCTGGACGAAATTTTGCTGAATGTGGGGATCGATCGCGCAATTTGTATTGTAGCAGCTTTGCCGTCGGATGCCGAGAATTTATACACTGTGCTGTCGGCAAAAACTCTGAATCCGAAGGTACGGGCGATCGCCCGCGCCACGACAGAAGAAGCCGTAAAGAAGTTGCAGCGGGGCGGAGCCGATGTGGTTGTATCCCCCTACATTACGGGGGGAAAACGCATGGCGGCGGCGGCTTTGCGCCCTCAAGTTCTGGATTTTTTAGACGGGGTTTTGACGGGAACCGACAATTCTTTTTACATGGAAGAATTTCTGGTGAATCCGAATAGTTGTATGTACGTCGGAGAAACTTTGAGAAATGCCAAATTGCGATCGCAATCCGGGGCTTTAGTTTTGGCAATTCGTCGCCCTGACGGCAATTTGATTGTAGGGCCAACTGGAGAAACTACGATCGAAGGAGGAGATATGCTAATTTGTTTGGGCACTGCCGAACAATTGCGCGCCCTGAATCAAATCCTCAGCCCGCTGAGTTCTCGCGTCCCTCGCCCTCCAAAATAAAATCAATTAATCACGACTAAAGTCTGGACTACAAATCTAATTAATAGTTAATATCAATTCCGGTTGTACTCCTGGTGATGTTAACAGTTAACAGTCAACAGTAAATTTACTTTTCCGATGAAGAGAGGATTTGATATAAATTTCATGGCTTCGTTTTCGCAAAAACAGCTCAAACTCAAAGCCGATGGCGGGATTTGAACCCGCGACCGACCGATTACGAATCGGTTACTCTACCACTGAGCTACATCGGCACAGACAGTTTTGAAGAATAGCACAAATTTTAAAAAAAATCAACGAGTTGTAGAATTTAATTCCAAACTCCACAACTGAGAACTTGAGGACGCTGAGCGATAAAAACCCGGTTTCTACCCCAATTTTCGACGCTGGATCGACATTAAAGCAGAAACTGGGTTTTTGACCCCGCAGGCGAACAAAACTCAGAACTTGTCAAACAACCAGTTCCCCGTCAGTTGAGCCTGCTCTTGCGCCGGAATAAACCAAACCCCGCTGCATATCCAGCGTCAGCATAGTGCCGTCCCGAATTATCCGCATCGCATTCTCAACCCCCACCATCACTGGCACGCCCAAACGCAAACCGATAATCGCAGCGTGAGAAGTCAAACTTTCCTCCTCCGTCACAACACCTGCTGCTTTGCGAATCATCTCCACAAAATCGGCGCTGGTGCGCTCCACTACCAAAATGTCTCCAGCGCGGAAATTCGACACATCCGTAGCAGTGCGAGCCACCCTGGCCATCCCGCTTACCGAGCCCAAACCGACACCGGTGCCTCTGCCTAAAACTGCTGTCACTACTTCAACTTTGATCAAATCCGTTGAGCCAGCAACCCCCTGCAGAGTACCGGCGGTCATCACCACTAAATCTCCGTCGGACAATAATTCTTTTTCTTGGGCGACAGTTATCGCAGATTGAAATGTCTGGCCTGTTGAGGGCAAATCTAGCACCAACAGGGGTTTGACTCCCCAGACTAATTGCAGTTGTCGGGCTACGTCTACGTGGGGAGTAACTGCCAAAATTGGAGTTTTCGGTCGGAATTTGGAGACATTGCGGGCTGTAGAGCCGGTTTTGGTCAGTGTCATAATCGCCGCGGCGTTTAGCTGTTCGGAGATTTGGCTGACTGCTTGGCTGATGCCGTTGGGGATCGATCGACCGACATCTTCTACATTTCTAATATTGCGCTTAATTTCTTCCCTTTCGATGCGGATGGCAATTCTCGCCATCGTCGCCACCGCTTCGACAGGAAAATTGCCGACAGCGGTTTCATTGGAGAGCATTACCGCATCAGTTCCGTCGAGAATCGCGTTAGCCACGTCGGAAATCTCGGCGCGGGTAGGACGGGGATTGTTGACCATGCTGTCGAGCATCTGGGTCGCGGTAATCACCGGAATGCCCATGCGGTTGGAAGTCGCAATCAGCCGCTTTTGCAAAATCGGCACGTCTTCGGCGGGAAGTTCTACTCCCAAATCGCCCCGGGCGACCATCACGCCGTTGCAAAGGGCGAGAATTTCTTCCATTTGTTCGATCGCCTCGTGCTTTTCGATCTTAGCAATCACCGGTACTTGCTTGCCCGCACTAGCAATCAGTTCTTTAATTTCCAGCATATCCTGGGGATTCCGCACGAAGCTCAAAGCCACCCAATCGACACCTTGGTCGAGGCCGAACATTAAATCTTTGCGGTCTTTGTCAGTCAGGGCTTTGATTGACAGGTAAACTCCCGGAAAATTTACGCCTTTGTTGTTGGAAAGGGGCCCACCAACGACGACGCGGCAGAACAGTTCTCCCCCGCCGCGGTCTACTTTTTCGACGCGCATTTCTACTTTCCCGTCGTCGAGCAGAATCGTGGCTCCCTCTGGGACTTCCGAAGCTAAGGTTTCGTAGGTGACGGAAGAAATCAGCTCTGTGCCGACAACTGGGCGGCTAGTCAAAATGAAGGAATCGCCGTTTTTGACAACTATAGAGCCTGTTTCAAAGCGCCCTAAACGAATTTTCGGGCCTTGGAGGTCTTGGAGGATTGCCACCGGCTGGTTGAGTTCAAAGGAAGTTTGCCGGATTAAGCGAATGCTGCGCTGGTGGTCTTCTTCTGTTCCGTGGGAAAAGTTGAGTCGCAAAGTTGTAGCACCAGCTTCTATGAGGTTGCGCAGCACTTGTGGGTTGGATGTGGCAGGGCCAATGGTGGCGACAATTTTAGTTCGGCGTAGGGCTTTTGGCAATTGCATCAGCGGTGTTCTGGGGAGGCGGGTGGAAAGACAGTCGGTCGATTTGAGATTCTTCGACTTGGGCCTACAAGTTTTAGATGTGAGATTTAGTCTACAACAGATGAATCTGGGAGCTGAACTCTTAGTCTAAAATTTGGGGCTGCTGGCGAGTTTTGTGGGAAACTTGTATCCGTTTTTGGGCGGGGTCAAGATGCCTATAATACAAAAACTCTACCATTGTGGCGATCGAATTTGCGATCGGGCGAAATTTTAAATATCCCGTCTCGAAAAGTTGGTCAGCTTGCGGGTAAAACAATTTTAATTTGGGATTGGATATTTGGGATTGTCCCGCGCACCTAAGAGTTTGAGTCCAGAGACATCTCTAAACTTAGTGGGCGATACATTAGATTCAGTTTTTTTACCAAACTTTACTATAGGGAGACTTGTATCTTATACTACGCAAGGGTGAAATATTAAGGAGTGTTAACAAAGATGTCGGAGGCAGGACGGCCGCTGACAGTGCCGAAAGAGTTTCTGAGTCCTCCCGGTGACTTGAATCCGACGCTGCTGTTGTTTGTGAGTGCATTAGCGACGATCGCGATTTCCTTTGTGGGTTACTGGTACGGGGAATGGCCGGATTGGTGTTGTTTTTTGCTGAACGTGCTGGCGTTACACATGGCTGGAACGGTGATTCACGATGCGTCTCACAATGCGGCGCACCGCGATCGCACAATTAACGCTATTTTGGGACACGGTAGCGCGCTGATGTTGGGCTTTGCTTTCCCGGTATTTACGCGGGTACATATGCAACATCACGCCCATGTTAATGACCCAGAAAACGATCCAGACCATTATGTTTCTACTGGCGGGCCTTTGTGGTTAATTGCTGCGAGGTTTTTTTACCACGAGATTTTCTTCTTTAAGCGCAAACTGTGGCGGAAATACGAACTTTGGGAATGGTTTTTTAGCCGTTTGTTTGTAATTGGAGTGGTTTGTATCTCCATTCAATACGACCATTTAGGTTACGTGCTGAATTTTTGGTTTTCTCCTGCTTTGGTGGTGGGCTTAGCCTTGGGGTTATTTTTTGATTATTTGCCGCACCGTCCGTTTCACGAGCGCGATCGCTGGAAAAATGCCAGAGTATATCCGAGTCCGATTCTGAATATCTTAATTTTGGGGCAGAATTATCACCTGATCCATCATTTGTGGCCTTCAATTCCTTGGTACAATTACAAGCCGGCTTACGAGGCTGTAAAGCCGCTGTTGGATGAGAAGGGTTCTCCTCAAAGTTTGGGAATATTGGAAGGGAAAAAGGACTTTTGGAGTTTTATATATGACATCTTTTTAGGGATTAGGCTGCATCACAAGAAAGCCACTGATTGATAAAAACCCGGTTTCTTCGAGAAGCCGGTTTTTTTTGCAATTTATTAGTAAATCAAACGGCTATCCCGACATTTTGGCGATCGGTTAATCTAATGTCTGGTAATGGGTAATAGGTTCCGAATCGATCGCCAATTACCAATTACCCCGCAGCCCAATATACATTTTTCCGCAAATATCCGAAAGAGCCGTCTATTTTTCCCCAGCCACCGCCACAGCCAAATTCCAATCGGGGCGCAAATTTTGAGCTCCGCGCAAATAAGGATGATAAATTTCGGTATGTGCCGGCCAATTGATGTGAATTAAAAAGCGGATGCAGCGTTCCAAAGAACCCTTAACGTGCATTTGCTGCACATCCAACAAAGGAACATTGCACCAGCGGGGACGTTCGCGGGCGATCGCGGCCGGAAAGATAGCATCTAAATCGCGGGTGACAGAAAACGTAGCACTAATCATTAATTCCGGATCTAAATTATTTCTTGTTTCTAATTCATCTAAAAGTTCTCTCACCGATTCTCGAATTGCTTCCACCGAATTCTCGCTAGCAGTTGTTGCCCCGCGAATCGCCCGCACTTGCCATTCCACGCAAATATTCTCCATTTTTTTGTCAGTTGGTAGTTGCTAGTTGTCAGTTGTCAGTTGTTAGTTGTTAGTTGTTAGTTGTTAGTTGGTAGTTGTGAGTTGGTAGTTGTTAGTTGTTAGTTGTAGTTGTTAGTTGTTAGTTGTTAGTTGTTAGTTGTTAGTTGCAATTACAAATTACCAATTGCCAACTGCCAATTACCAACTGCCAACTGCCAACTGCCAATTAGCAACTGCCAACTGCCAACTGACTATTAAATCACGGGCGATACAGCCACAGCGGTAAACCGCTAGTCGAAAGCTCGAATTCCAGCAAGTTTTTGTAAGCTGAAATCCCCGATGTATCCAGACTACTCCCCAAGACCCGATTTAGGAAAGGTTTGGCTTTTTCTAGCGTACAGCACTCGGTTTTTTCCGGGTCGAGGCCTGCGAGTTCGGCTGTCCAGCGGCGAGCGTCCTCTTCTGTTCCGAGTCGATCGACCACACCCAATTCTAAGGCTTGCTGACCGCTAAAAATGCGACCGTCGGCAAAGGTTTTGACTTTTTCAACTGGGAGTTTCCGGGCTTCTGCGACGGTTTCGACGAATTGCTGGTAGGTGGTGTCGATCAAGTCTTGCAGAATTTGCTGTTCTGGCTCGGTCAATTGTCGATCGAATGCCAAGATATCTTTATACGGCCCCGATTTAATCACCTCAAAAGAAACGCCGACTTTTTCAAGCAGCTTTTCTAGATTGTTGCCGCGGATAATCACGCCGATGCTGCCAGTAATTGTACCGGGATTGGCAACAATATGGTGAGCGCCCATGCCGATATAGACTCCGCCAGAAGCTGAAATATTGCCGAAACTAGCGACTATTTTGATTTTTTCTTGCAAACGCTTGAGCGCGCTGTAAATTTCCTGGGAATCGCCGACTGTCCCCCCAGGGCTGTCTATCCGCAGCAGCAAGGCAGGAAATTTGCGTTCTTCAACGGTTTTGAGCGCTTCTAGAACTCGTTTGCGGGTTTCTCCGGCGATGGCTCCGGTGACTTCGATACGGGCGATTTGTTTGCGGTAGCGGGGCTTGAATGGCCAAATCATGGGCAGTTTACAGGCAATGTAGGAAATTTTGTAGCTAACTTCTAGTGTGACTCATCTGAAGGCACTTGGCAGTTGGCAGTTGGCAGTTGGCTGTTGTCAGAGGGAAGAGGGAAGAAGGCTACTCGATGAGACTGAAGAAACCGGGTTTTTTGCAGAGATTCAGGGTTTGAAGCGAATATCTGGGTGAAAAAACTGGGTTTCTTGCCGATCGGTCGATCGCACTTAACCCACCTTCGATATATAATTGTAAAAATTGCTTAACAAATCTACATTATTTTTCTGAGAGCCACTCTCATCAATTATTTGGAGTCCCCGCCATGCAGCTAAAACTTACCGATTCTAAACTACCCTTTGCCCCGCTGTTGTTAATCGCGCCGTTTTTCCTGTGGGGAACCGCAATGGTAGCGATGAAAGGAGTGATGCCGCACACGACACCTCTATTTGTGGCATTTGTGCGTTTAGTACCTGCGGGCGTGTTGGTGCTGTTGGCGGCGGCGCTGATGGGAAAGGCACAGCCTGCGGGTTGGAAAGCTTGGCTGTGGATTTCGCTGTTTGCTTTAGTTGACGGTACTTTGTTTCAAGGCTTTTTAGCCGAAGGTTTGGCGAGAACCGGTGCGGGTTTGGGTTCGGTGATGATTGATTCTCAACCGCTAGCTGTGGCGATTTTGTGTTTGTGGTTGTTTCAAGAAAAAATTGGTTTTTGGGGCTGGTTGGGATTAGTAATTGGCGTTATCGGCATCAGTTTGATTGGGTTGCCCGATGGCTGGATTTTGGGGCTGTTTTCTCCCGAAGGCACGCAGGTTTCTGGGGGTATGGAACAGTTCTTTGAGGGTGGGGAATGGTTGATGCTGTTGGCGGCTTTGTCGATGGCTGTGGGTACGGTTTTGGTGCGCTGGGTTTGCCGCTATGTTGACCCGGTGGTGGCGACGGGCTGGCACATGATTTTGGGCGGTTTGCCGCTGTTGGCGATTTCGGCGACTACTGAGTCAGAGCAGTTTGTGAATATCGATTTTTCGGGCTGGATGGCGCTAGGTTATTCTACCGTGTTCGGAAGTGCGATCGCCTACGGTTTATTCTTTTATTTTGCTTCTAGCGGCAGTTTGACGAGTTTAAGTTCTCTGACGTTTCTTACCCCAATTTTTGCTTTGCTGTTCGGCAATTTGTTCTTGGGCGAGGTGTTGAATTCGCTGCAATCTATGGGGGTAGGGCTGACTTTGGTAAGTATTTATTTGATCAACCAGCGGGATACTTTGGCGGAAAAATTGGGAAAAGTGCGGAATGGTGAAGCTAATTCTGAGGAGAAAGTGCAGTTATTAGAGTCGTCTGAGTTGAAGAAAGTTGAATTTCCCGTGAAATTACGAGCTACAGAGTTGGAGTCGGAAGTTTAGATTTAGATTGCATTCTCAAGTCAATTAAATGTGTCCCGCAAAACAGCTTAATTTACATTAAAAATCGTCCTCTGGTTCTACAGCAATATTTCTGTTTTCAAGTTCTTCTATAAAGACTTTGAAACTCGGATTGTCTGGGTAACTGGCTATTAAAACCTTCTGCTTGCAGTATTTGCGGGCTATTTGTCGATAGTAGTCAGGATTTTTAGCATTGCGATCGATTGTAAAACTATCTTTTCTACTAAGCTGCTGGTTTAATGTATCCAAACAATTTATCAACTTAGATTTTCTCTTATCTGTATAGTACAGCGGCAGCAACCAGCACTCAATAGAATGTACGGATATGGCAAATACGATCCGCTGTTCGTATTTTATGTAAAAATCTTCCCCTATCAAACCTTTAAACTTATCGATGACTTTTTCAATCAACTGCTGAGGAGTTAACTCACCATTTTCATCTTGCTTGAGGATATTATAATCTTCTGAAACATCAGTATCTATTTGGATAATGATATATTCGATAAATTGAAATGCTTCCTTAAAATCTGTTGACTCGCAGTAAGCAATAACTTGACTCCAGCCTCCATAATTATGAGATTTATCATCATCATCTTTATCTCTTTCTGGTTGAAGCGGTCTAATATCTAGATCGGGGTTATTGAAATATCCTGCTAAAATACTTTCAATCACAATCTGGTCAGTCAATCCCTCAGTAATTAATCCGAAATTAGTCATATTAAAAATTCTTAGGAAGTCCTCCGATATAGCCTCTCAAAAAAGCCTCTGATAATTTTACAGGTTCCTGTCCTTCGAGAGGTTCAGGTTTGAGAATGCGTCTGGCTTTAGTATGTCCTAATTGGTTGCGGTAGATCACAAACAGCCGCTGTCGATCATCATCTAAATCTAAACCGTCCAAAACTGCCGGGTTGTGGGTTGTGAATATAACTTGTTTGTCGTGTTTTTTTGCTAATTCGACTAATTCTTGGATTAATCTGCGACACAATCTGGGGTTGAGCGAAGCATCAATGTTATCTATTGCAAAAAATTTAGGTGTGATATCGCTAATAAATAAAGCAAAGTAAAATAGCAAGAATAAAAAGCCTTCATTAGAACTTCTTTGGTCAAAATAAGCTAAATCTGGATCTAAGTATCTATCTTTAATTTGAAGTGAGTTTTGAATACTTGATAAATTTAGAGGAGATTCAACAAAATCTTGAAACCAATCTATCAGTTGCAGCTTTTTTTTAATTTCATTAAGCTTCTGTTGGTTATCTGAACTCAAAAACTTTAAAAGTTTAAACAAACCTTCTCCATTAATTCCTAATGGTTGGATCTGTCCTTCTTTTTCAAAAGTTCGTAAGGCTTGGTTTTCAGGAGAATAAATTATAAATTCTTGTATAGGTATTTTGAAATTTGTTATGGTAGATACATAATATTGATTTTGATTAGATACAAAAATATTGTAGTCTAAAAGACTGTCTTGTCGTTGTTGGCGAAAGGCTTTTTCTAAATCCACAGGGTTTTCTGAAGTCTTATAGTAATTGTTCTCACGTTTGCTCCATTTAGAATAGGGTTGGTTGTTATTTTGTAAAACAAATTTTATCTCAGCATTATTTCCACTAAGTTCAATGCCGATATCTTTAGCTAAATTTTCCTTTTCAAAAGCCGATCGCATTAATTGAGGTTCTGTAACTCTGATACCCCTAGATGCTAAAAACTCGTTATCCAGCTTATCATCAGCCGCCGCAGAAGCCAGGGCGATCGCCTCTAGGATATTACTCTTACCGCAGCCATTTTCACCAATCAATACGGTGACTCGTCCTAATTCTAGCTTCAGCTTGTGAATGGACTTATAATTTTTGATTCTGACTTCTCCAATCATAATTCAATCTCATATAATCTGAGTGTACTCATTGTATCTCCGATCGCATGAATCTCAAAGAACGCCTGCACAGCCACCTAATTCAAATTGTACGCGATCGCAACCCATACCTCGCATCCGAAGGGCATTTTTATGCTCAGCAATACATCCGCGAACAATTCGGACAGTGGGGAACTGTAGAAATCGACGATTTTGCGGTGCGCGGGCGAATTCATCACAATTTTATCTTGGATTTACCCCCCTCCGAAAAGGCTGGCAAGCAGGGGTTGCTGCCGATTATAATAGGTGCTCATTACGATACTGTGCCGGGGACGGCTGGGGCTGATGATAATGCTACTGGGGTGGCTGTTTTGCTGGAACTCGCTAGGGCGATCGCACTTCAACCGCTACAATATCCAGTACAATTAGTTGCCTTCGATATGGAAGAAGCAGGTTGTTGGGGTAGCAAGCATCATGCCGCTAAATACAAACAACAGCAACAGTCAATTCGGTTGATGATTTCTTTGGAAATGTTGGGTTATTGCAACAACAAACCCAACTCTCAAAGCTACCCGGCGGGACTGAAATATTTTTATCCGAATATTGGTAATTTTATTGCTTTAATCGGGAACTTACGGACTGTTCGCGATATGATGGCCTTGAGCGGAAATATCCGCAAATCGGGTCAAGCTTGCGAGTGGTTGCCGGTGCCGAATCGAGGTTTGATTGTGCCGGATACTCGCCGCAGCGATCATGCTCCTTTTTGGGATAATGGTTATCCGGCGATTATGGTGACGGATACGGCTAATATGCGGAATCCGCATTATCATCAAGCGAGTGATAAGATTGAGACTTTGGATTTGGATTTTCTCGCGGGTGTTTGTGGGGGGCTAATTGAGGCTATTCGATATATATAGCAGTTTTATTTTAACGAACCGCGAAGGCGCGAAGAACCTGTTTGGCGAAGCCGTTCCCGAAGGGTAGGAAGGAAAGAGAAGATGAGAAAAAAAGATATGAATTCTGTTGTTTCCGATCGCACTTCTTGGCAATTCTGGATCGATCGGGGTGGTACTTTTACCGATATAGTAGCCCAAAAGCCGGATGGTAAGCTCGTAATTCACAAGCTGCTGTCGGAAAATCCCGATCGCTACACCGACGCAGCAGTGCAAGGAATTCGCGATATTTTGGGGATTGGGGCGGGGGAATCGATCCCGGCGGGGGAGATTGCAGCGATTAAAATGGGTACGACGGTGGCGACAAATGCTTTGCTGGAACGTAAGGGCGATCGCACTATTCTACTAATTACTAAAGGTTTCGGCGATGCGCTGAGAATTGGCTATCAAAACCGCCCGAATATTTTTGCCCGCCACATTATTTTACCAGAAATGCTGTACGATCGCGCGATCGAAGTTGCCGAACGCTACAGCGCCAGAGGTGACGAGTTAATGGCTGTGAATTTGGATTTTATCCCATCTTTGCAGCAAGCCTACGATGAGGGAATTCGCAGTTGTGCGATCGTATTCATGCACGGCTACCGCTACTCGGAACACGAAAAAAAAGTTGCTAAGATAGCCAAAGAAATTGGCTTTACTCAAATTTCAGTATCTCACGAAGTCAGCCCTTTAATGAAGTTAGTTTCGCGGGGAGATACTGCGGTTGTCGATGCTTATTTATCTCCGATTTTGCGGCGTTATGTCGAACAAGTAACGAGTCAATTATCTGTAGTGGCGGTGGATGGTGCGGGCCCGCCCTCCTCCTCCTCGCCCTCCCAGCCCCCTAAATTAATGTTCATGCAATCCAACGGCGGCTTAGTAGATGCCACCAAATTCCAAGGAAAAAATAGTATTTTATCCGGGCCGGCTGGGGGAATTGTCGGCGCGGTTCAAACCAGCATAAAAGCAGGTTTCGATAAAATTATTACCTTTGATATGGGCGGAACTTCGACAGATGTCGCCCATTTTAACGGCGAATACGAACGGGAATTTGAGACGGAAATTGCTGGGGTGAGATTGCGATCGCCCGTGATGGCAATTCACACTGTAGCAGCCGGCGGCGGTTCAATTGTCTTTTTTGACGGGGCTCGCTACCGTGTCGGGCCGGAGTCTGCAGGGGCCAATCCTGGGCCTGCTTGCTATCGCAAAGGCGGCCCCTTGACGGTGACTGATTGTAATGTGATGTTGGGGAAAATTCAACCGGATTTTTTCCCGAAAGTGTTTGGATTGAATGGAGATTTGCCGATCGCCCCTGACGTAGTAAACCAAAAATTTGGGCAACTAGCGGGGGAAATTGGGGGCGAGAGGACGGCCGAAGAGGTGGCGGAGGGTTTTTTGGCGATCGCGGTGGAAAAGATGGCAAATGCTGTCAAAAAAATCTCGCTTCAGCGCGGTTACGATGTTTCGGAATATACATTGTGCTGTTTCGGCGGTGCGGGCGGCCAACACGCTTGTGCGATCGCCGATGCTTTGGGCATGAAACGGGTATTTATTCACCCTTATGCGGGTGTGTTGTCGGCTTACGGTATGGGTTTGGCTGATGTGCGGGCTATTCGGGAAAGGGCGATCGAGCAACAATTAAATGCAGAATTATTAGCTGATTTGCATTATATTTTAAGCGAATTGGAGGCTGATGGAAAGAGGGAATTGAACCGCAGAGGCGCAGAGAACACAGAGAATGAGTCAGAAGTTTTAGTTGTTAGCAAGTTGCGCTTAAAATATCAGGGAAGTGACTCGGTTTTGGCGGTCAATTTTGCTGACAATATTGAGGCGATGCAGACTGAATTTGAAGCAGCCCACCGACAGCGTTACAGTTTTATTATGCCAGAAAAACCGCTGATTGTGGAAGCGGTTTCGGTGGAAGTTGTAGAAAGAATGGATGTGCCGGAAGCCTCCACAATTTCCCCCTCTGGTGGCAGGGGCATCTTGCCTGTGCAACCAATTTCAACCGTGCAAATGTATGTTGCTGGCGGGTGGCGGGAAACGCCTGTTTATCAGAGAGACGATTTGCGATCGGGCGACTGCATAGAAGGCCCTGCTATCATTGTTGAAGCAACGGGAACTAATATCATAGAACCGGGCTGGGAAGGGGAAATCACCGAAAATAACGATCTAATTTTGAACCGCATATCCGCGCCTATCAACGCAGATAATACCAGTTATTATGGTGTTGAATTAGACCCGGTTTTGCTGGAAATTTTTAATAATTTGTTTCGGGCGATCGCCGAACAAATGGGCGTCACATTGCAAAACACAAGTTCCTCAGTCAACATCAAAGAACGTCTCGACTTTTCCTGTGCAGTTTTCGACAAAAACGGGCAATTAGTTGCCAACGCGCCGCACATTCCCGTGCATTTAGGTTCGATGAGCGAAAGTGTAGAAGCTTTAATTTTAGCACAAGGCAATGCGATTCAACCGGGCGATGTTTATGTTTCTAACAATCCCTACAACGGCGGCACACATTTACCAGATATCACCGTTATTACTCCAGTATTTGCTGATGATTCCTCCGTTCCTTTGTTTTATGTTGCCTCGCGGGGACACCACGCCGACATCGGTGGCATCACTCCCGGTTCCATGCCTCCCAACAGTACCATAGTAACTGAAGAAGGTGTATTGCTGGACAATTTCCTGTTAGTAAGCGAGGGCAATTTTCGAGAAAAAGAATTACTAGAAATTCTGACAGCGGGGAATTTTCCGGTTCGCAATTCTGCTCAAAATATAGCCGATTTGCAAGCACAAATTGCTGCTAACAAGCGTGGCGCAGAAGAACTGCTCAAGATGGTAGAGCATTATGGATTAGAGACTGTGCAAGCTTATATGGGCTTTGTGCAAGACAATGCGGAAGAGTCGGTACGCAGGGTAATTGATGTGTTGCAAGATGGCGAGTTTACTTATCCCATGGATAGCGGCGGACAAATTAAGGTAGCGATTACAATTGACAAATCTGCGCGCAGTGCAAAAATAGATTTTACTGGCACTTCCGGTCAACAAACCAACAATTTTAATGCTCCGGCTGCGGTGTGCAAAGCCGCTGTTTTGTATGTTTTCCGTACATTAGTAGATGACGATATCCCTCTAAATGCGGGCTGTTTGAAACCTCTTGAAATCATCAATCCCGAAAGCTGTATGCTGAATCCTCGCTATCCGGCGGCGGTGGTGGCGGGAAATGTGGAAACGTCGCAGAATATTACGGATGCTTTGTATTGTGCTTTGGGAGTGATGGCTGCTTCTCAGGGAACTATGAATAATTTTACCTTGGGAAATCAGCGCTATCAATATTATGAAACTATTTGCGGGGGTTCGGGTGCTGGTGCAGATTTTGATGGTACGGATGCGGTTCAAACTCACATGACTAATTCGCGTTTAACAGACCCAGAAGTATTAGAATGGCGCTTCCCGGTGTTGTTAGAAAGTTTTGCAATTCGGGCTAATAGTGGGGGGAATGGATCTCATAGTGGCGGTAATGGAGTTGTGCGGCGAGTGCGGTTTCGGGAGGCGATGACGGCGGGAATTTTATCGGGGCGGCGGGTGATTTCTCCTTGCGGTTTGAATGGGGGTGAAGCGGGGAAAGTTGGGCGGAATTATGTTGAGCGCGTTGAGGGAAAAGTTGAGGAATTGGGGAGTACGGCGAGTGTGGAAATGCAGCCGGGGGATGTGTTTGTGATTGAGACTCCGGGGGGCGGAGGATATGGTTGTTGTATAAAAAGTTAAGAGGGGTTTACGTTTTCAACTGTTGACCTCTCTCGCTTTTTCGGCTACACTGTGTTTAGAAAATAAATTCAACTACAGTCTATAATAGGGCGGGGGTGAAAATGGAAGGTGTACAATTATCATTTTCTCTGTTTCCTGAAGAACCAAATAACCCAGAAAATTACTTTACTCGAAAACGGTCATGGTCAGCAGCTAAACATCGGATTATGCTGAGGTATATTCAGTCTTATTGTTACAATCTGGGCGGTAATAAAGCTTATCAATCAGAGTCTCTAAATTATGTCGATGGGTTCGCAGGAATAGGAAAATATACAGAAGGAATAGGCATTGAAGATTTTGTAAAAAATTCAAAATTTTGGTCAAGTAAGTATGAACATGATTTTGAAAATACCGATGGTTCACCCTTAATAGCTCTTAAATGCGCTAAACTCTTCCAAGAAGAGAAGCGGGTAAATTTAAAATGTTTCTTTATAGAATCTAAGCGTGATTTCAATACAAAGCTCCGTAAAAATTGTGAACCTGTAGGTGAGGGATTGTCATATAAAATATATAAACCTCAAACATTTGAGGTTGCTTTTCGTGAGCTAATGACCGACTTAGAAAACTATCCTACCTTATTTTTTCTTGATACGTTTGCTGTTAAAGGAATGAATTTCGATAATATATGTGAGATAGGAAATTATGTAAGTCAGTATAAGGGCGAAGTATTTTTGCTTTTTCACAATATACAAGTAGCTCGTAATGCTGGGCAGTACAAAACTACCTATGCTGATTCTAAAAAACAAAAAACTGCCGAGAGTTATATGAAAAATTTGACTACGCTTCTAGGTGCTAATTCTGATATAGAGTGGAAACCAAAGTGGCTGGAACTAAAAAATGAGCCTCAAAAATTTGAAAGGTGGGCGCTGGAATACTTCAAGGAAAGAATGAGAAAAGAAGGAGGTTTTAGAGGTGTAACTAGCTTTGAAATTAAGGAAACTTATAATGATGTCAGACCTCAATACAGTATTGTAGTCGGCAGCAATCATCCAGAAAAAGCATTTGGTCATTTTCTGAATGATTTTGTTTGTGATGAAGATAAATTATTATTTTTTCAAGATAATTATCAAGGAATTGAAAAATTTCTTGATAAAGAATGGGAAGCAGAACAGAAAAGACGCATCGCTATAATTAAAACACAATCTATCCAAATTTTGCGTGAATTCAAATCAGAATGGAAATCTTTTGAAGATGTAATTACTCATATTATTTTAAAATTGAATGATTTGGGTTGTTTAAAAAGAACTCAGTATTACAACGATATTCTAGGTTCACTGTATCAAGAAGGGATGTTAGAGATACAAAAACCTGGTTCCAAAAAGCCTTACACACTAAATAGTTTGTTAAAGATAGTAGAATAATATGATTATTAAATTTTAGTTGTAATAATTGCTCCTCTGTTACTAGCATTTATTCATCTTCGATCATCTAAGCAATTTTTGTCTCTGTTTATTCTCAGCTTTTGGCATCTCATCCCAAATTTTATCATCGAGAAGTCTCCCAGCAGCTTTAGGTGTTCTACCTCCCCATTGCTTGAAGAAAAACGCGACTCCAGCCTCCTGACACTGATCCCTAATACTTTGCGCCCATTCTACCTGCATCGGACGGTGTTTTTGCCCCGACTCTCCACCAACTATTACCCAATGAATTCCGGTTAAATCAAGCTGTAACGACCCTAAAAGTGGTTCGCACGATAGGAATCTGACTTTTGCAGGTACTTGTCGCAAACAGTCAATCCTGTTAACGTAGTTTTGATTTTCAACAGACACGCCCATCCAAATATTATCAGACCATTCAAGTTGAGGCGCTAACTCTACTAAACGTTTATCTCGCTTGGTAAGGATTTGATAAATGTGATGAGGAGTTTCACGCATTACATCAAAGACTTGTTTCAAAAAATCAAGAGAAATATCTTCATGGAACAAATCGCTCATTGAATTAACAAAGATACGACTAGGCTTTCGCCAACCTCTAGGTTCGTTCAAACGCTTGGGGTGTTCTTGAAAAGTAAACCCGTTAGGAAAATTAGTATGGAAACGCTTTGTTAATGCTTCTGCATAACAATGAGTGCAGCCGGGACTGACTTTATCGCAGCCAGTTGTGGGATTCCATGTGCGATCGCACCATTCGATACCAGTATTAATGCTAGACATACAAGAATCTTACCCTTGAAACAATAAATTATCTTTTGATGTGCGCTGGATACATATAGTTTATATGTATCAATTTAGATTGATGCAGCATCGCCTACAACTCTATTATATAATTAAATTGACGTAAATATCAACAAGTTTTAAGCAGTTGCATGAACTGTAGATCCTAGTGTAGAATCATGCTGCACCAGCATTTATTCCCACAACCTTTCCAGAACAATTGTGCAAACACCTGTTTTTTCCGAACTAAACCATCCTGTGGTTAAATCCCTGTTCCACCACAGCGATCGCGAATTATTGACTTTGTTTCAAAACCATCCCGATCAAGGTCGCTTCTTCACGGCAATTTTTTGCCGCTACGCTCAAATTGTCCACTCCCTGATCCGCCATTCCGTGCGATCGCCCGTACAAGGCGATTACCTGTTCGCCCACACTTGGCTGCACATCTATCACGAGCTCCGAGGCCTCGATTTGCGCCACGAAATCCCAGAGTCTGATGGCGAAAATCTCAGCCTCCAAAACTGGCTGATTAATGTCACCGCTATCTGCATCAATCAAGCCGAATTGCCACCTGTAGAGTCGATTCACTACTCCTTGCAATCCGCTCCACCTCCCCTCTGGTGTTACGTCAAACAAGCCTTAGAATTGTTGGCTCCGCTGCCGCGTTTAGTCGTGTTGATGGCTCAGACTTTCCGCTGGAGCGAAACACGAATCGCAGCTTATTTGCAAGCAGAAGGTGAAGCAATTTCGCCCGCTCAAGTCAAGGCTTTGCTCCAAAAAGGATATCAAACTTTAGAATCAAATCTGCCGGAGGATATTCGCGCTATTTATCTAGATGAACCTCTAGAATATCAACAAGCACTTGTCTAGCAGCCGATAATTCCGCTAATATCAATTATTCTTCAGTATCGCGTTGCGCGGACTTCGTTTGACAAGAAGCGGTTTCAACCGCCTCCTTCTTAAACTCGGAAATAATATCAGAGGTGGAAATGGCAATTTATCAAGTTCGGCTGGTGAATGAAGCTCTCGCCCTCGATCGCACGATCGCCGTACCAGACGACCAGTATATCTTAGATATAGCAGAAGATGCCGGCATCCGCTTGCCCAATGGATGCAAGCAAGGAGAGTGTTCTGCTTGCGTTGCTAAACTGCTCAGTGGTGAAATCGACCAAAGCGAACAAAAGTTTTTGAAGCCGTCAGAATCGCAAGCTGGCTACGCTGTTACCTGTGTAGCTTACCCACTTTCTGATTGTACTTTGTTAACGCATCAAGAACAAGTTTTGTATCAAGCAGCTCTTTATTTTAAGTAATGCAAAGTTCTTGATTCTTGAGTCTCGCGTTGCGCGGACTTTGTTTGTATAGTCACGAATTCTATTCGCCGATAAAATCGTTATCAAAGCAGATTTAGTTAATAAAAGGTGCGCGCAGCGCGCACCTTTTATTAATACTTAAAAATCAGCTAGGACTGACGCTCGACCTGAAGCAATTGCAGAACTCGCTGGAGCGGAATTTCTGCCAAATCCAAGCGGTACTGGAGTTCATCTGACAACTCAGAAACCGCTTTTTCTAAGATGTAAGCATTCAGCAAAACTTCCAATTCCGGTACAGATTTTGGCAAGAAACTTGCATCCGCTGCTGTTGACAAATAGCTCTTGAGAAAAGTCAGGCTAACCCAGCGGTGCCAAACATTCGCCCACTGCTGCATTTCAGGTAAGTTTTCAGGGCGGATCATCCCACTTTCTACTTCGTTCTGCAGCGCCATAGTAACGGCGTAATTGAAAGATTGCAGCATTCCGGCAACATCTCGCAAAGGCGACCTCTTCATCCGCCGCTCGCTTAACGGTCGATTCCGTTCTCCTTCAAAATCAATAATTACGAAATCTTTCCCTGTATACAGAACTTGTCCGAAATGAAAGTCTCCGTGACAGCGAATTCTGTCGGCGGTGATTCTCAAGTTCAAAATAGACTTGAAACGTTCCATCAGCAAGTCTTCGCGGTTGAGAAGAGTTTGTCCCAACTTTTGCGTTTCTGGCGGCAGTTTAGACAGCCGCTTTTTCAGCAACAGCAAAGTTCTTCCTGCCAGATTTCTCATGTATTGATAGATGGAACGCTGGTAAAATGAGGTGAAATTTTCTGGAGCAAAAGCGGGATCTTCTGTGTCCGAAGCTAAAGCCAGGTGGAGTTCGGCTGTCCGCTGACCTAAAAGTTCTGCTGATGCGAAGTAAGAGCCGATTAGTTCGCGAGCTAATGCGGGTACTTCTAGGGATAAATCGGCTAGTAGCGAGCTTGACTGTCGCATTTGTGCGGTCAAAGCGCTGGGTAAATAATCTTCGGGGGAAGTAGATAAAATATCGCCTGCATACTTTGCTTCTACTGCCATTACTTGCTCGAAATAGTCGCGCAGCGAGTCTAATGTATAAGACAAAGCATCCCTGCTGTCGGGGATTAGTTTTTGCAGTATTCCGACTGTAACTGGTTTTTGACCGGCTGTGCGATATTTCAATTCTCCGGCAATGGGAGCGTAGTTTTCGAGCGACTGGCTATTGGTTAAAAAGCGTCCGATTTCTAATTCTGGGTTGATTCCTTCCTCGAATTTTCGCAAGATTTTCAGGACTAACCGATCGCCGTAACCGGCCGATGTATTGCTTTGTTCTTTTTTGAACAGGTACGGTTCTAGTTGCGATAAATCTTGTTCTGAGTTCAAGAAATTGTCGGCAATTCCTACGAGTTCGCCCGCTGTACCTTGGTAACTGGCATTGGTGGCGATCGCCCCCAGCAGCTCGCTCAGAAAACCTTTGTCCCCCGCAGCATCAAATAGCACTCCGACTTCCTTGGTTTCTGAGAATTGCAGGCGCGCGATCGTCGGTCGATCGTCCGGCTCGTTTTTGAGTTCTTCCCAACCTAAAGGCAAAACGTAAGTTTCCGCCATACCTTCGGTATAATTCAAATGCAAAAACAGAATGTAAACCGTAGATTGCTCCCCGGCACTATTTTTATATCCAACAGGTACAATTTCCTTAATTTCTAATGATTGAATTATCCTGTCTGCACCGCTAAACCAGCGATTGGATTGCAAGTAATTCGGCAAAAGAGAGATCAACATATTGTTGAGCTGACTTTTAGGAGAAAAAGCAGTTTCCCAAGTACCGACGATCGCCAAACTCGGCAAATCTGTATTCAAACCGTTCACCGAAAAATCCTCTTGCTTGACAGTAAGAGTAAACCAGTAAAACGTGTGAGGGCTCAAGCTCAAAAAATAAGGCGATTCGCCAACTGGCGGAAACTCAGTCCGGCCGAAAATCTCCACCGGAACAGCACCTTTAAACGGCGAAAGGTCTAATTCTGCCGTCTGGACGAAGCGGGATAAATTAGTCACTACGAGGATGTGTTCGTCTTGATAGGTGCGAACAAAAGCTAAAACTTTGCGGTTTTCTGGATACAGAAACTCGCAAGTTCCGCGACCGAATGCTTGGAAGCGCTGGCGCACAGCAATCAAGCGTTTCATCCACCACCACAGAGAACTCGGATTCGCCCGCTGCGCTTCCACATTAACAGATTCGTAGTGATATTCAGGGTCAACAATTGGCGGCGCGTACAGTCGCTGCGGGTTGGCGCGGCTGAAACCGGCATTGCGATCGCTACTCCACTGCATCGGAGTTCTCACCCCGTTGCGATCGCCCAAATAGATATTGTCACCCATGCCAATTTCATCGCCGTAATAAAGCACCGGCGTACCAGGAAGAGACAGCAGCAAAGCATTCATCAACTCAATCTGGCGGCGGTTGTTTCCCATCAGCGGAGCCAAGCGGCGGCGGATACCCAAATTAATTCTCGCCTGAGTGTCTTGAGCGTAAACCCGATACATATAATCTCGGTCTTCATCGCTCACCATTTCCAGCGTCAATTCATCGTGATTCCGCAAAAACAATGCCCACTGACAGTTATTAGGAATCTGCGGAGTTTGCTGGAGAATGTCGCTAATTGGAAAGCTATCTTCCATGTGCAAAGCCATAAATAGACGCGGCATCAACGGAAAATGAAAGTTCATGTGACATTCATCCCCAGCCGAATAATATTCAACCGCATCTTCCGGCCACTGATTCGCCTCCGCTAGCAGCATCCGGTTCGGGAATTTTTCATCTACGTGCTGGCGCAACTGTTTGAGGAAAGCGTGAGTTTCTGGCAAGTTTTCGCAGTTAGTACCCTCGCGCTCGTACAGGTAAGGTACAGCATCCATTCGCAATCCGTCTACGCCCAATGCCAACCAGAAATCTACCACATCTAAGATGGCTTGGCGAACTGCCGGATTGTCGTAATTCAAATCGGGTTGGTGGGAATAAAAACGGTGCCAGTAATAAGCTTTTGCTACCGCATCCCAAGCCCAATTAGATGTTTCAAAATCTTGAAAAATAATCCGAGCATCTTGATATTTTTCCAGCGTGTCGCTCCACACATAAAAATCTCTTTCGTTACTGCCTTTCGGAGCGCGCCTCGCTCGCTGAAACCACTCGTGCTGGTCGGAAGTGTGGTTAACAATCAACTCAATAATGACTCGAATTCCCCGCTGGTGCGCTGCTTCTAAAAGGTTTTTAAAGTCATCTAAGGTGCCGTAAATCGGGTTGACGGTGGTATAGTGAGATGTATCGTAGCCGTCGTCTCGGAGCGGTGAGGGAAAAAATGGCAGTACCCAAATGGCGGTTACTCCCAAGTTTTGCAGGTAATCTAGTTTTTTTGTCAGTCCTTGAAAGTCGCCGATGCCGTCTGCATTGCTGTCGGCAAAAGCGCGAATTGGTACTTCGTAAATGATAGCATCTTTGAACCACAAGGGATCGTCATTTAACATTGAGATTGCCATAATTTGTTTGGGTAATTGGTAATGGTTATTTGGTAAGTGAGATTTAGTAATTAAGATTTGTTGTTTCAAATCCAAACCGATAGATTATAACTCATATCTTTGCCCAGTTCCTCATGCTAGTGGCATAGTTTTAATCGTAAATTTTAAACGCAAAAATTATAAATTCTTAACTAAAATTTCATCATAAGATGCCATGAATTCTGCGATCGCGGATACAGCATAAAATTCGAGTCTGGTGGCGCATGCTGCATCGGTGCGCGCTAGCAGACGCTACATACTGGTGGCGCGGCAGGCACTACACGCGCAAATTTCCGGTCAAGTCCTGTCACCTTCTCTCAGTTTCCTCAAAGGTGTGGTATTTACTACCTCCCGGACGGTTGCCACGCAAATACACTACCTTGACATTCTCATTCACAGTTTGTTAGATTTCTTTACATAACGCAACAAAAGTTAAGGAAAAACAGCCATGACTATCGTAGTCGCCCTTTTAATCGTCGGTTGGGTAGCAGCCTCAGTGATTGGCACTCAAGCATACTTCCTCGGCGAACAGTCAAAGCCCATCCACGATCGCAACTGGAACGACGAATCTTTTGAACAACTAGCAAAAGCTGTGACTGGAACAGATATTGATTACAGCGTTCGCGTTCCGGCTTACAGCATGGATGCTTACACCAGCCGCACGATGGGCAATTAGTAATATTAAGTAGCAGGCTTGACTATTTTGAATAACAGGCTTTTTGGCCTGTTCCACAAGCAGATTAATTTTTGTGGAACAGGTAATAAATAATTATCGAAGTGTAATCGGCAAAATTCTCACCCTAGAGCGCGTTTCATCCACAGAAATGAATGCCCCCGACTCAATTTGTGCCTCAAATTGATGGAACACTTCCACAATCAAACTCTCTATATTAGCAGGCAGCACGTCTTGAATACGTACTTGAATGACACGCTAGAGCATCAGCTTGGGTTGCGGCCAGCAGTGCGCCAAAATCTAAATCATGAGTGAATACGACATAGTCATTTACTCGCGCCCATTCCATAATAACACGATCTGTGGCACGAGGATCGCCGACTGTAGACCAATGAAGAGACTCTATTCCGTATTTAGTTACGATAGTCCATTCAGGTGACAGATTCATATCAATCAAAATTTTCACGCTATTTTGAGAGGAATTTCTACTTCTTCAACTCGCCAGGCTGCATAAGCAAGCGCTTCATATATATCTGCTTCTTCCAGGTAGGGATAGGCCTGCAAAATGCTTGACGGTGAGTGTCCCGATGCCATCAGTCCGACTATCGTGCCAACAGTGACTCGCAAGCCGCGAATGCAGGGTTTTCCACCCATTACTTCGGGATTCAGAGTGATTCTAGTTAGTTGTTTCATGATTTTAAACTACCAGGCTTTCTGGGCTGTGCTACTAGAAAATTGATTGTTTGTGGAACCGGCCATAAAGCCATTGGTGTCAACTTAAGCCAGAAAAATTTTGTATCTTTCGTTTATAGCCTAGGCCAGATCCCCCTAAATCCCCCTTAAGAAGGGGGACTTTGAGAAGACTTTTGTCCTTCTTCGCAAAGAGAGTTGCTAGTTGGAAAGATCCCTCAAAAAGGGAAGTAGGGGTTGACTTTGAGAAGACTCTTGTCCCCCCCTTCTTAAGGGGGGTTAGGGGGGATCTAGCCTTAAATCACCCAACAGAAGTCTCTGAGTACGTTTGATGTTAAGTTGACACCAATGGCCAGAAAGCCTGTTCCTAATCCAGCTACAAACTTTTACCTACTAGCGCGGGGAGAGAGTCTTTTTTGCGAAACTGCAAACTGTTATTTTTGCAGTCGATCGCAATTGTATCGCCCTCGACAAACGCATTTTCCAGAATCTTGTTAGCTAGCGGGTTTTCCAACTCCCGCTGGATGGCGCGTTTCAAGGGACGAGCGCCGTAAACTGGATCGTAACCGACATCTGTGATGTGGTTTTTCGCCGCATCTGAGAGTTCCAAAGTAATTTTTTGCTCCGCCAACAAACGCTCGATCCGCTTCACTTGGATGGTGACGATTTGCCGCAGTTCGATCTTGCTCAAAGTGTGGAACAAAATGATCTCGTCTACCCGATTGAGAAATTCGGGTCGGAAGTGCGATCGCAAAGCAGTCATCACCCGTTTTAACATTTGTTCGTACTCTTCGTCTGTCTCCCGTTCTTGAGTCAAGGATTTTTCATTGTCAGACTTGTTTTCAGACTTACTTTCAGACTTACTTCCCGTCTTAACTTCACTATCAATATCAACTCGCTGAGCTGACACCTCGACAGTACCATCATCATCAACTTTATAATCTGTCTTGGGAATTGATACCTCCTTCGTTTCCTGCTTGCGACTAGCAGGTTTTTTGGGAGTTTTTTCCTTCTTCGCAAACACCTCTAAAATGTGATCGCTACCGATATTGCTAGTCATCACAATTACGGTATTTCTAAAGTCAACCACTCGACCTTGAGAATCGGTAATTCTGCCATCATCCAACACTTGCAGCAAAATGTTAAATACATCCGGGTGCGCTTTTTCCACTTCGTCAAACAGCACTACCGAATAAGGATGTCTCCGCACAGCTTCGGAAAGTTGTCCGCCTTCGTCGTAACCGACATATCCGGGGGGTGCTCCTACTAATCGAGAAACGCTGTGCTTCTCCATGTATTCCGACATATCGATGCGGACGATCGCATCATCGCTGTCAAACAAAAACTCAGCCAACGCCCGCGCCAACTCAGTTTTTCCCACGCCTGTGGGGCCCATAAACAAGAAAGAGCCGATCGGTCTACCGGGATCTTTCATACCAGCCCGCGCCCGCCGGATCGCCGCAGCAACCGCCGTTACAGCCTCCTCTTGACCGATGACTTTTTTGTGTAAATGGCTTTCCAATTGCAGCAATTTTTGGCGTTCCGACTCTAACAATCGGTTGACCGGAATTCCCGTCCATTTCGCCACAATTTCGGCAATGTCACCCTCAGTAACTTTTTCCCGCAGCAGGGAAGAACCTTGAGCTTGCTGTTTCAAAAGTTCGGCTTCCTTGGCTTCGCGATCGCGCACCGCCGTCTCAAGTTTACCGTATTTCAACTGCGCGGCTTTATTCAAATCGTAAGCTCTTTCTGCTTGCTCAATTTGCACTCGCAATTGGTCTTCTTCTGCTTTCAATTTATTGATGCCATCCAATAACTGCTTTTCGCCCAGCCACTGAGAGGACAATTTTTCCTGCTTGACTTTTAAGATGTCAATCTCTGTTTTGATGCGTTCGATCCGGGGGCTGATGGTGGGGCTGGGAGAACCTTTTCCCTCGCCTTCAATCGACAATTTTTCCATTTCCAACTGCATCACCCGGCGGTCGATCCCTTCCAGTTCCACGGGTTTGGAGGTAATTTCCATTTTCAAATGGGCGGCCGCTTCGTCTACGAGGTCGATCGCCTTATCCGGCAAAAAGCGATCGGAAATATACCGAAAAGACAGAGTTGCAGCAGCAACCAGGGCCGAATCGGTAATTTTTACCCCGTGGTGGCGTTCGTAGCGGTCTTTCAATCCGCGCAAAATTGAAACAGTATCTTCCACAGTCGGTTCGCCGACAAATACTTGTTGAAAGCGGCGTTCCAGTGCCGGATCTTTTTCAATATTCTTGCGGAATTCATCGAGAGTTGTAGCGCCGATGCAGCGCAATTCGCCTCTGGCTAACATCGGTTTCAACAAATTTCCGGCATCCATTCCCGAACCGGAACTGCCGCCGCCGCCAGTCCCAACTACGGTGTGCAATTCGTCAATAAATAGGACAATTTGCCCGTCGGAATCGATAACTTCTCGCAGGACAGATCGCAATCGTTCTTCAAATTCACCTCGGAATTTTGCCCCAGCAATTAAACTGCCCATGTCGAGGCTAAATAGCTGGCGGTTTTTCAAAGATTCGGGCACGTCGCCGTTAACAATTCTCTGCGCTAAACCTTCGGCGATCGCAGTTTTTCCGACTCCGGGATCGCCAATTAATACTGGGTTGTTTTTTTGACGGCGCGAAAGAACTTGGACGACGCGGCGAATTTCTTCGTCGCGGCCGATTACTGGATCGAGTTTGCCTGCTTTGGCGGCTTCGGTCAAATCTCGGCCGTATTTGCTGAGGGCGTCGGAATTGGCTTCGCTATCTCCTTGGGGTTTAGGGTTGCGGAGGCCGGCTTTCGCGGTTTCGGAACTTTTTTCTGAGACTTTAGCGGTGGCGCGGACTGATTTGATTGCTTCTTCGAGTTTTGGTCGATCGATCGTCCCTGGGGCCGGTTTGCGATCGTAACCGGGGCGACCGGGGGGCCCATCGCCCCTAGTCAGCAATCGCCTACCAACTCGTTCATCTTCTACTAAGCCAATTAATAAATGTTCAATGGCGATAAAATTATCTTGCCCAGTCTGTCTGGCAGACTCAGCAGCATCTAACATCACGTCTAAGCCGCGACCGAGGTATAGTTGGTCAGCGTTGGTAACTTTGGGCTGTCGTTTGGCAAAAGCTTCTAACTGTTGCGCTAAGCGGGTTACATCTACTCCAGCCAAGCTGAGAATCGTGTTTGCTGTCGCGAGCTGTTCGAGAATGGCGATCGCTAAATGTTCAACCTCTAGCTGCTGATTGGCAAAGCGGCGGGCTACATCCTGGGATTTGACAATCGCTTCCCAGGCTTCATCGGTAAATTTGCTAGGGTCTGTTGGCTGCACGTTGCTTCCTCGCAATCAAGGGGATTCCTGTGGTTATCCGTTAATATATCGTCTCACAACTATCATAATCTTTAAACACGATTGTGAATCTATGAGTGCGGTTAATTCTGCTGAAGTTGCAACATAATTGAGCTTTTGCAAAAGCTTGCAGCCCGCAATCTAGGGAAATTTTTTGGACTCTGCGACCTCCGCGCGCGATCGAACTTATCAAAATACAGTAGTTCCCCATTCTCTCAACTACTCCAGAGAATCGCCATTCCCCTAAGTTCGTAGTGAGGACTTTAGTCCGCATTCATGAAGGACTAAAGTCCTCACTGCGAACCTTTTCATTGGTGTATTTAACATTTATAGATTGCCCTAACCTTGTTTGACATTCTAAAATTTATGCTATTTCCAACTTACCAATTTCTAGTATTTTTTCTAATTATTTTTAGCATAATTATATCCTTGAAGTCCCAAGTCGGTTTATATAAAATCGTCTTGCTAATTTCCAGTTTATTATTTTATTCATTTTGGAGTTTAGACTTTCTATTACTCCTAGTTTTAGGTACTGCCTACAATTATATCATTCTCCGAGCCACCTGCCACGGCAGATATAAAAAACTTGCCTTAATTTCTGGCATAATTTTCAACATTGCCAACCTCGGCATCTTTAAATATTGCAACTTCTTTGTAACATCCTTGTTTGAGGTACTCAACCAACTACAAATTCCCGCCAGCATTCAAATGTTGCAAATAATCGCCCCAGTCGGCGTATCCTTCTACACATTTAGAATGATTTCCCATTTAATCGACTGCTACCAAAAGAAAATCCCCTGTCCGAAATTTGTAGACTACGCCACATACATTACCTACTTTCCCCAAATTGCCTCTGGGCCCATATCGCGGCCTCGCGAATTTTACAGCCAGCTAAATTCATCCAAAAAATACGACTATCAAATCGAAGAAGTCATAGTTTTAATTTTGTCTGGACTCTTCAAAAAATATACTTTATCGAGCTTTTTGTTTAACTTCACCAAACTCCCATTCACAGTTCCCCAGCAATACAGCAGCATCGATTTAATCCTCGCGGCAATTTCCTATTCATGTTTAATTTACGTAGATTTTAGCGGCTACTCGGATTTAGCTAACGGCATCTCTTGTTTGCTGGGTTTCAAACCCATTGCCAACTTTAATATGCCATATCGATCGCTCAGCTTGCAAGAATTTTGGAAAAGATGGCACATCAGTCTTTCCGAATGGCTGAGAGATTACGTTTACTTCCCCTTGGGCGGCAATAAATACGGTAAATTAAGGAAGTACGTAAATTTACTGATGACAATGGCGATCGGCGGATTTTGGCACGGCGCAGGTTTAAACTTTATTGTCTGGGGAACAATTCACGGTTTAGGATTGATTGTCAACCATTTATGCAAAGATATTCCCCAAGCTATCCACCTAAAATTAAACTATTCCTTTCCCCGACTTGCTAAATTTTGCAGTTGGCTGCTAACATTTAGCTTTGTGACTTGTAGCTGGGTATTTTTCGGCACGCCCAACTGGGAAACTGCAATGAATTTTTTTCAGGGAATTCTGAATTTTTCCGCTGCAACTTTTCAATTTAACTTTTGGCAATTGTATTTAGTAATTGCCATCATTGGCGCGATCAACATTTGGGGCGAGAGAATTTCCCAACTCTTGCAAAGAGTATTTTCCTTAAAAAATATTTTCTTGAGAGTTGTCTTAGTTTCGCTGTTCGTGTATGCTATTTTGATGTTGGGGCCGAGCACCGTCCCACCTTTTATTTACTTTAATTTCTAAAAAAGCAAATAAATCCACCTAATTAAACGTAAAATAGGGATAGCTAAAAAGATTCCTGTATATGTCTTCTTCCCTTCTTCCTTCTTCCTGATGACGTTGGAGGGAAAGCTCGGCGGGGACAGCACTAATGACTAATGACTAATAACTAACAACTAACAACTAAGAGGGCGGGCCCGCACCATCCACCGCCCCTAACAACCAATAACCAATAACCAATGACTAATGACTAATGACTTCTTCCCTCTTCCCTCTTCCTTCCTATGAAAGATCGAGAAATTTTACTGATAGTTATTTCTGTAATTCTCACCTTAATATTTTCCAACTTATCCTTATTTCTCAAAAACTTTGCTTCAACTCCTTTCGCAACTCCCGGAATTAAACAAGCCGCGCGGCAGATAGAAATAGACAGTTTCAGGAAATCAGAACAAGATTTTTGGAGCAAAATCAAAGATATCAATTTCGATAGCATCCCCAAAAAAGCCGAAACTTCTCCAGTCCAAACCGCCACAAAATCCGCACCTCCTCCCCCAAAACCTGCAAAAAAATCAACTCCAGCCAAACCCAAACTAACCGTACCTTATCGCAAATTTTTATTTATTGGAGATTCCGTAATGTTCGATTTAGGAATTCAACTCCAGAACACTCTTAAGAACAAATACAACATCGCTGATACAAAACTTGACTACAAAGTATCCAGCGGATTAAATCGGATAGATTATTATGACTGGTATGCCAGAACCAGCAAAATCATCCAGGATTACCGCCCAGATGTAGTGATCATTTTGTTTGGAGGAAACGACCCTCAAGATATCATTGATTCTCAAGGAAAATATCGGGCAATTCTGACCCCAGAATGGCAAAAAGCTTATCAAGAAAGAGTAGACAAATATGCCAAGTTACTTGGCTCGTCCTCCGTGAGAAAAGTGTATTGGATCGGTCAATCTAACTCTAATAAATCGCCGTATATCAAAGCTTTTCCTGTCATGAACAATATTTATAAAAATGCTAAAAAAGCTTCTCCCAAAATTGAATTTATTTCTACTTGGGAAACCTTTGCAGAATCGGGAAAATTTGTGCCGGTAGTTGCTGACAAATCGGGGAAGCGAGGCTATGTAAAAATTAGTGACGGCGTGCATTTTACCTCCCACGGATCTAAGATTATCAGCGACGTAATCGTTGACAAAATGGTCGCCGACACAATATTAAAATCTCCCCAACCTCCCAAATCTCCCAAAAAGAAACCCTAAACTTCAGTTTGCTAACAGTGCAGGATTGTCGCATTGTTAATACCAAATCCGGGTTTTGGATACCCTCGATCAACCAGTCGGCGCAGGCCGACTTTGTTTGTGTAGACGCGGTTTCAACCGCCGAGCGAGTAAAGGAGGTATATTACCCGGATTTGCTATCACTAGGGTGCGCCAGAAGTAGAGTTAGAAACTAACTCCAAAAGTTGGTTTCCGGGCACCCTAAAAAGAGACTTTCTAGGATGCGTTTGTTGCAGCTATTTTATGACTGCTGCTGCTTTGATTTTTTAGTTGAATTAATTCAACTTTATATCCATCTGGATCTTCTACAAAAGCAATAACAGTTGAGCCGTGTTTCATCGGCCCGGGTTCGCGGCTGACTTTACCGCCGCGGGCTTTAATTTCTTCGCAAGTACCGTAAATGTCGTCAACGCCGATCGCAATATGACCGTAAGCATCTCCTAAATTGTACTCTGTTACGCCCCAATTGTAGGTTAATTCCAAAACCGTAGTGTCTGATTCGTCGCCGTAGCCCACAAAAGCCAGGGTAAATTTCCCATCTGGATAATCTTTTTGCCGCAGCAGTTTCATTCCCAACACTTCCGTGTAGAATTTGAGAGATTCTTCCAGGTTGCAGACTCGGAGCATCGTGTGTAGTAATTGCATTTAGCTCACTCCAAATTTTTTAAGCTTTCATCTATTTTAGCGATTTCTTGCCGAAAAAACTCGCGCCTCAACCGTCGCAGTTGCAGCAGGTTGACAACTGTCTATTTGATTTACTTTTGTACTTCCACCACACCCCGAAACATATTCATGCCGCAAGTAAATAGGTATCGTCCGGGTTTTTCAGGAGTGAATTCAATAGCTGTCACCTGATTTAAAGGTAATTCTCGCACAATGTGAAAATCTGGTAACAACACTTTTTCAAGACAACTATTCGGGTCACGCCTCAAGAAATTTAGCCGGACTAATTGACCGGATTTCACAACTACACTAGCAGGCTCGTAACCCCCGTCTACAGTAATCGTCAACTCTTGTATTCCCTGAATAGATTCAGCTTGCTGACCTTTTGCTTTACTGAACAAAAACCACCACAACTCCAAACCAATTAATGTCAAACCACCGAGGGTGACACCAACTTTTAAACCTAGCGGCTGTTCGATGCTGCGAAATGGAGTGGTTGAATTAGAAGCAGCGACGGGTTCGGCAGCTTGAACTCCCGATGCTATTCCGATCGCAATTCCTAAACTCGCGAGAGTTCCCCACATTTGACGATGGTGCAACATTTGTCTAATTACTCCTAATTTAGGCCAGAGACTTTGGTTTAAAATTACGCAAGCGCAAAGCATTAGTAAGTACGGAAACTGAACTAAAAGCCATTGCTGCACCGGCGAGAATTGGACTTAGCAGCCAGCCAAAAATTGGGTACAAAACGCCAGCGGCGATCGGGATTCCAGCGATGTTGTAAATAAAGGCAAAAAACAGATTTTCGCGGATGTTCCGCATGGTGGCGCGCGAAAGTTGAATTGCTGTAATTATGCCTTGTAAGTCTCCAGAAATTAGGGTAATATCGCTAGCTGCGATCGCAATATCTGTGCCGGTGCCGATCGCAATTCCCACATCTGAAGCGGCCAAAGCCGGTGCATCGTTGATCCCGTCTCCCACCATCGCGACAATTTTTCCTTCCCCTTGCAGGGCTTGGATTTTAGCTGCTTTTTGGTCTGGTCTAACTTCCGCAAAAACGCGAGTAATACCAACGGATCGGGCGATCGACTCCGCAGTCGCGCGGTTGTCCCCAGTCAGCATCGCCACCTCCAAACCGAGTTTTTGCAGTGCTTTCACCGCCTGCGCTGACGACGGTTTGAGAGCATCAGCAATGCCCAGAATTGCCTCTATTTTGCCCTCAGATGCCATCCAAACCACCGTTTTGCTATCACCTTCCAAAGCTTTCGCGCGCAGTTCCAGATATTCAGTATCGCAACCTAGTTCCTGCATCCACCTCAGCGTTCCCAGGGCGATCGGCTTTCCGCCGACAACCCCTCGCACACCACTCCCGGCGATCGCCTCAAAATCCTTAACATCCGTCAAATCAACCTCTTGAGATTGAGCGTATCTAACAACAGCTTCCCCCACAGGATGCTCGGAATTTCGCTCGACAGATGCCGCCAATTGCAGCAATTTTAACTCATTGCTATTTTCCGTTCCTTTAATTGTGACAAAATCAGTAACAGTCGGCTTACCCTCAGTAAGAGTTCCAGTTTTATCTAACACAATGACTTGAATTTTATGAGCCAACTCTAAACTTTCGGCTCCTTTAATTAAGATCCCATTTTTTGCACCTTTTCCAGTGCCGACCATCACAGCAGTCGGAGTCGCCAAACCCAAAGCACAAGGACAAGCAATAATCAGCACCTCCACCATTGTAATTGTTGCTAAAGTAAAGTTTCCCGTCGCATTAAACCAGACTACAAAAGTAGCTAAAGCGACGGCAATTACTGCCGGAACAAACCAACCAGTCACCTCGTCTGCCAACTTTTGAATTGGTGCTTTTGACCCTTGGGCATCCTGCACCATCTTGACAATTTGAGCTAAAAAGGTATCCTTGCCAATCTTAGTAGTGCGAAACTTAAAGCTGCCCGTTTTGTTAATTGTCGAGCCGATAACTTCGTCACCAACCTGCTTTTTGACAGCCAAACTTTCTCCCGTAACCATTGCTTCGTCTACGGTTGAAGCACCTTCAATCACCTCTCCATCTACGGGAATTTGTTCGCCGGGCCGCACCTGCACGATGTCGCCAATTTCCACTTGGGCGATCGACACTTCCAACTCTTCCCCGTTGCGAACAATCCGAGCCGTTTTCGCTTGCAAACCCATAAGTTTCCGAATAGCCTCAGAAGTCTCCCCCTTCGCCCGATTTTCTAGAGTTTTACCCAACAAAATTAGAGCAACAACACTCGATGACACTTCATAATAAACGCTCGGTATCAAACCCTTAGCTATGAAAAAACCCGGAAAAAATGTTACAAATACAGAATAAAAGTAAGCCGAGCTTGTACCTAAAGCAATCAAAGTATCCATAGTCGCAAGTCGGCGTTTTAAGGCTTTCCAAGCTCCCGTATAAAATGAGTTAGCGCACCAAAATTGTACTGGTGCTGTCAGCACTAATTGCAGCCAAAAATTGTGCAGCCAGCTAGGAATAAATGGCAAATGCAAGCCAGTCATAGCGGGAATCGAACCCACAAATAATATGAGGCTAATAGTTCCTGCTACGTAGAGTTTGCGCTGCAACAATTGAGATTCAGCTTGACGATCTTTTCGCTGGCTGTCATCCTCTTCCGCCGCTATTTCTGGAAGTGGCAAAGCTTCATATCCCGCTGCATCAACAGCTTCTTGAATTGTGGCTACACTGGTTTTTTGAGAGTCGTATTGAATGCTTGCTTGTTCCATGCCAAAATTGACATGACACTCAATTACGCCGGGAACAGACTGAATTGCTTGTTCGATAGAAGAAGCACAAGAAGCACAACTCATGCCCCGCAATTTAAGTGTGAGATTGTCCATAGGGGTTACTCCTAAACTGAATAAGAGCGCAGGTTGTCAAGGTATTTAGTAATTAGCCTAACCGAATTGACCAATTACATAGGAGAATTGCGATCAAAATGAGTGGTGCGGTGGCTGGACGCTACATTTGTAATATTCAGCATTTCACCCTAATATGAAATTACAATGAAATTGCTGTATTCCTAAAGTTAGAACTCGCTGGCGTTAGCCTTAATATTAATCCACAGGATAGCCAGCAGATGCGATCGCTTTTCTAACCTCACTTTCCGATTTAGCGGTTTGAACCGTGACAGCTTTTGTCTTGAGATCCACCTCAACAGTGGCATCTGAATCCACTGTTTGGACTGCTTTTGTGATTGTAGTCGCACAAGCAGAACAAGCCATCTTGGGAACTTTTAATTGTAGAGTCATAATTTGAACCTCAGCAGAAACTACTCTGCTCAATAAATGAATTAACTTCATTGTAAACTCTCCTGTAAGGAGGAGAGTCAAGTCAATTTGAGATTTAAGATTTGAGATTTATACCGATTCTACTTGTAGGGTAATCATTGCACGCCTTACATATTTATTTAAATGATGGCAACATAATAATTATTTACCAATCTGAATCAAAATTTCATCCTAATTTCATTTATCTGTGAAAACATCAATATAAATGGCATTTTTAAGGATTTAACTAAAGTCTATGAAATCAATCTCATTAAAAACAGGCTTTGCAGCGCTGACATTAACCGCCCTCACCAGCGGCGTGCTAGTAGCTTGTTCAAAAGCTCCTTCCAGCGAAACCCAAGCCCCAAATATTACGGCAGCAACCCCTGCTAGCAGCCAGCAAAACGTGGCACAAAACCACAACATGAGTGGCATGAATCACAATATGTCAATGGATTTAGGCCCGGCTGATGCCGACTATGATTTGCGATTTATTGATGGCATGACAGTACACCATCAAGGTGCTGTAAACATGGCTAAAGAGGTGCTTAACAAATCCAAACGCCCTGAAATGAAAAAACTAGCAAATAACATTATTGCTGCTCAGAACCGCGAAATCAATCAAATGAAAGAGTGGCGAACAAATTGGTATCCCAAAGCCAGCAGTACGCCAATGGCTTATCAAGCTCAAATGGGTAACATGATGGCAATGACTCCCGAACAGATGCAAAGTATGATGATGAGCATGGATTTAGGTGCTGCTGACGACCAATTTTATTTGCGGTTTCTGAATGCTATGATTCCCCACCACGAAAGAGCTTTGGTGATGGCTGAAGATGCCTTGAAGAAGTCAAAACGCCCGGAAATTAAAAAATTATCTCAAGAGATTGTGACTTCGCAAAAGCAAGAAATTCAGCAAATGAAAGAGTGGCGTCTAGCTTGGTACAAACAGTAATTTAGCTGGCTCAACCAAATGTGACACAAAGCCAGAAAATGAGTGAAACGAATCACATTCTGTTAATTGTTCAGGAAACACTTGCATCACAACAGCCAGAAATTAAGCTAAGGAAATAGTAGCCAAAGCGTTAGGGATCAACCATAATATCGCTTCTTTAAGACTATCAGCAGTTTTACTACTTCCTTTTATTACATTTTTTACGTAAAATTACTGTAGACAATTTAACAGGAGTTGTTATAAAGTATAACAGTCACTCAAAAAAATAAAGCGGTATTCCATGATATTGCAGAGCTTGGAACTAAACACAACATCTGAATCAAATGCAGCAGTACAGGAGCTAGTGAACGGATGGACAAAAGAAATTAAATCGCAAGAATATCTCGCAACAGTGAAAGAAACTAAAAAGCACAATCCCTTGGCATTAGGCAAAATTTATATTCGTATTTTAGAATCTGGAGGGCATCTGGGCTGCTGAGGCTAAATTTCATCCTAATTTCATTTGGCAGTGAAAGACTAGGTTGAGGAGAGAAAATTTAGCTCTTAGTCATTGCTTAGCCGTCGTTTATTGAAAAAGGCTGATAAGTAGCTCCCGTTAATTCGGTTAACTTACTTTGGCAAAATACCAACCGCTAAGCCTTGGGTACTCAACCTGATTTCTAGGAAAATGCCAACAATGATATTGCACAAATATTCTGAGTCCCAGGCAATTATTAGTACCTTTTCGGGAACTTTTTTCAGCCTAATGGTGCTAACTTCTCCCGCGGCTGTTTTCGCCCACGCGGGACACGGAAATGAATTTAACCAAAGCGGCGAAACCTCTCAAGCTCCTGCTGCTATTTCTGTCGATGCCGTCACCGCAAAACGGTTAGGAATTAAAGTCTCCCCAGCGGTTCGCCAGCGACTAGATATAAGCATCAAAACCACGGGACAAATTGAAACTTTGCCCAACCAAAAGGTAGAAGTGACGGCTTCGGTTGCTGGCAAAGTGGTAGAGTTGCTAGTTAAGCCTGGGGACAAAGTATCAAAAGATCAATCGGTTGCTGTTTTGTCGAGTTCAGAATTAGGACAGTTGCGGGTTGAATCTCTCTCAAAACGTGCCGAAGCTGAGGCGGATTTGCAGCAAGCGCAAGGCGATTTGAAACTAACTACAGAAAATTACGATCGCCAAATTCAAATATCTGCAGCGGAAATCGCCCAAGCCAAAACTCAACTAACAGCAGCAACTCAGCAGTACCAGCGAGAGCAAGAATTAGTAAACAATCGTTCGGTTGTGAAAGTTGCTCAAGAAAACTATCAGCGTCAAGTTGAAATAGCGCAAGCTGAAATAGCGCAAGCTGAAATAGAATTAACTGTGGCTAAAGAACAGTTCGATCGCGATAAAGAATTAGTAGCCGCAGGGGCGATCGCGCGGCGGACAATGCTGGAATCGCAAGCCCACTTCGCCCAAGCCAAAGCGGCTGTTGCTAAGGCAAAAAGCCGTCCCGAAGTTATCAAAGCGGAAACCGAAATTAAACAAGCGGAAGTAGACCTGCCAATGCGGGAATTGCGCGATTCTCAAGGCAGAGTAGCAGAAGCAAAAGCTCAACTCACCAAGGCTCTGAGCCGCCGGGAAGTGTTGGAAGCCGAGAACCAAGTCAAACGCGCCAAAACTGCGGTCGAAGTCGCTCAGTCGCGGATTCGCTTGGCCGATGCAGCCTATCAAGCGCGGCTCCAACAATTAGGAACTATTGCCAATGACAAAGGATTTGTTACTATTATCGCTCCGATTTCTGGCACGGTAGCCGATCGCGAAATCACCCCAGGAGAGTCCGTAAGCGCTGAAAAACCGTTGATGACTCTCTTAAATGACAGCCGCGTTTTTGCCACAGCCAATATTTACGAAAAAGACCTGAATCAGGTAAAACAGGGCCAGGAAGTCAGCGTGAAAGTTGCTAATTTGGGCGATCGCACTTTCAAGGGAAAAATCACCTTAATTGGCTCATCCGTGCAAGGAGAAACGCGGGTAGTGCCCGTGAAAGCAGAACTAGATAATAGTCAGGGCGAATTAAAGCCGGGACAGTTTGCAGAATTGGAGATTTTAACCGACAAAACCGCCACAAATATTTTAGCAATTCCGATCGCAGCGGTAGTAGATGTTAACGGTAAAACAACAGTTTACGTTAAAAATGGCGATGCTTATCAAGCGGTTGACATTGAACTCGGTCAAACAGCCGGAGATTTAGTTGAAATTAAGAGTGGTTTATTCGAGGGAGATTTGATAGTAACGCAGCGCGCGCCTCAACTTTACGCACAATCTTTGCGGGGCGGCAGCCAACCCTCAAAAACCGGGGAAAAGCAAGAGGCAACTCCGAAAGTAACAGCAGCTAATTTGAATAATTTACCCGTGCCGTTGTGGGCGGGAGTTGGGGGAGGAATTGCGATCGCATCCCTAACTTTTGCCGCCGGAGTATTTTGGGAAAATCGGCGCAAATTCCCAGTAATAGCAGATGCTGCAAATAATAGTTTTTCCATCTCTCAACCAGCCATTGACGATGAATTGCTACACAATCACAACCATCACGTTAAAACTGAAGAGTCAGAAATTAAGATTTTGAAATAAATAATTGCTTCTTTATTTAACTGAGGCAAAATTTTAAGAATTATAAATGAATTGTCTAAAAAATGCTTAATTCAATCCTCAGATGGTCGATCGCTCAACGTTGGCTAGTTGTAATCGGTGCAATTCTAGTCACTTTTTTGGGTAGTTATAATTTAACTAAAATGCCCCTTGATGTTTTTCCTAATTTTGCCCCGCCTCAAGTAGAAATTCAAACCGAAGCCCCTGGATTAGCCCCTGAAGAGGTAGAGTCTTTAATTACTTTACCAATTGAGAGCGCAGTCAATGGAACTCCGGGGGTAGAAACTGTGCGCTCCTCTTCGGCGGTAGGTATTTCAGTTGTCAAAGTAATTTTCAAAGCCAATACAAATATTTATCAAGCGAGACAATTCGTTGCTGAACGTTTACAGCAAACGCGATCGAAGTTGCCTCAAGGTATTGAAGAACCACAAATATCTCCTATTTCTTCTCCGATAGGCACAATTTTAATGTATGCCTTTACCATAAAAGCCGAAGAAAATCAGCCAAAAACTGATTTAATGGAAGTGCGAAGATTAGTCGATCGAAATGTTACCAACCGATTACTAGCTGTACAGGGAATATCACAGGTGATTGCCTATGGAGGCGATGTCAGAGAGTATCAAGTTTTAGTAGATCCAGTCAAATTAACTGCATTGAATATCTCTTTAGAAGAGGTGACAAAAGCAGCAGAACAATCAAATACCAATGCCTCTGGGGGATTTTTGATTACACCCGATCGCGAAGAAATAATTCGGGGCGTAGGTCGGATTGAAACCATTCAAGAATTGGCCGAATCAGTAGTAATATCTAGAAATGGAAAACCCATCAAACTGCGCGATGTGGCAGAGGTAAAATTAGGAGCAGCACTAGCTAGAGGAGATGGTAGTATCAACGGTCAAAGGGGAGTTATTTTACTGGTAAACAAGCAGCCTCAAATCGATACTCCAACTGTAACCAGAGCCGTTGAAAAAGCAATGGAGGAAGTGCAGGCAGGATTACCGAAGGATGTGAAAGTAGAAGTGACTTTTCGCCAAGAAAGTTTTATTGATTCTGCTATTGAAAATGTGCTAAATTCCCTGCGAGATGGCATCATAATTGTTTCAATAATCATGCTGATGTTTTTGATGAATTGGCGCACAACTGTCATCACTCTCAGCGCAATCCCCTTGTCCGTTTTGATCGGAATGTTAATTTTATCATGGTTTGGAGAAGGCATAAATACTATGACTTTGGGCGGATTGGCAGTAGCAATTGGTTCAGTTGTGGATGACTCCATTGTGGATATGGAAAACTGCTATCGGGGATTGCGAAAAAATCAAATAGATGGTAAGCCTAAAGAAGATTTTGAAATAGTTTACAGCACTTCGGTAGAGGTTCGCATCAGTGTAATTTTCTCTACAGTAATTATTGTGATTGTATTTGCTCCAATTTTCTCTTTGACCGGAGTAGAAGGGCGAATCTTTACCCCAATGGGAGTAGCTTACTTAGTTTCTATTGTGGCCTCTACTTTTGTCGCCATGACTCTTTCCCCTGCTCTTTGCGCTATCTTATTAGCAAATCGTCAATTGCCATCGGATGATACTTGGGTGTCAGCATTTAGCCAACGGCTTTATCGTCCTGCTTTGAATATGGCAATTAATCGTCCGAAATTCATCTTATTGCCAGCCATCGCTGCTTTTATTGCTTCCTTAATTGTGCTTCCCTCACTAGGAAGAGTATTTTTACCCGAATTTCAAGAGCGATCTTTAGTTAATACAATGTTACTTTATCCTGGGAGTTCCCTGTCTGCTACTAATGATATGGGACTTTCAATGCAGAATGCTCTCAAAGATGACCCTCGATTTACTGCTGTACAATTGCGATCGGGACGTGCGCCCGGTGATGCTGATGCCGCTGGGGTAAATCTAGGACATTTGGATGTAGAACTAAGCGATATTGGTATTAATAATCGAGAAGAAAGTATTGCTAAAATTAGAGAGGAATTTAATAAATTACCCGGTGTGGCTACTAGCGTGGGAGGCTTTATTTCCCATCGCATGGATGAAGTGCTTTCAGGAGTCAGAAGTGCGATCGCGGTGAAAGTTTTTGGTCCTGATTTGACAGAATTAAGAGCGATTGGGAAGGAAGTAGAAACAGCTATGAGTCAGGTGAAAGGTATTGTTGATTTGCAGTTAGAACAACAAATTCCTATTCGTCAGTTACAGATTAAATTCGATCGCGCTTTGGCTGCACGTTACGGACTTACCATTGGGAGTCTTACAGAAACTATAGAAACTGCCTTGAATGGAAAAGTTGTATCTCAAGTCCTTAAAGAACAGCAGTTATTCGATTTGTTGGTGTGGTTGAAACCGGAAAATCGCAGTAATATTGATACTATCCGCAACTTATTAGTTGATACTCCTTCGGGACAGAAGATCCCACTAGCACAAGTCGCAAAAATTGAATACAGCACTGGCCCTAATACCATCAACCGCGAAAATGTTTCTCGTTTCTTGGTTGTGGCTGCGAATGTGTCAGGACGAGATTTACGCTCAGTTGTTAATGAAATTAAGACGAAAGTACAACAGCAGGCCATCTTGCCTTCAGGTTATTTTATTCAATATGGCGGACAATTTGAATCGGAAGAACGGGCGACTCAAAACCTACTAATATTTGGTAGTTTAGGAATAGTAATTATTGCGGTGCTGATGTATTTTGCCGTTAAATCTTTTGCGAGTGCGATTATGATTATGATTAACTTACCCCTGGCATTAGTAGGAGGAATTTTCTCGATTGCGATCGGTGGTGGCATCATTTCTGTAGCTTCACTTGTGGGTTTTATCACTTTATTTGGAGTCGCGGTTCGTAACGGTTTGCTTTTGGTGGATAATTTCAATCAAAAACTAAGCAAGGGAATGCCTTTCAAGGAAGTAATTAAGGAAGGTGCGATGGAAAGATTGGTGGCGATTTTGATGACAGCTTTTACCTCTGCTTTAGGCATGGTTCCCCTGGTAGTTGGTACAGGCGCAGGCAAAGAAATTTTGCAACCTCTGGCGGTTGTGGTGTTGGGTGGATTGTTTACTTCTACTGCCTTAACTCTGTTAGTTTTGCCAGCTTTGTACGCTCAATTTAGAAAATTTTTAGCACCTAAAACAACTCATCTCATGTCCGATAAATAGACAATCATCAAAAACATTTAGTAGTGCCACCTTGCATCCACAGCAGCATCGGACTTAAGTCCTATGCTGCGAAATAATCTTATTGCGATCGATCGACCGGGCACGATATCATACTGTTGAGAAAGATATCTCGATATAAAAAAATGAGAATTTTGTTAGTTGAAGACGATCTTCGCATTGTCAAACCCCTTGCAGAAGACTTAAGGCATCAAAACCACGTTGTAGATATAGCGACTGACGGGCTAGAGGGTTGGGAATATGCGCGATCGGTCAATTACGACCTAATTTTGTTAGATTTAATGCTGCCCAAATTAGATGGTATATCACTGTGCAAGCGTCTGCGTGCCGATCGCTCTCACGTTCTCATCTTGATGCTGACAGCACGCGATACCACCTTAGATAGAGTCATTGGACTCGATGCAGGAGCTGACGATTACTTAGTTAAGCCCTTTGAATTAGAAGAATTAGCCGCCAGAATTAGAGCTTTATCTCGGAGAATTCCAGAAACCAAACCCCTCATTCTAACCCACGGTAATTTACAACTCAATCCCACTAGCTGCACCGTTACTTATGCAGGAAACGCCTTATCTTTAACTCCCAAAGAGTATATGATATTAGAATGTTTCTTAAAAAGTCCCACTCAAGTTTTAACACGCTCTGCAATTTTAGATAAACTGTGGAATTTTGATAAAGCTTCAGGAGAAGGAACAGTCAAAACTCACATCACAAATTTGCGTAGCAAGCTCAAAGCAGCCGGAAGTTCCGAAAATTTTATCGAAACAGTTTACGGCATTGGTTATCGACTCAGCAGCCATCACTAATAACTCAATACGGTTCATATAAAGCCGATACCTCTCTAGCTTGCCCCTACTCCCCCTTAAAAAAAGGGAGGGACAAAAAGTTACTCAAAGTCCCCCTTATTAAGGGGGAGTCAGGGTGGATTAATTGTCGAGAGGCCTTCATCAAGGCTATGAAGGCTATTGACCAACTTTATGCGAGGCATTTAACA
>NZ_JAUBPN010000012.1:0-190179 GCF_036700745.1 Microcoleus sp. S36a_B3 | reverse complement strand
AGTCATTAGTCATTAGTCATTAGTCATTAGTCATTAGTCATTAGTCATTAGTCATTAGTCATTAGTCATTAGTCATTGGTCATTAGTGCTGTCCCCCTCGCTTTCGGTTATTGGTCATCAGTCCGCAGTCATCGGGCTGGAATTGCCTCAGTTGTTTTGAGCGAATTTTCCAGCAGGCGGGACGGCGCACCCTACTCCCCACAAGAAAAAATCATTTTTGTGGGACGATCCTCCTCGCCCGTCATAGCTATTTTTGCAATTGCTCGTCTCTCAAAGGCTCTTGGTGTAGAGAGCCTCTGACTAATGACTAACGACTCCTGACCGATCGCTGACGACCAAAAAACTGTAGACAAAAAACCAAAAAACTCCTATAATGAAGCCTCGACTTTTAGTCATATTTAGCTAGGAGGGTGTCATTTCTGAGCCATTGACCCTGACCGTTAGCCTCAGAGGCACTCGCGAAGTCAAGAATAACTATCAGTTATTTCGCCTGACTGGCCTGCTCGACGCTTTTTCTGAGGCCACTTTTCGGAAGGTAATAAGCAAATGTATAGACGATGGCCCAAAACACGTAATTTTGGACTTGTCTAAAATAGACTTTGTGGACAGTTCCGGCTTGGGCGCACTTGTACAACTTGTCAAGAAAGCCCAAACCTTGGAAGGAACATTGCAAATTGTCTCAAATCCCCGTGTAACTCAGACTGTTAAACTGGTTCGCTTAGAGAAATTTTTGTCTTTGCAGCCAACGGTTGATGATGCGGTAAAAAACGTCAAGGATACTTGATGCAAAGGTGGATTTAATTAGCTATCCGGTTCTCAACGCTGGATAGCAAATTTTTATAGTTTTACGGGCAAAAAAATACTAATTTTCCGAGAAGCTGCGACACGCGCAAGCTGCAAATTCCCCTGATACTTTGAGATCCGGTGGAGGAACAGCAAAATATGTGTGGCAAACAGACGGAAAAATGGTATAAGAAGGGGAGCGTTGCGATAAGTGTAAAAAGTGTTTTTGAGTCGGTGCGATCGCGATCGGCAAATTAGAGAGCTTTTTCGCATCGAGATGCTCGCAATCCTGTGAAAGCTATAATTGCCTAGCGCGATCGAAGACAAAAATGTCAAAGGACTAGAACAACCAAGCTGTGCGGAAGTTTTATTTAAAAAAGTATGTCGCCTACCGCAGATGATGGACTCAAATTGAGCCTGACTGATATCAGTTTAAATCGACAGTATGCGGAGAGGGCGACACCAGCAGAAATAGAAAGGATATCGCCCTCCGCCTGGGCATATTTGGGAGATGCAGTATACGAACTCTACATTAGGAGCTCGTACTTAGTACCGCCGAAAAGATTGCAAGCTTATCACGAATTGGTGGTGGGACAAGTACGAGCCGAAACTCAAGCGCGTCACTTGCGATCGATCTCTCCTTATTTGAACAGTACAGAATTAGCAATTGTCAAGCGCGGGCGCAATGCCGTATCCGGCCGTTCCAAGCGAGCCGATCCAGAGATTTACCAACAAGCCAGCAGCTTAGAAACTTTGGTCGGATATTTGTACCTCACCGATTCCGAAAGATTGACGGAAATTTTGGGACTTTTAGAGCTAGAAACTGAAAGTATCTAGCAGTTAATAGTTGCGAAGGACAGCGGATTAATCATTAATTCCACCGCAAACCTACCTAAAAAAGCCCAAAAATCGATGGCGCAAACAGGATCGACCGGCGATCGATACGTAGCGACAGTTTCAGGGATTACGATCGAGCGGGGGCTAGAAACCCGGTTGTCGAGAAAATTTAGTGGCGCTTGACAATAAATATCGGAAGAAACCGGGTGTCTGAGGTCACGAATCGGCTTAGGACTTGCGTTTTGTGACTACCACCTAAAAACTGTCGCTACCGATGGAGTGATTAGACTTCAGTTGCACTGTGCATCCCAGACTCCAATGAATTATCTGCGTCCCTCTGTGTGTATCCGCTTGCAATCTGCGCTTAACAGATCGATCGAATATATATGCAGATCAAGCTTATCAACTAGCAACTTTCACCAGAAAAATCTTTGATCCCAAACCTGCCAATCTCAAATCCCAAATTCCTAAGATTGGTTTCTCAAGCCAAAATCTCAAATCTCAAATCGCTCTAACTGCAATCATAAACCCATGAGAAAATTTACCAAACCAAACTCCTCGCGATCGAATTCCGACAGCAAGCCATTCAGAAGCGAAGGCCGCCGTCAAGACTCGCAATCCTCCTCTCCCCGCTTTGAACGCAAGCCCTCTCCCGACACTCGCGGAGTAGAAGCGCCTCAAAAGCGATCGACTTTCTCTCCCCAATCCCGAGAAATGCCCGTGCGAGCAATTTTCAAACGGAATGTCGATGGCGACGGCCAACCCTCCGCGCGCCGACAGTTCAAAGACAGAGACGCAGACAGCAGCCCGCAGGAATCCCGCGGCAATTTTTACAGAGACAGGGACAGAGACAGAGACGGAGAGAGAGACGGATACAGCAGCCCGCAGCCAGCCCGCAATAATTTCCGAGACAGAGACAGCAGCCCGCAGCCAGCCCGCAATAATTTCCGAGACAGAGACAGCAGCCCGCAGCCAGCCCGCAACAATTTCCGAGACAGAGACAGAGACGGATACAGCAGCCCGCAGCCAGCCCGCAACAATTTCCGAGACAGAGACAGCAGCCCGCAGCCAGCCCGCAACAATTTCCGAGACAGAGACAGAGACAAAAACAGAGACAGCAGCCCGCAGGACTCCCGGGGCAATTTTTACAAAGACAGAGACAAAGACAAAAACAGAGACGGAGATAGCAGCCCGCGGGAATTCCGGGGCTATCATTTCAGAGACAGAGACAAAGAGACAGACACTCGCCCTGTGGACACTGCCTCAAATACCGTCGTGCAACCAGACGCAAACACAGACGACATGATTTACGGCCGCCATGCAGTGCAAGCGGCTTTAGAAAGCAACCAAGTGCTCAACCGGATCTGGGTTGTCCCGCACCTGCGCTACGATCCGCGCTTTCACAGCTTGCTAACCGAAGCCAAGGCCAACGGCAGCATCATTGATGAAGTTGATGATTTGCGCCTCGACTACATCACGCGGAAGGCAAACCATCAAGGTGTAGCCGCCCAAGTGTCAGCTTACGAATACTTGGATTTGACTGACCTGATCGCCAATGCTAAGGCCGCTTGCCAAGATCCAGTGATTGTGGTAGCAGAAGGACTTAACGATCCCCACAATTTAGGGGCGATCGTTCGCACCGCAGAAGCGTTAGGAACTCAGGGCATTGTGATTCCGCAGCGGCGGGCCGTCGGGATTACCTCGGCAGTGAGAAAAGTCGCAGCAGGGGCATTGGAAAACCTGCCAGTGGCGAGGGTTGTCAATCTTAACCGGGCGCTGGAAGAATTGAAAGAGGCTGGATTCTGGATTTACGGCACTGCAGCAGGGGTTGGTGACTCGGTAGAGACAATCAAGTTCTCCGGGCCGACTGTTTTAGTTGTGGGCGGTGAAGCTGATGGTTTGAGCCTTTTGATACAGCGCGGCTGCGACGGATTAGTTTCAATTCCTTTAAGGGGAAAGACTCCTAGCCTGAATGTGTCGGTAGCAACGGGGATGGCTTTATACGAAATTTACCGCCAGCGGGGGCCCAAAAAGTTTCACGTACACGGATCTTGAAGGTCGTTGAAAAAAAGTGTACAACAGAGTAATTGATGTAAGCAGCTCAATCCGGGCGATCGGTCTCTGTAGCTACTTACACATTACTAGGACAATGCCGGTACAATGTCATCTGGGAAAACACCATGTCGGGAATTGAATTAGAATTCAAGCTGAATAAACAACAGATAAATCTGATTACAACCCACTTTTGTTGTTCCCAGTCGATCGGCAGTTAAGGCGATAAAATAATAGGTGAATGCAGCCCCTCATTTTGGGGCTGCATTCCCTGAACAAGTAAGGATAGCAGATCGGCTTTCGTTAGTTGTTCCGGCGAAAGTAGAAGGGGCCTTTCCCCTACGTGCAAATCTATTTAGATATCGGCTTTAAATAGGTTTAAATGAGTTTTTAGTAGGAGTGGCACAGCCGAGTAAATAACAAAAGCGCAGGTGTTGCCCGCAGCACCGTGAAAACACCGTCAAATAAATTAAAAAAGCAGATGAAAGAATTCTTGATTAGCTTGCTCAATGTTTTCGGATTGGCTTGGTGGGTTGAAGTTAAAACTTCAACGCCGCGGTGCATTTACTATTTTGGCCCCTTCTTGACCGATGGAGAGGCGGAAGCTGCAAAAGCAGGTTATGTAGAAGACATAGAAAATGAAGGTGCAGAAGGTGTTGGTGTTTCGATTCAACGCTGCAAACCTATTAATTTGACTGTTGCAGATGATTTGGGAAAGTTTGGTGATGGAGGGTTGTTACCTGCTTTGATCAGTCAGTAGAAGCAGGGAAATTTTGAGTGCGCCAGTTGTAAATTAAGTTCCGGTAACATCGGAATTATACCACAGTACGATTCGGCGATCGCACTTTTTAATTCGGATGCAAACGCAAACGATAGACATAATATCGTGTCAGATCAAATCCTCTCTTCATCAGAATAGTAAATTCAGGCGTTGACTGTTGACTGTTGACTGTTGACTGTTAACAGTTAACATCATGTATGAGTGCAACCGGAATTGATGTCATGTCGATTGACAGCGATAAAATTGGTTAGCAGTGTTTTTGTGATGGTAATCGACTGGACATGATATAAGTTCATAACTTTAGCTAACTGCTTGGGGGTTACTCTCAATCCAGCGATCGATGTCTGCGATTACCCGATCGGGAATTTCCCAAGGAAACAAATGGGCTGTATTCCGATAACACTCCCACTGACAATCGCGGAGGTGGCGGGCTGTTTCTAAACTGGATGCGGAGGTGATGTGTCGATCGCCCTCAGCAGCCAGCACCAAGCAGGGACATTGAATGTCGCCGAGATGCTGCAGTCGATCGTATCCGGCTCTGAGAGCGGTATTTAAAGCCTTTGTAGCCGCCCCGGAAGTCTGGAGATAGGCGGGAGTACCTGCCCGTGCCAAGTAGCGGTAAGGCGTGGCTGTATGCTGCTGGATCAAGTAGCGAAAGAGCGATCGCCTGCCAAAAGTATCAATATTCCACTGCCAACCGGGAATCACCCAATTGATGATTCCGGCTAAACCGGTGTAAAGGTTATCTTGCCAAGATATCGGAGGGTGACTCCCTCGCGGTTTGGCAGCCGATGCCAGCACAATCAAACCTGTGACTCGCTGGGGATATTTCATCGCTAATTCCAGGGCTAAAATCCCTCCCAAAGACCATCCGACAACCAAACACCGATCGACTCCCAATCGGTCTAAAAGTGCTTCTAAATCGAGGAGGTGGTCGGTCATTTCAAAGGGATTGGAGGTGCGGCTGTTGCCGTAGCCGCGCAAGTCTGGGGCGATCGTCCGAAAGCGCTTTGAGAGGTGTTCTGTAAACACTGACATACAATTGCCGGAACCGGGATGTCCGTGCAAGCAAAGAATAGGAAATCCTTCGCCTTTGACAGAAACACTGAGCTTTTGATGCGGCATTTTTAAGAGAAGGAAGAAGTCAACAGTCATCAGTCATCAGTCATTAGTCATTAGTCATAAGTCATTAGTCATGTTTTGCTGTCCCCCCGGAGCTTTCCGTCCAACGTCATCAGTCCGAGGGAAGAAGGAAGAAGGAACTTCTCATCGTCTTGGCGGTTGCTATAGCAATCAAAAGCAGGATTTGTGGGATGAGCTTTTAGCAGCGTCGAGGATTGATGCTTGAACCAAATTTGTATTTTGGTGAACCTAGCTCCAGATTGGTTAAAAACTGGGATTTTTACTAATATAATCGGCAATCTTAGAAATAGAGTTGCGGATTTGTAAATCGCCGCTGCTGCGACTGTCTATCACAGTCATCACGTAGGCTTCGCCGTCAATGTTCATCGCTAAAGTTGTGCCTAGCACCAGGGAATTTTCGCCGGTTTTTTCGCCCAACCACTGAACTTTAGTTCCTTCCAAGGCGGCAAATCCCAAAGCGCGATCGTACTGGCGGTTGAGAGTTTCTACTAACAGTTTAGCACCGGGTGTTTCGCCGTTGTAAATTTGCACCATCATTTCGGTTAGTTCGTTAGCAGTCAAGCGGTTGGGGCCAGAACCGGGATTGGAGGGCATAATTTTTTCGCCCATTAATTTGAAGTTGACGCGGGTTACTTGGTAGCCGCGATTTTCTAAGAATTGATTGATATAATCGGAACCTACATAATCGATCAGTTGATTGGTGGCAGTATTGCTGCTGCGATCGATCATTTCTTCTAACAGTGTCTTCAACGGGTAATTTTTAGCGGACACAATCTTCGTCGCTGAGTCTTCGGTAAAATTACCCCGATTGACGAATACTTCCTGGTTTAGACTGATTTTTTCTTGTTCGACTTTTTGCATCAGGGCGACAGCAATCGGCAGTTTAATTAAGCTGGCCGGGCTGGCAGGAGGCACATCGCCCCGCAGGTTCACGCACTCTCTAGACAGGTGGCAAATGCCGATCGAAGCCTTCTCTGACAAACCGCTTTCGCGAGCCACCTCAGCCAAAAAATCTGATTTTGCTTGCCGCACTTGAGAGGTGGCTGCTGTGAAGTTTTCCCGGTATTCTTGAGTTTTTGATGTTTTGAAAGGAGCTAAAAAGGAATTTTGGGGAACTTCCTGCAAGTTGTTGAGCGCCTGGTGCCACAAAAATTGAGTTTGTTGCGAAGATTCGAGCGACTGATTTGGCTGTTTTCCAGTTTCTACGGCTCGGTTGGCTAAGCGGACTGCTTGCTGCAAATTGTCGTTAGCTCTCTGTTCTACTAATATTTGAACATCTACTGCTTGCAACTGTTGTATCAGTTTTTCTTGGGGATTGCCTCCGAGGGGAATTAAGCCGGAAAGCAGGGTTGGTTCTGGGGAGGGAGAGGCTGGTTGTTCTAATTCGGTGACGAGCCGATCGCGAATTTTGTAGAGTTCGTCTAGGGAACGCGGGTTAGATGATTGAGAGAATGAACTGGCGATGGTTAACACCTGAACCAGTCCGATGCCAGCGACTACTGCAGCCATCTTGTTTGCGATCGACAAAAAACGCCCGATTCCTCGCATATATTCGACATCCTCAACACAACCAAATTCAATCTAAGCAGCTATTGTTACAAGAGTCAAACGATTTTAGATTTTAGATTTTAGATTTTAGATTTTAGATTTGGGATTTTAGCGGTAGGGTGCGGATACATCGACAATCCTCAACAAAGAGCAACAATCGATCGAGCGACGCACCTGTTCTTTTGACCAATAACTAATGACCTGCGCGGGCCAATGCCCTGCGCGGGCCAATGCCCTGCGCGGGCCAATGCCCTGCGCGGGCCAATGCAAAAATAAAGGGAGTCGATCGCACTCAATGGCGATCGACTCCCTCTAAAATATTGCGAACAATCTACTTTTTGCGCCGCCGCCAGTCAACACCCAACCGCTTGAGGTAATCCCAGCCGCGTTGGGGCCAGACACGATCGATACCAATCTTTTCGGCAATCCAGAGAGCTACTTTAGGCCCTGTCCAGTCTCCGCCATCGGGGGCCGGGCCTTGCAGCGCTTGTCGCAGTTCTTCTTGCTGTTCTGGACTCAGCAAGGATTTTGCAGGAGGGGGCTTGCGGTCTCCGCTGCGGTTTCTCACAGAGGTGGGCCCTTCTCGGTTGTAGCGCTGGACAATTTCTTTGGCGTAGTCGTAGTTGAGACCTACGACTTGGGCTGCTTCTTTGATAGTCCAATTTCGGGAAACTAAGAGCAGCAAGTGCCAGCGGCGGGACTCTGTGGTGTTTTGTGCCTGCCGGTAGCGAAGTTTGAGTTCCTCTGCCGTCAGGTGAGATTCTAGGTGAGCTTTAGGTGGCATTCCTCCAACGGGGCATCGGGAACTTCTTAGCATATATCTCTGGTTTTGGGGACAATTCCGGATGAATTTTTTTTCCTGGGGATCGTGGTGGCAAATTAGGTGGCTGTTTTTGACTGCAGATGCACGCAGGTAGACGCAGATAAGGAAGAGGCTGTAAGCGAGTGCAATTGCCAGCTATATTGACTAAGTGGCCGAAAGTAGAAATGATAAAGGTACGAGCATGGCATCCATCCGCGAGTTGCACCGACAACTGGTCAATAAAGAACGCTCTGCTGTGGAAATTACTCAAGAAACATTAGACCGAATTACCCAGCTAGAGCCGAAGTTGAAAAGCTTTCTGTGCGTGACGGCAGACAGCGCAATGGCCCAGGCCCACAAAGTGGATGCCCAAATCGCCGCCGGTGAGGAAATTGGGCCCTTGGCCGGCATCCCGATCGCCGTTAAAGACAATATGTGTACCGATGGCGTTCCCACAACCTGCGCCTCTCGGATTTTGGAGAATTTTGTGCCTCCCTACGATGCAACCGTCGTCTCCAAACTCAAAGCCGCCGGTGCGGTGATTGTGGGTAAGGCGAATATGGACGAGTTTGCAATGGGGAGCTCGACTGAAACTTCTGCCTATCAAGTTACCGCGAATCCTTGGGACTTGGAGCGCGTACCCGGAGGGTCTTCTGGCGGTTCTGCCGCAGCGGTAGCCGCCGGAGAATGCGTCGCGAGCTTGGGTTCGGATACTGGGGGTTCGATCCGCCAACCTGCTGCTTTTTGTGGCTTGGTGGGGCTGAAACCGACCTATGGGTTGGTTTCTCGTTACGGTTTGGTGGCCTATGCTTCTTCTCTGGATCAAATCGGGCCCTTTGGTCGGACTGTTGAGGATGCGGCGATTTTGTTGGGGGCCGTCGCCGGTTACGATCCGAGAGATTCCACGAGTCTTAATGTCCCAATTCCTGACTACGCTCAAGCTTTAAGACCCAGTTTGCGACCGAAGGGTCAGATTAGAATTGGTGTAATTAAAGAAACTTTTGGTGTAGGGCTGGACTCTGGGGTTAAAGACGCTGTTACTAAGGCGATCGAGCAATTTCAACAATTGGGCGCAGAAATTCAAGTCATTTCTTGTCCCCGCTTCCGCTACGGTTTGCCCACTTACTACATTATTGCTCCCTCGGAAGCTTCGGCAAATTTGGCGCGATATGATGGAGTAAAATACGGTTTCCGATCGCCCGATGCCGACAATCTTTTGGATATGTATGCCAAAACTCGCTCTCAAGGGTTCGGTGCGGAAGTTAAACGCCGGATTGCGATCGGCACTTACGTGCTGTCGGCTGGATATTACGACGCCTATTATCTCAAAGCTCAAAAAGTTCGGACTTTGATTAAAGAAGACTTTGAAAAAGCTTTTTCTCAAGTTGATGTTTTGGTCTGTCCCACTGCTCCGACTACGGCCTTTAAGGCTGGGGAAAAATTAAACGATCCGCTGAGTATGTATTTGTCAGATTTGATGACTATTCCGGTGAATCTGGCTGGTTTGCCAGCTTTGAGTTTGCCCTGCGGATTTGATGATAAAGGACTGCCGGTGGGCATACAACTGATTGGTAATGTTTTGCAAGAATCTAGGTTGTTTCAAGTAGCTCATGCTTACGAACAGTCTACGAATTGGCACTTGCACCGCCCTGACTTGGATTAATTTTTCAAACTTGGCGGAACTGGACGGTGGAAGTTAGTAATCGATCTTGGCTAATTGTTTGAATTAATCATTCGCCCTTAGCTGTTGACCGATCTCTAATTTCCAGCGTGCCCTATTTTCTATGAACAATTTTCTGGTATTGCTATTGTCTAAATCGCTAATAACTTTTGGGACAGTTTTGGCGATCGCTTATTCTGCTGTTTGTCTGTTTCTATGGGCCACGCAAGGTAAGTTTATCTTTGTTCCGGCGCGGGCGATCGAAACTACGCCCGATGATTGGCAGTTGAAATATCAAGATGTTTTGCTGCCAATTCCTACTAAAACAGGCGCGGTGGAAACCGTGCATGGGTGGTGGATTCCTGCCTCGGAAAACTCCCGCAAGGTTCCGGGGGAAGTAAGAGAAGCCGCTCGGGTTAACCCATCGGAACCCCCCCCCAGCCCCCCCTTGTTAAGGGGGGGGGTAAGAGAAGCCGTTCCGGTTCCCCCCCTTAACAAGGGGGGGTTAGGGGGGGTAGTTTTGTACCTGCACGGTAACGGTTCAACTTTAGGATCAACTGTCGAACACGCTAATCGATTTCATCAGTTGGGTGTGTCGGTATTTGCGATCGATTATCGCGGTTATGGAAAAAGCCAGGGCGATTTTCCGAGCGAATCTGGGGTGTATGAGGATGCTGAATTTGCTTGGGATTATTTGGTGAAACAGCGCGGGATTCACCCGAATCAAATTTATATCTACGGGCATTCTTTGGGAGGGGCAATTGCGATCGATCTGGCAGTGCGCCACCCGGAGGTGGCGGGGTTAATTGTGGAGGGTTCTTTTACTTCGGTGCGGGAAATGGTAGATTTCCGACAACGGCTGTTTTGGATGTTTCCGATCGATTTTTTGCTGACTCAGCGGTTTGATTCTCTATCAAAAGTCGATCGCCTGCAAATGCCGGTGCTATTTATTCACGGGAATGCTGACAGTGTAGTTCCATCCCAAATGAGCAAAAAACTGTTTGATGCAGCACCCGAACCCAAACAGCTTTACATGGTTCCTGGTGGAGGTCACAATAATGTTGCAGAAATCGGCGGCCCAGAATATCTGCAAAGATTAAGCCAATTTTGGGATATTCCAAAATAGATAAAAGCTGTTGGCGCTAACAGTGATTCTAGTTATTGTAGGGTATGCACGGCGCACCAGTTGAGTTGGTAATAGTTAGCGGCGCATTGGGGTGAGAAACCTGATTTTTTAGATTTTTGGGTTTGGTAACGAGAAATATAGCAAGAAACCCGGTTGTTAGGTTTTCAAGCGCGATCGCCAATCAGGAAAAAGGAATATCTAGAGATTCTACCGCTTAATTCAACCTTAAAACATTCAGCCACCAATCCTTGATTGGATAGCAGTAATTACAGTAATTGTTTGTAATAATCGGTTGTTGTTTGTTAATTTCGCAGCCTCGCCGAGAGGTTTTTCGGTTCGGCATCTTTGCGCCGCAAAGATTGGCATCTGTGAGATTAGTTTTGTTCAATCTCGCATCGGTCAAATCGGCCGCTCTGAGGTCTGCACCGCTGAGATTTGCACCGCTTAAATCAGCTTCTTGGAGGTCTGCACCGCTGAGATTCGCACCAGTTAAATCGGCATTTCTCAGATCGGTTCGACTTAGTTTAGCGGCGCTCAAATTACTGCATTTTAAGTTAGCCAGCTTGAGGGATGCTTCTTGAAGAGAACTCTCGCTGAGGTTGGCATTTTCTAAGTTTGCTTCCCTAATGTCGGCCCTGCTCATGTCGGCTTTGCTGAGGTCGGCGTAGGCCAAAAAGGCATTTCTCATGTTGGCGTTGTTTAAATTAGCTTCAATTAAATCAGCCGCAGTTAAGTCGGCATCAACTAAGTCAGCCCTGCTGAGAGTGGCGCGGCTCAAGGAAGCGCCGAACAAATCTGCACGGCTCAAGGAAGCGCCAAATAAGTCGCATCCGGGACATCCTCTGGTTGCTAGCAGCCGCTTGACTAAAGACAGATTTTGAGCTTGTAAGGGAACGGCTGCACAAAATGGAAGTAGTAATATAGCTGCTAGAATTGTCAGTTTGATTTTGGTCATAAGGTGTAGCGCATTTAAATTGTATATTTCAATTCCCAATCAAACGTTGTAAAATCCTTTTTCTTTTTCCCTCTTTCACCTTCTAAGCTGTTGTGCATTTAAATTGTATATTTCGACGATCGATCAAAAATCTTCTCCCCCTCTCCCCTTCTCCCCGTCTTTACCCGCTCGCTAAGCCGAAGGGAGCCGAAGCAAGCCGTTATAGCCCCTTTCCCCCTCAATCACCATACACAATTAGGATGCACAACAGCTCATCTCTTTCTCTCTCGAACATAACAGACTATCTTTGGCTTGGCCCAAGTCTGGTAAGTCTTGGAGATCGCGCGCCGAGTCGTCTGCTAGAATGACGCGCAGGCTAAAAATAGGGTTTATCGGTTGATTTGGCGCTGTCAAACCCAATATTTCTCACAGAAGCCGGGTTGTTGGTGCCAGTCCTAGTTTAGTGTGCTGAGGGTGTAAGATTGGTCGGCGCGATCGCACTTGCGGATATTACTTAGGCTTTTAGGATGAACTCGCGCACAGCTACACTCCCTTGCAACTTCCAAAGGAGCGTAGCTGTGCGGGCGCTGAATGCCTTGCATTTTTGAGCTGGCGACGGCTGGGATAAATAGCTGGCGGGGGGTATTGCATAAATATTGGTACTCGCGGCAGCAAGATTTTGCTCAGGGGGGCGAACTTTGTCCGTACAGGCGATCGATAAATAAGCCAATTGGCTTAGACTCTTAAGACATATTGCTGATGCCTTACGTTCTATAAAAAAGATAGCATTCTGGTGTGAGCGCGAAATAATACCGAGCCAGCAAGTATAAAATACAACAACTTGGCTCGATCGGTCAGAACATCGCTAAAAATTAATACTTTTACACAGGGAAAATAAATGTTGAACAACATAGACGAACTGGCAGAAAGTGGCAGAGGCATCAAACTGATGTGGCAGATTGCAGACGAGTTAAGCTACACCCGGACTCTCGACGGTCAAAATTGTTTGTCACTCAGCAAAAGTTACGAAGTAGAAGGTCGCAACAAAGAGCCAAATAAAAAAAATTCTAAAGCTTTAGATGGATTAATGAATTTATTAAATAGATGGGATTGGCAGAATGAAACAGACCAGGAAGCAGAGCTTTATGAAACTTCTGTTCAACACATGAGCCTGCAAGTCAACACAGAGGTCAATGCTTTAACTATAGTTATGGATTGGTTCGAGCAATTAAAAGATTTATCGCTACCCAATGAAGTTTGGTTCCAGCTTCAGTTAGCTTTAGCTGAAGGTTTTATTAATGCAGTTCGCCACGCTCACAAAAATCTGCCAGTAGAAACTCCCGTTCAACTAGAAATTACCGTGTTTGACGGACACTTGGAACTAAAAGTTTGGGATTGCGGCCCGAGTTTTGATTTTGATGCTAAGCTCAAGGAAATTATTGCAGCAGATAGAAAACCAAGCTTGGATTTAGAAGTTTTGAACTATCTTTGCTTGATTCCTAGCAGAGCAAAAAGTTTGGATATGTATCGGCTTTTAATTGCTGGGTAGTGGGTAGAGGGACAATTAAAAGATTGGAAGAATTGAAGATGTGTTATTCTAAAAACGGTGTTAGGGGAAGAGTTACGGGTTTTGTCTTCGCGTAGGTGAAGGGTTTTGAATACTGACGACCTGCTGCAACTTTGGTTTTCAGCTATGAGCTTGGGTGAGTCTGTAGCAGTTCTAGAGCAACGGGTCGATATGTCAGTATATTTGAGATTAAAGAATTGAAGAATGAGAGATTTACTTGCAGCGCCGCGAATCACCAAGTCGGGAACTTGAGTCTAAAATTTGGGAAAATTCACGACGGTCGTATGCAGCAGTGTGTGTTTTTTTTGGCTGGTAAATTTAAATATGAAAACTTAAAAATTAAAACTTATTGTGAATAATTTTCAATTCGATCGTAGTCTCTGGTTCATTACCAAAAAGAATTGGTTTAAAGCCTCTCCCTTTTAGGGAGAAATTCAAAGAAGACTATTGATTGCGACCATTCTATGCCTTCCAGGTAGAGGTCGCCCTCATCTGTCATATCATGTCCGGTTGATTGCGATCGATCGACCGTACATAATATAAACTATCAATTGTCAACTGAACGAACAATTACTAATGATTTCCAAAGAAACTTTATTTGTACTGTCTCTATTTCCCTACTTGGGATTTCTCTGGTTTTTGACTCGATCGGGAAAAACACCTCGCTTAGCTTTGATAGGGTTTTACGGGACTCTGGTGTTTGTGGCTGTGACTATTCCCGCCGCAATTTATGCAAAAGTTGCCTACAACGAGTCGCTAGCAAATGTCGATTGGCTGCACGGTTCTGCGGAATTATTCTTGACACTTGCCAATATTTTACTGGTTTTAGGCTTTCGGGAAGCGGTGATTAAAGCAAAAGCATCTTCACAGAATGAGAGCGAAAAGCAAGAGTCTATTGTAGAGGGAGAAAATAGTTGCGGTTAATACCATTTTAGATACTTCGACTTCGCGATGGGACAAGTTTGAGATTGAAAAATTGCAAAGGGCTGATGAATTAAGGGTTAGGAAGTTATTCTGCCGCTGCATTCTTTGGGGAAACTTCTATAGCACTTATCACTCTCTCAATTCCTCAATTCCTCAATCTAAAATCTAAAACTTGTTCGCTTGCGAAGTCGAAGAATCTAAAATCTCAACCTGTACCTCATCAAGAGTCAAAAAGGCTATAGTGCTGTCTCTCAGAGCGAGTTGTACAATACGCGAGCTATTGAGGTGCTCGCTCAAATGCAAAACACAAATGCTCGCGTTGGCGATCGGTTTGCCCTGCAAAATTTTAGGAAAGTATTAGAATATATAAAAACTCACCTCAAGCACTTCTACTCACTGACTCAATCTGAGATGCTAGATTTTGGGTCGATCAACCCGATTTATCAGGTACGATCGACTTTAATCTCGCGGCGTGAGTTGAAACAGACTACCATATTTGCTAAGTTTAGCCGTGGTGGGACTCTCCAGGCAGGAAAAAAGATGAGCTATTGCCTCAATCCCCATTGCCAGAAGCCGCAAAATCCTGACTCAAGCAAGTTTTGTCTGGCGTGCGGCTCAAAATTGCTGCTGAAAGAGCGTTACCGTGCCCTTCAACCTATCGGTGAAGGAACATTTGGCAGAACTTTTTTAGCTGTCGATGAAGATAGGTTAAAAACTCGCTGCGCCATCAAACAATTTTTTCCGCAGGTTCAAGAAAAGGCAGAATTAGAAAAGGCAACTGCACTGTTTAAACAAGAAGCTCAGCGGCTGTACGAACTCGGAGAACACCCACAAATTCCAAGTTTGTTGGCTTCTCTTGAACAAGGAACACATCTGTATCTTGTGGAAGAGTTAATTGAGGGAAATAATTTGTTTCAGGAGTTGCAGCAGCGGGGAGCTTTTAGTGAGGAACAGATTTGGGAATTGTTGATTAATTTGTTGCCGGTTTTGCAGTTTGTTCACGAGCAGCAGGTGATTCATCGGGATATTAAGCCGGAAAATATTCTGCGGAGAAATCCCCAAAATCTCAGGGCTGCCCGATATTGCGGCTCGACTGCCGCGAAAGGCAAAAAAGGGATAATTATGCCTGAATCTGCTGCTGTACAGGGTGCGGCGAGGGGCGGTCAGTTTGTGCTGGTAGATTTTGGGGTGGCTAAGCAGATTAGCGTCATTTCTGAGGCGAAAACTGGTACGATAACTGGAACTGCTGGCTATGCGCCGATCGAACAAATTCGCAGCGGCAAGGCTTATCCGGCGAGCGACCTTTACAGTTTGGGCGTTACGTGCATTCACCTGCTGACTGGGGCGGTGCTGAATGATTTGTTTGATGCTTTGGAATGCAGATGGATTTGGCGATCGCACTTAGCGCAAAAAGGCATAAAAGTCAGCAAAAAATTAACAAGTATTTTAAACAAATTGCTCAAAGATTCAGTCAGAGAGCGATATCAATCCGCTGCTGAAGTGCTGCAAGACTTAGTACATTTCGGGCAATATCCCCGCTCTCAAATCGCTTATAATTATCGACCCAAAATAGCTATCAATTCGGCAGTAACTAACTTGCAGCAAAAGAGATCAACCGCCGTCTCTGTCGCGCCGCTCCACAAGATTCGCGTTGCAACTGCTGCCCCTAGCAACCATAAATTATTGTCTCGTAACTGGCGCTGCGCCTGCATTCTTCACGGTCATTCAGGCTCGGTTAATGCTGTTGTAATTAATCCTCAAGGCAATATTATTGCTAGCGCCAGCGACGATAAAACAATTAAGCTGTGGAACCTGCACACAGGTGAATTGATTCATACTTTTTTCGGCCATTCTGCAACGGTTGATGCTGTGGCTATCAGCCCCGACGGGAGAATGCTGGTTAGCGGTAGTTTTGACAGAAAAGTTATTGAGTGGAAGCTGGATAAAAAGGCGATGATTCGCGAGTTTTACAGCGATTACGGTTCGCCCTACAGTCACCGGTACGGCTCCGTGTATTCGGTGGCTTTTAGCTGTGATGGAGGGGCAATTGCGAGTGCTAGCGGCGACAAGAGTATTAAACTGTGGAACCAGCACAACGGAGCCTTGGTACAAAAACTTTCGGGACATTCTGACAAGGTTTTATCTGTGAGTTTCCGCCCTCAAAGTATGATTCTGGCGAGCGGTAGTGCGGACAACACTATTAAGATTTGGCGTGTAGGTATTGCGGAGAGTGTACGGACTTTTGTGGGTCATTCGGATTGGGTTTATGCGATCGCCTTTAGTCAAGATGGCAAGACGATTGTCAGCGGTAGTGCGGACGCTACGCTAAAATTGTGGAATGTCGATACAGGGGAATTGATTAATACTTTGAACGGGCATTCTGACGCGGTTATTTCGGTGGCGATTAGTCCCGATCGCTCTATTGTCGCTAGCGGCAGCCGAGATGGTACGGTTAAACTGTGGAACTTGCAAACAGGGGTATGTTTGTGCAGTCTGGTTGGGTGCAATCCGGTGGCTTTTAGTCCTGACGGTCAAACTTTAGTCACCGGTGGGGATGGCGACGAGGTGTTAGTTTGGCGGGCGTTTGTTTAGTTGGGCGAGATAGTTGAGATACTGGGAAATGCGATCGGCATCCGCGTCAAGTAAACGACTGGCCCAAGAATGTATGTTAAGTTGCGATCGCACTTCTCGAAACACCGCAGCATCCCCGCGATTGTCGAGAGGGAAAACCCAAGCATCAAATCCCGCCGACTTGAGACGGCTAACAGCACCATCGCCATCTTGTACCCACAACTTAGGGTTAATCCGAAGCGGCTGACAGCAATATTTACCCACAACAATTCCGCCCACAGAAGCCCTAGCATCCTCTCGGCGATCGGAAAGTTCTTGCAAAATAGCTTTCAGGGAATTGAGATTTTTCGTATCTTGCACCTGCGGCGGTGTAAGCTTGACAATCACCATTTCTATAACTTGCACTGGTTTTGTCGATCGGGCAAAGTTAACCGGTTCCGTCGCCAAATAATTTTGTCTTTCCGGTTGCGCCGCCCAAGAACTTTGTGTTTCCGATTCCCTCGCCCAAGAATTTTGTATTTCCGGTTGGGCTACCTCGATTTCCTCTGCAACTTGTGAATTTTCTACAGGCTTTGCAGTGTCTACAATTATCTGAATTTCTTCGCCGTCTTTCTCTATTTTTCCACCAATTAGCAAAATCGCATTATCTACAATGTAAGGTTTCAGTTGTTCGTAAGCCTTGGGAAATACCACAGCTTTGATTTGATTAGTCAAATCTTCTAATTGCAAAATTGCCATCGCATCGCCCTTTTTTGTCACTACAAGTTTGATAGCGCTGATCATGACAATAACCGAAACTTTCCCTTTTTTCTCCGCCAACTGTGCCAGAGTCACAACATCTGGATCTTGATTAGATTCAAGCAGAAACTTGAGGGGATGTTCTGATACATAAAAACCCAGTAATTCTTTTTCTAAACGCAATTTTTCCTGTGTATCAAAATTTTTGACAGTCTTTGATTTTGGTGCAGACTCAAATTTATTCGCCGAGTTCCCAAAGCTATTCCCACCCAACAAGTCAAACAGATTACCTTGACCACTTTCTCGATCTTTCTTGCGGTCTTGAGCCCATTTCATCACCCCTTCGAGGTCGTTTACCAATTGCTGGCGGTTGGGATCGATTTTGTCAAAAGCACCACACTGAATCAAGGCTTCTAGGGCACGGCGGTTGACAGAATGTAGATTTACGCGATCGCACAAATCCGGCAGCGACTTAAACTTACCCCCTTCTTGGCGCGCCTCCAAAATATTTTCAATAGCCCCCTCACCCACATTTTTAACCGCCGAAATTCCAAACAAAATTTTATGTCTTTCGGCCTTTGTCATCTCTGTAGGAAGCGGCGTAAAAGTAAGTTCAGAGCCATTAATATCAGGGGGCTCAACGTCAATCTTCAGCTTGAGACAATTAGCAATATATCTCTGTACCTTCTCCTGATCGCCTCTGTTAGCAGTCAGCAGTGCAGCCATGTATTCTACAGGAAAATTTGCCTTTAAATAAGCAGTTTGGTAAGTGATATAGGCATAGGCCATTGAATGGGATTTATTAAAACAATATTCGGCGAATTGTAGCATTTGTCCGAACAACTCTTCGGCAACTCTTTGAGTGACACCATTTTTAGTTGCCCCATCAATAAATGTTTCCTTTTGCTTCTGCATTTCATCAGCCTTCTTCTTGCCCATTGCGCGGCGCAGCAAGTCAGCTTGACCTAAAGAATAGCCCGCCAAATCTTGAGCCATCCGCATAATTTGCTCTTGGAAACAAAGCGTTCCATAGGTTTCTTTTAAAATTGGTTCTAACAACGGATGGTCATATTTAACCACCTCTCTACCGTGTTTGCGATCGATAAATTGTGGAATCAAACCAGCATCCAGCGGGCCGGGACGATAAAGCGCCAGAATAGAAGAAATATCATCCAGACAGGAAGGTTTAATTTTTTTTACTACATCCAGCATCCCAGAAGATTCTAGCTGAAAAATACCTTCCAAATCTCCTTTTTCTAAGAGTTGATAAGTTTTTGCTACATCACCTGGTAACTTGTTGTTCCTAGTAAATGTCTCTTGAGCTCTGCGTTCAATATCAGAAGGTAAGGCTTCGGCATCGATAATTATATCTTGCGTTTGCTTAACATACTCGACTGTTTTTTGGAGAGTTGTTAAATTTTTAAGTCCCAGAAAATCCATCTTCAGCAACCCCAAAAATTCCAAGTCTTCCATGAAATATTGGGTAATCACAGCACCATTGTCATTTTTTTGCAATGGTACAATTTCATCAAGGGGTTGGGAAGAAATGACCACACCGGCCGCGTGAACGCCATAGGTTTTGTTAGTTCCTTCAATGCGAATTGCCATGTCAATCCACTGACGCACTGGAACTTCGGTGCCAGTTTCTGCATTTATGCAAATTGTATTTTCGTAGTTGTCTTTAAAATCCTGTGCCGGTGTTCCCTCGGAAATCATCACTTTGAGTTTTTCCGGTTTCCCCCGCGACACGGGAATCATTTTTGCCATTTCGTCGGCTTTTTTGTAGGGAATTCCTAGCACTCTAGCAACATCTTTCAAGACAGCTTTTGATGTCATTCTGTTGAAAGTAATAATTTGTGCTACGCGGTCTGTGCCATATTTTTCCGTAACATATTTAATCATATCGTCGCGTCTTTCTATGCAAAAATCGCTATCGATATCTGGCATAGATTTACGTTCGGGATTGAGAAATCTCTCGAACAGCAATCCGTGGTGTACGGGGTCTATGTTGGTAATGTTGAGGACGTAAGCAACTAAAGAACCTGCCGCAGAACCACGTCCTGGCCCGACGGGAATATTGTTATCTCTAGCATATTTCATGTAGTCCCAAACTACTAAAAAATATTCAGAGAAACCCATCTGCTGAATCATTTTTAGCTCATATTCTAGTCTTTGTTTGTAGACTGGGGGGATTTCGTTTTTGGTGCGGCTTTTGAGGCGTTCTAATAGTCCTAGCCAAGATATTTCTTCTACATAGGTATCGGCGGTATGTTCTGGGGGAATTGGAATTGTGGGAATCCGAGCTTCTCCTGTTAGCTCGTATCTTGATACTTTGTTTGCTACTTCTAGGGTAGTTTCGATCGCCTCTTTGATGGTTTCGTCGTCCAAATGGTCTCGAAACAGTTGCGCCATCTCGTCAGCGGACTTAAGATATTCTGTACCGCTGTAGCGCATCCGCTTGTCTTCTTCAATCAGTTTGTTGGTGTTGATGCACAGCAAAGCATCGTGGGCTTCTACGTCGTTACAAGAAATATAGTGAGAATCGTTAGTGGCGATTATTTTTATATTGAATTCGCGGGCAATTTTGACGATTTCCACATTTACCATCCGGTCTTCTTGGGAACCGTGGTCTTGAATTTCTATATAGTAGTCATCCCCAAATACTTCTTTATACCATTTGGCAACTTCGCGCGCTGTATCTAGCTTGTTTTGTAGAATCATCTGGGGAACTTCGCCACCCAAACAAGCACTGGTGACAATTAAACCTTCGGAGTATTGTTTGAGTAGGTCTTTGTTGATGCAGGGGCGGGCAAAAATACCTCGTTCTGGCATTCCCTTTAAGTGGGAAATTGTGGTGAGTTTGACGAGGTTTTTATAGCCTTGGGTATTTTTGGCTAAGACAACTTGATGGTATTTTCTTCTACCTCTAACTTTGACTTCGATGTCGCCGTTGACTACGTACATTTCGTTGCCAATTATGGGCTTGATGTTTTTATTTCGGCAAACTTTGATGAGTTCGATCGCGCCGTACATCACTCCGTGGTCTGTAAGGGCGATCGCGGGCATCCCTAATTCCACCGCCCGTTCGGCGAGCTGCTGTAGCTGAGAAGCGCCATCTAGGAGGCTGTAATCGCTGTGAATGTGCAAACCAACGAAGGACATGGCGATTTGAGATTTTAGCTTTTAGTTTTTAGACTTTCGATTGTACACTATTGCCGTTGAGAAAGATAAATTGATTTTTTATTTTACAGCATCGGCAACGTACAAAAACTGGTTTTTTGAACGGAATATATAGGTTTGAATGCTATATTTTAGATCGAAAAACCGATTTTTACCACAGGTGCAACATCTCACAGAAGAAGTCGGTAATTTAATAGCTAATTCGGTAGATTTGCTTACAAATTTGCTTGTTTCAAATAATCTTCTAAATCTTTAACGCGCTGCTGTGTAACTTTTGCTCTGCAAGAAATGTATACAGGAGCCGCCAAAGTACCGCCTTCAAAGTGTCCGGCTTCATAGCTGCAAGTTTCATCGCGAAACTTGAGCCAACTACGCTGTGCAACCGTCAATCTTTGCTGCTGTTTGCTGTTGAGTTTAGGCCGAAGTTGCTGATATAATTGATTGAGCTTGGTGTCTGCTGCTTTGAACTCTTGACTAGAACACATATTCATGTCTAGCGTGGTTTGAGGACTTTTACAGTTAGGCTGTTGGGCGACTTCCTGGAAATTATTGCTGGCTTTGCTCTCCTGCAATAATCCGCCTGCTAACACGATGGAAATTGTTGTAAATGTTGCCCAAAAAGTGCTATTTTTCATTGACTTGATACCTCTTTTAATCTTGAATTTTCTGTGCTGGTTGAGCCGATCGCCAAATCCACCAAGCCGCCGCCCACAGAGTAAAATTGCCGATCAGAGTCATCGCTGCTTGCAGGGTAACGATCCATTCTAGGGCTGGGGAGTTGTCAAAATAGTGCCAAGTGCAAGCACACATGGCGCTGACTAGGGCGGGCAGCATTCCGGCGGAAAGGGCCCACCAAGCTCGGTTTTGAGTGACTTCGCCGTAAGTCCAAATTAACCAGATGGCCGCAATCCACTCGACGACGCTAGAGATGTGAATAATCCAGGTGGGAATTGACAAAACGTGCATTTTTTGTATTCTAAAATAACAGAGAACGGGGAAGATAAAATATGTATTTATTTGTTTAAGATTGTTAACTGTTGACTGTTGACTGTTAACTGTTAACTGTTGACTGTTGACTGTTAACTGTTAAAATATTTTACGGATCGACCGCAAAAATTAGATATTGTAATACTTAGATTCCCCATTATAAATCAAGAGTAGAAATGCGAGCAATTTTGTGCGGCTATTACGGTAAAGGCAACGGTGGCGACGAGGCGCTGTTGGCATCGCTACTGCAAATGTTACCAGATGGCGTGACGCCGATCGTCCTGTCTGGCAATCCTGTCGAGACAAATCAGCGGTACGGGGTAGCTGCGCGCGATCGGATGAATGCGTTTCAAGTTCTCGAAGCACTCCGCACCTCCGACGCGCTAATCTGGGGAGGCGGCAGTTTAATGCAAGACGCTACCAGCACGATCAGCCCTTTCTATTATGGGGGTTTAATGGGACTAGCGCAACAAATGGGCTTAAAAACTGTTGCCTGGGCCCAGGGAATTGGGCCTTTAAATCGAGAGATTACCCGCAAATTATCTCAGCGGTGTTTTGCTGGATGCACCGCCGTCAGCGTGCGGGATAAAGGCTCAGCTACTTTACTTGCTGACTGGCAAATTCCCTTTACTTTAGCGCCCGATCCCGTGTGGGCTTTAGAAAATTCCCCCGTCTCCGGTTTGTGGAATTTACCAGCGCCCAGAGTTGCAGTTTGTTTGCGTTCCCATCCTACATTAACTCCCGCCCGTTTGTCAATATTAACTAAAGCTTTAGTTGACTTTCAAAAAGCAACTCGCACCTTAATTTTACTGCTACCTTTTCAAGCATCTCGCGACTTAGAAATTGCCAAGCATTTGCACGAAGCTCTGCCGAAACGAAGTGAGATACTTAGTTTAGACGATCCGAGAAAATTGAAAGGAGTATTCCGGGGAGTCGAAATGGCGATCGGGATGCGCTACCACAGTTTAATTATGGCAGCATCGGAAGAATGCCGCTGTTTTGCCCTCAGCTACGATCCCAAAGTCACTCAATTGATGGATGAGTTAGAAATGCCGGGATATGTATTATCAGAATTGCCAGAAGATCCCTATTTAATCAGCAAAACCTGGATCGAACACTACGCCAGCGGCGATGCACTATCGCCAGAAAGGATAAAATTTATTGTAGGGCGATCGCTCTTTCATAAAGAAGTATTGCAAACCGCACTCCAGCAGTCTTAGCAAGAGGTAAAATACCGTGACAGTCAGTACAGCCGACTTAAAAATTACCTGGGAAAAATTGCCAGACGATTTCATTTTAGACGAGGAACCTGTGGGAAATATCGACCAACCGCTACTCGCCGCAGCCTTGCGCGAAATCCTAGAAATCGCGGGATTAATTTTAGAACATATCTTAATTGCCTCAAATATGGGTGTTTGCGCTACATTAAACGGCAAGCTAGTTATCAAAGCCCCAGATTGGTTTTATGCCCGCAACGTCCAGCCGTTGGTGGCTCCAGGAATTCGTCGCAGTTACACCCCAAACTTAGAAGGAGAAATACCCGATATCGTCCTAGAGTTTTTATCAGCTAATCACTACGACGAATATTCAAGTAAACCAACTTTACCCCCCGGAAAATGTTTTTTTTACGAGCAAATACTTCGAGTACCAATCTATGCTATTTTTGAACCTGCGGCAGGATTGTTAGAAGTGTATCGGCTGAATTCATCGGGAAGATATGAAGTACAGCAGCCGGATACAAACAATCGTTATTGGATTGCAGGAGTTGGGTTATTTCTGGGCGCTTGGTACGGGACAAAAGCCGAAAGAACCGGATATTGGTTGCGCTGGTGGGATGAAAGCGGAGAGATGCTATTGTGGGGAGCAGAGATGGTAGAAAGGAAAAGGCAGCGATCGGAAAGACTAGCCGCACAATTAAGAGCAGTAGGGATTGAACCAGAAGCCTAATGCAATAATGAGCAATTAAAAATAGTCCCTCTGCAATTTTTAATCGCTCATTAATTAAAAAGTATTAGACAAGATCGCAAAAATCAATATTTATCTGCCTTCATCAACGGTTAAAAACTACATTCAGGAGACATCAAAATTGGGAAGAGTTAGAGTTCGGGAACACGTAAATCCCCTATCCATGAGATATCGAACATCCGCCACTGCGCCGGACTGGACTAAAATCTATGCGGACTTAAATTTACCGCTGCATCTAGATATCGGCTGCGGTAGAGGAAGGTTTTTGTGGCATATGGCGCAAATCCAAACAGATTGGAATTTTCTCGGATTAGAAATTCGGGAACCTCTGGTAGATGAGGCGAATCTGTGGCGCGATGAAAAAGGCTTGACAAATTTGCACTATTTATTTTGCAATGCGAATAGTTCCCTGAAGCCAATTTTAGAAACTTTACCCGCTGGTATTTTGCAGCGAGTCAGCATTCAATTTCCCGATCCGTGGTTCAAGAAAAAGCACCACAAACGGCGGGTAGTACAGCAGGAATTAGTCAGCGAGTTGGCTACTTATCTGGCTGTTGGCGGTGAAGTGTTTATTCAATCGGATATTGAGGAAGTAGAAGTCGAAATGTGCGATCGCTTTTCATCTCATCCCAGTTTTCAGCGTCAAAATGGCGGGGAATGGCTAGCAGAAAATCCCCTACCCGTTGCTACGGAAAGAGAAATTGCTACTCAAAAACGAGGCGAACCAGTTTATCGAGCACTGTATCAAAAATAATGCTATCTTATCTCATCGCTAAGTAATCTACTCTATGAAAATCGTAAGGTGCGCACTGCGCACCCTACAAAGTAGAATCTGTGGGTAAATCCTATTAAACCCAAGACGGCAGCCACATTCTAATTTTCCATTCCATTTGCGACAAAGGCAGTCCCAAATAGATAGGCATCCAGAAAATAAAAGCAGCCAAAACCAGAAAAACAATTGTTACCCCCATCCCTCGGAGTCGAGTTTGAGGGCTGTGCAGCCACCTGTCAACCCACCAAGCAAGTGTTAAGGCTCCAAACACAGAACAGCCCATATAATGATACAAAAATACGCAGCGACTCACCTTCATCCAAGGCAGCAAATTAGCAGCCCAATTAACTATCAAATATAACACCATCCACATTTGGGCAGTCGGCGGAAACAAAATCGGCTGCTGTTCGAGGCTGTCAACAGAAGCCACTTGGCGCGTTTGGAACCACACCACAATCCGGTGAATTAAAACTCCTGCTACTAATATTAAAGCTAAAGTGGAAAACCACCAAAGGAAAGGATTTCCCATCGCGTGAACGTCAAAAATCGTCTCAGTTGCACCGCTGGGTAAAGGTGGCAAAACCGGATCTGGTTGTGCATTGTTGCTAGCAGTTTTGTAGAAGTAAACTATGGGGCGGAGCATCAAAGGCCAACTGTACCACGTCGAACAGTAAGGATGCACGCTAGGGCCACTTTTAATGCGTTCGTGATAAGTTAAAATTTCCGTTTGCATCTGCCAGAAATTGGGAGTTGGATTGAGATGCAGGTGAGGAATCCAGCAGATGCTGTAAACTAAAATAGGAATTACAGCTAGACTCCAGCATACTTCCACAAAAGTTAGCTCAGTCAATTTTTGTACTGGACTTTCGGGCGGAAGCAGAGCGGAATTTATATCGCGAATTGGTTCTTCATTTCCTCTGTTTCCCTGAATTAAACGCACGGCCCAAGCGCAGATCAAAATGAGATAAGCCCCAAACAAGAACCACAATCCGTTCCATTTGACAGCGGCAGATGCACCGAATCCTATCCCAGCTAATACTAGCCAAAGCAAGCGCTTTTTGCCTTCAGCTTCTACGGTTTTGAGCAGAAATAATTGACCAAGTATTCCGAATAAAACTAGATAAATGTTATTGAGTGCGTAGCGAGATTCAACTAAAAATAAACCATCGCAGGCGACAAATAAAGCAGCAAGAAAAGCAAAGGTGCGGCGGCGAAGGAGCTGATAGCCGAGGGCTCCGACAACTAGGGGAATAAAGGAACCTGTGAGAGCATTTAGCCAGCGGTAATCCCAAGGGGAAAGCATTGAGCCTGTTAGGCCGTTGACGGCGGTTTTTCCGAAGGGTAGGTGAGTGCCGATCGCAATTCCGATCGCAATTATATACTGGCTCAGGGGCGGGTGAGCGTTGAAAAAAGAAGTTCGGGTGAGATAATCGTTGGCAAATTTGGCGTAATAAACCTCGTCAAATACTAGAGTGTTAAATCGCTCTAATTGCCAAAATCGGAGAGTTAAGGACATGAGGAATACGGCGAACATTCCTAAGTAAAAAATCCAAGTAGATCTGTTGAATTGTTTTTTGTGGAGTTTCATAAAGTGCACCGGAATATCGTAGATTTGAGAACCTTAATTTTAAAATACTGAGTTAAGAATTGAGAATAGCGTAAAAATTACCAAGTTGCTAAAAATATTTTTTTACGTTTCTACTGCCATTCTCTTCATTGCCTTTGAATATCTTCTAGTTCAAAATAGGTGCGTCTTGCGGTACTCGTATTACTCACTTTTCATCTCACAATTAACTGCTTCATCAAGTTTCTGAATTGAATTTGAAATGCGATCGCCCATTTAAACTAATTTCACATCATACCAAAAAAAAGCGGCTCCGCTTCCTGCAGAACCGCCGTAATAGAGGATGAAAAATCAAAACTTAACGCACTGCACCTTGAACAGAAGGCGATTCGATCGTCTTCATCAAATACAGCTTCAACAACTGCCAGCCGTTCGACAAATACAGAGGTAATTTTTGGAAGAATTGCAAGAATTTTGGAGTTTCAGAAGCAACAATTGCGGTCAACTGCTGATTGTTTTGGAGACAAACATCCAACCGTTCGTAAAACTCAGGATTGTTCACGTCTAGCATGACGGGGAATACACGGCCTGCTGTTTCGTTGGTTTTTTTGATCACTTCGATGTCGTATTCGCGAGCATCTAGACCGAGCGATCGATAAAAACCACCGCGCTGGATATCATTGAGATACATTGTCGCGAATACCGACAGCAAGAAGAAACGGCACCACAGCTTAGCGCGCCAATCGTTCAACATTTGAGGCTGAGCTCTCATCACCGCATCGAAGAAATCTCCGTGGCGGTTTTCATCCTGGCACCAATTTTCAAAGAATCGGAAAATTGGATAAATCTGGTCTTCAGGATGCGCTTTCAAGTGTTGGTAAATCGTGATGTAGCGCCAATAACCGATTTTTTCGGATAAGTAAGTGGCGTAGAAAATAAACTTCGGCTTAAAGAATGTGTAACTGCGGCTCTTTGTCAAGAAACCTAAATCTAGGGACAAACCAAAGTCCGACAGCGCTTTATTCAGGAATCCGGCGTGCCGGGCTTCATCGCGGGACATCAGCAAGAAACCTTCGGCGAGTACCGGGTTTTTGTCTTTGAGCTTGCGTGCTAATTCTTTGTAGAGCAAGAAGCCAGAAAACTCAGCGGTGCAAGAGCGTTCGAGGAATTCAATGAACAACTTGCGCTTTTCGCCGTCGATGTGTTCCCAAGATTGATCGAACTCGGCATCCCGCACGAAGTGGGTTTTGTTGTAGTCAACGCGGAACTCTTTGATAATTGCTTCGAGCTCGGCTTCATTTACCGAGATGTCCATTTTGGCCATCTCGTCAAAGTCTGTTGTGTAAAATCTCGGCGTGAGAATAGTTTCTTTGGCTGGGGTTTTCCCTTCTTGCTGTTGAGCAAAAGCGGGTTTTTTGAGAGAATCTACCATATGTTTATTGGATTTTTTGCTTATAACAACTTGCTTGTTTCGGGTGTCGGGCGGGTGAGGTCGATCGCTCTCGGTTAGTCCGGCCAGCACCGGTAGCCCGAACCGCGTGGAATCCAACTCAAAGCTGGTGTAATTTCCACGCCCTCCAGTGTACCAAGTTCTCGACCCCGAAAATATGTTGTTGGCGTTAAGAATTGCTACGCACAATTACTTATGGGCATGGAGCATGGGGCATGGAGCATGGGGCCTGGGGCCTGGGGAATTGGTAGTAAATAACCAATAACTTCGGAGAATGCACAAATATCTGCTGGTGTCAAACTGTTCAAACACCAGATAGAAAGTACAAAATGTATAAAGGGACTCCAATTATTAGAATAACCAGACAGGACGGTCATAAAATGAGCAATTTAGGTGTTAGTTACCTGTTATGGGCTGCTTGTTTTTTCGGCCCCTTCGGACTCCACCGTCTCTACAACGGCAAGATTGGCACGGGTTTGCTGTGGCTGTGTACCTTTGGCTTGTTTGGGTTCGGGCAATTGTTTGACTTGTTGCTGCTACCGAACATGGTGGACGAACACAATGCCAGTCTCAGGGGCAAACTCGGCGTATCTCCCCAAGGTATACCGCTATCTTCCACCAGCGGGGCGATCGCCTCGACATACACCAAGCAAACCTCCGAACAGTTAGGGATTAAACTGCTGAGGGCTGCTTATAGCAGGAACGGCAGATTATCTGTTACCCAAGGCGTGATGGCAACCGGCGCTACTTTTGTCGAAGTGGAAGAAGCTTTCACCGCCATGCTCAAAACCGGTTATGTCAGCATTGAGAACGACCCAGTAACTGGCGTCGTGCTCTACCACTTTCACGAACTCTAAGCAGCAAACAAGCGGAGATTTAAATGTAGGGTGCGTCAGCAGGGGGATTTGGCGTGTTGTTAGAGAAGCTAACGGCTGACCCACCCTACGGGAATTTGGCCGCTGCGAGTGCGCCAGCCGGGGGATTTGGCGTGTTGTTGGAGAAGCTAGCGGCTGACGCACCCTACTAATGAAACATTTGTTGTTACAGAGTCGAGCAAGCGAGCAAGGCAAAATCGGCTAGAATGTTTGTTTGTCTATACAATCTCAAAGTATTTAGCGTCATGGCAGTCCCTAAGAAGAAAACCTCCAAATCCAAAAAGAATATGCGTAAGGCCACATGGAAGCGCAAAGCTACTGTGGCAGCTCAGAAAGCTCTGTCCCTAGGCAAATCGGTTCTGACTGGACGTTCCAACAGCTTCGTGTATCCCGGCAATGAAGAGGAGGAGGAAGAGTAAAGCGACTAAAAATTAACAACTGGCATTTCTGATATTTTGCATCATTCTCGGTTAACAGGCCCGATGGCTGTCCCACAACACATAAATTGGGTTGTGGGGCAGCCGCGGATGGCCCGCCCCTCAAGGAAAAGTTGAGAATGGTTTGACATACTCACCATCTTGAAGGAGTGGTGATTTTTGACGGTTCACAGCGATGTGCTACCGCAGTAGTCTGACATAAGCTCCCCGGTTAGAGTCGTGCCGATGCCCCATGCCGACTCAAATCAACTTCTGTGGCAATTTAATTCGTGTATCAGTGCATTCAAGGTTTGACTCTGCCATTGCCTTACATCTGCTTCAGGCTCGGTTTCTTGCTTAAGACTAAGCAATATAGACTGCAAAGTTGGGCGGGTTGTTTAGACGACTCACATCGAAAGCACAAGCCGTCCTAGAAGGACGGGGCTTGAGACTCATTTCTTCGGTCAGATATCAGTTAATCCTTCTTTGCAGCCGGTAAGATCAGCATGGCATCGCCAAAGGAATAAAAGCGGTACCGATGCTCGATCGCTCTTAGGTACAAATCCAACAGCCGAGGCCTTCCAATCATCGCGCTTACCATCATCATCAAAGTAGAGCGCGGCAAGTGAAAATTAGTAATTATCCCGTCTACAACCCGCCACTTGTAGCCCGGATAAATAAACAGACTTGTCGGGCCGCAAAAAGGCTGCAACGAAAAATCGCCGCTCGCGGCAACCGCTCCCTCTAAAGCTCGCACTGCTGTTGTACCTACGGCAAAAATCCGCCCGCCTCTAGCTTTAGTTTCGCGGATTTTCTCCACAGTAGCGGCGGATACTTCCACCCATTCGTTGTGCATTTGGTGAGTCGTCACGTCTTCCACCTCCACCGGGCGAAATGTCCCTACCCCGACGTGGAGGGTAACAAAAGTTTTTTCGATGCCCCGCTGCTTCAAGCGGCTGAACAATTCTTCGGTGAAGTGCAAGCCGGCTGTGGGGGCTGCCACTGCCCCCGGCCGATCGGCATACACAGTCTGATACTGTTCTGGCGCAGCTTGGGAGTTGTCGATGTAGGGCGGCAGGGGTACGTAGCCGTATTCGTCAAAAAACTTCGCCAGAGTCGCATCTGTGGGGATGTCAAACTCCAACAGCCGTCCCCCGGTTGCCTCGTCCCTCTCTATAACTGTCGCAGTCAATCGCCTCGCGAGGTCATCCCCGTGGGGAAGGCAACAACAAGGGCCTGCTGCTGCGGAGTCATTACAGTGCGGATCGAACTCAATTTTTGCTCCCAACTTTAAGCGTTTCCCCGGTTTAACCAAAGCCAGCCAGCAGTTGTGCTGCCGTTCTTCCATCAACAATATCTCCACAGCCGGGCCGTTGGGTTTGTGCCCGTAGAGCCTCGCCGGCAACACGCGGGTGTTATTGAGTACCAGCAAGTCTCCCGGTTCCAACAAGTCGGGCAAATCCCGGAAAATCCGGTGTTGGTAGCTGCTGGGAGAATCTACAGCCAGCAAGCGAGAACTATCCCTCGGTACTGCGGGATTTTGGGCAATGTACTCGGGCGGAAGTTCGTAGTCGTAGCCGTCCAAAGACCAGTCAATCTCTGTCATCGGGTAAATTCCTGTACGATCGATCTGTCAACTGGGTAACAAATTGGGTAAAAACCCCCATCCAAAGTCGGGTGCTTTTCCCCTTGTGGTCGCGGGTAAAGCCCGCGAGGATAGAGGTGTAGCATCAGCTTTGCTCGAAGGATAGTTATGGAATACCTCTACTACATCGCCAATACTAGCCTCACTCTGAGAGTGGTGGATTACCTGCGCGCGGCTAGTCATCTTCCCTTGCAATTTATCACTGTTATTCACCAAATTGACGGCTGGGTGGTGAAGGTAAAAATGAGCCAATATCTAACTCCCCAAATGCACGGGGATTTTCGGGCTTTTATGAACGAACTCGGGATTCCTTACGATCCTGAAATTCGCTTGCAAATGGCGCTGTGGAGTTTGGAAACCGGACAGTCGCCGCTAGGCGTGATGCGCCGCTACCAGGTGGCGGTGGTTTGTCACGGCAGCCCCGACCGTAAAGAAATTGAAGCGTTTCGCCAGCAATTTGTCAAGGGTCTGGGATATTGCCCGGAAACTCTCGCCTAGATTGCTACGCATATAAATTAACTGTGATGACAGAACAGGAGAGGGAGAGAAGGGGAAAGCGGGAGAAGATTTAACGCTTTTTTCAGCTCCGTTAAAGCTCAAGAGAGAAATGCGCGACAGCCTAGGCAAGTTAACAATTAAAAATTACCTAGTGGCATTGCTTTGAGATTTTACCCTCTAAATTTTAATTATATATTTTTAATTGCTAAAAGCGGAGCGAATGTATTCTTGCAGGGTGAGTCGGTAGTTTCCTGCAACGGCGGATTGAGAGTTCGCTGCTGTTAATGGTGGTAAGATTTGCTCAGTTTTTTGTTGTGAAGGTTCGCACCTGACTAGGGCGACATCAAAGCGACAAGAATTATTTGTTAAATCTGGACGAGTGCTTAAAAATATTTCGGCTGTTTGCCAAAGTTTGGCTTGTTTTGTGGTGGTAACAGCCAGCATTCCACCAGCATCCCAATTTCCCCGGCGGCGAGTTTTTACCTCTACAAATGCTAATGTTTGGGAATGGGAAATGGGGAATGGGGAATGGGGAATGGGGAATGGGGAATTTTCGTTACCTCTGTTGATTTCGCTTTCTTCATCTCTTCCGAGGGCGATGATGTCAATCTCTCCCCAGCGACAGTGCCACTGCCGGTGCAAGATTTCCCAGCCTTGCTGCTGCAACCAGTCGGCGACTAAGTTTTCTCCCAATGTGCCGATATCCCTAGAGTTGGGGGATTCGGGGGAATTGGAGTCAACCGTCGCGATCGGGCGATTCCCTACGGGATAGCTACGCTTGACGCGCTTTCTGGTAGAATTCAATTCTGAACTGTCACGGCTGCCCATTAGCTTTAACTTATGAATTCTCGAATTCGCCAACATCGCAAAAATATTTATACTTTCTTGCTGAGTTTTGTTATTTTAGCAGTAATTGTCGCTGGGGCGATCGGCATTAATCCGGCACCTGCTTTTGCTTTGGATCACGACAAAGAAATCCTAGTAGGCGCTGATTTTACTGGTCAAGTTCTGACTGACGACAGCTTTAATAAAGCCAATCTTCGCAATAGCAATTTTACTAATGCAGATTTGCGAGGTGTCAGCTTTTTTGCTGCCAATATGGAAGAAGCAAATTTAGAAGGGGCGAATTTCACGGGTGCTACTTTAGATTTGGCTCGCATGATGAAAGCAAATTTAACTAATGCTATCCTTGAGGGTGCTTTCGCTTACAATACCAGGCTGGAAGGAGCTATCATTGACGGTGCTGATTTTACAGAGACACTGCTGCGAGACGATATGATAGAAAAACTTTGTAAAGTGGCAAAAGGTACTAATCCCGTGACGGGTAGAGATACTCGCGAAACTCTTTTTTGCGATTATTAAAAGGCTAATTAAACAAAACTTACCCCGCCTGCGGGGTAAGTTTCATGTAAACTCTCTGGCAGTCGGGCGATCGGGCTTGCTCCACGGCCCGATACATGACTACAATATCAGCGAAACCCCCAGCCAATAGAAGGCTTTATATGGTTTTTGGTCAAAGCAAATCTCAGGACGCTGAGCACAATGGCGAAATCCAGGTTAACGAGTCGATAGTCGCAGCGCTGTCAGATTCGGATACTGAGCCCATTAACGCTCCAGTGTCGCTTCGGAGTAACCTCGTAGAATTAGAATTAGATTTGTAATTTGTATTAAGAGTGAGGAAAATGGGTTTCGATACTTTGATCCAGCAAACAGAGAAAGGTAGAGGCGTTTTTGCCAGCCGAGGCTTCCGTAAAGGTGAGACGGTGGTGGTTGGACGCCGAGTCGATATCTTGCCCGAAAGAACTACTCACTCGATTCAGATGGACTTTGACCTGCATATAGAATTAGATGAACCGGCATTATTGATCAATCATTCTTGTAGCCCAAACACAGGGGTTCGGAATAATCAATTCGGAGCCTACGATTTCGTGGCATTGGTTGATATTCCTTCGGGAAGCGAGATTACATGGGATTACTCTACAACAGAGTACACTTTCATTGACATTCCCAAATGTTGTTGTGGCTCCGCCGAATGTCGATCGAAGATCCTTGGATATAAATTTCTCCCTGACGAAATCAGGAAAACGTATGGTGAGTTTATCGCCGATTACCTCAGAGTAACGGCATCTAAAACCGAACTTCCCCCGCGCGATCTTAAAGTTCCTAGTATTGCCCCCACCAGTAGGGCGATCGGGCTTTAGCCCCCCCCGGATACATGACTAGAATGTCAGCGAAACCCCCAGCAAATCGAAAGCTTTATGCTGTAAAGGAGTTGGGGTCGTCAGGTCGAAACTAACTGAAACACCCGCTAGTTTAGGCTGCACTCGATTTTTAGCGATGTCGATAAATTAGTCACTAACGTCCGAAAACTTTGAACGGGAAACTTCTCCAAAGTACGCTTTGTTGAAGCTTTCCGTTTCGCCGGATTGGCAGACAAAACCTTGACAATTACCGAACCCGACTCAGAAGCATCTAATATCAAATCCGCGCTTCATCCTCCTGGTAAAATCGAGTTAACATTCAACACTCAACCATGATTCAGTTTTTTGACCCCGAGTTAACTCAAATCCGGTAGCATCGGAATAATAAAATCGAGTCAACAGTTAATACTCAACAATCCTATCAAATCCGGTAGCATCGGAATTAATATTACCACAGCTTTCGAGACCGCGAGTGCCTCGTGTCCCTACAATTAATCGCGGTAGGGACACGGCACTGGGGTGTCCTCTATATAATTCCGGTGCAACCGGAAACGATATCAAGTCCTAGATTTTTGATTGTTCCTAACAAGGACTTTAGTCCTGAACTTCTAGAAATTTACCCCCCAAGGTACGGATGTTAAATCGTAAAAATTAACTTGACGCAGCCGCTCTAATTCCTTGAGCCATTCTTGTTCGGCACAGAATTGTTGGTGATATTCTATAGCCTCTTCGCCACTGCTAGCGGCCTTGGCTTTTTCCCACATATTGAGTGCAATCCGGCGGCGCTTCATGCTGATAATTTGCTCGATACAGGCGAGGGCTGATCTAATTACTAGAGGTGCGCGATAAACGTTTCTTTCTGAGAACTCATTTAAGTGAAATAAATGGGAGATTTGATTGAGCTGATTGGGATATTCAATGAAACTATCTTGCAATTTTAATATTAACTCTGAAGGTGCTACTTGTAAAGACATTTTGTGCAATATTTCAGCATTCACAATCTGGTGCCACAAAAATCTGTGGTGAGAAAGGCTAAACTGCACGTCTCTAGCTTCTATTGCTTCTCTGACATCTTGGCGGTATTCGGGACAGTGCAAATAAATCTGCAATAATTGCGCTTCTGCTTCTTCTAAAAGACTGCGGGCTACGGCAGATAAGCTTGATTTTGAGCTTTTGTTTTCGCCGCTTGCACGCTGCTTTTTATATTGTTTGTTCGGCTTCAGCTTGTTTCTAATTAGCAGGGGCATTGTCAAAGATTCGTCTTGACTCTGCCGCTTTGCCCAATCGCTGACTACTTGATTGAGCAAGTTTTCAGCAATCATTTTTGTGAGTCTAAAATCTCCTTTGCTGAGAATTTCGGCGCACTTTTGCAGGTAATGTGCTAGCTGATTGTCGTCTGTGATATTGGTTAATAAATTAATAATTTTTTTTGTGACTTGCTGGGAAATATCGGCTTGCTTCAAATCTTGATTGACGAGCATTTGTTGCAGTTGCCAGTCGAGCCACAACGGAGCATTTTCCAGCAATTCTCGATATTGTTCTGGGGAGTATGTTTTGAGGTATTCGTCGGCATCTTTGCCGTCGGGAATGTTGAGTACCCGCAGTTGCACTTCTCCTTGATAAGCGAGTTTTTCTATTTCTCCAATAGCGCGTTCTGCTGCTTGAGTTCCTGCTTTGTCGGCGTCGAAGTTGAGGATAATTTGTTTGGAGTCAGTGTAGCGCAATAACTGCCGCACTTGGTTTAAACTTAAGGCTGTGCCAAGGGAAGCGACGGCGTTGGAGATGCCGGCGGCCTGAAGTGCGATCGCATCAAAGTACCCCTCTACAACCACTGCGCGATCGGCTTTGCTAATGGCTGTTTTCGCCGTATCTAAGGCGAATAAAGTCTTGCCTTTATCGAAGAGTTCTGTTTCGGGAGAATTGAGGTATTTCGGCTGTTCGTCGCCGAGAGCTCTGCCGCCGAAACCGATGACTCTGCCTTGGGTGTCGCGAATGGGAATCATAATGCGATTGCGGAAGCGATCGTAATAGCCGCTGCCGCCATTTTTTCGGGGTACAATTAATCCAGCTTGTTCTACTAATTGCGCCGGATAGTTTTTCTGTTCTACTAAATAACTGTAAAGTGCTTCCCAACCTTGGGGTGCATAACCTAATTGAAATTGTTGGATAGTTTCTTCGCTTAGCTGGCGCTCTGATTTGAGATATGCTAAGGGTTCTTCTCCTTGGGGTTGTCGCAAAGCGTGTTCGTAAAAGTTAGCTGTTAGTGCTGAAATTTCATAGAGTTGTTCCCGCAGAGAAATTTGCCGCTGCAATTCTTGTCGGTGTTCGGGTTCGACTGTTTTGACGGGGACTTGATAATTTTTAGCTAATTCTAATACTACTTCGCTGAAAGGCCGTTTCTCCAATTCCATGAGGAACTTAAAAGCATTGCCGCCTGCACCGCAGCCGAAACAATAATACATTTGTTTGCCGGGACTGACAGTAAAGCTGGGAGATTTTTCGTCGTGAAAAGGACACAAACCTACAAATTCTTTGCCGCGTTTTCGCAACACGACGCGACCGGAAATAACGTCTACTATGTCGGCTCTTTGTTTGACTTCTTCGATTGTTTCTGGATGCAGCCGGGGAACTTGCATAGGGCTATTTTAGGCAAATTGAAAGTATAGCGGAAGGAAGAAGGAAGTTCGGCAACGGATTATGTAACGGATGTGAAGAAGGAAGAAGGAAGAAGGAAGAAGGAAGAAGGAAGAAGGAAGAAGGAAGAAGGAAGAAGGAAGAAAAGCCAGGGTTTTAGCAAGTGAGAAAGTGTTAATTGTCTTAGGGCTTGCTATATGTTTATTTTGAGCGATCGCACTTTAGTAAAGCACAAAACTGACTTTCAGGAATTGCACAGAAAAAATCAAGCGTTCCGGTTTTTTGTACCAGGGCTGATCGCTGCTAATATGTGTTTTCTTAAAAAGCCAGGTTTCTCCGTAAGGCATAACTTTATTGTAAGATATTTACACTAACTGTAAGGAGCATCGAAAATAATGCGAATTTTAATGATGGGCGGTACTCGGTTTATTGGGGTTTATCTTACTAAGATTTTAGCAGCACAAGGGCATGAAGTGGTGTTGTTTAACCGGGGCAACAAGCCTGTACCGGTTGCGGGCGTGAAACAGATTCAGGGCGATCGCACAAATGTCGAACAACTAAAAGAAAAGTTATCGACGGTCGAGTTTGACGCTGTTTTTGACAACAACGGCCGCGAACTCAGCGATACAAAGCCTTTAGCTGAAATATTTAAAGGGCGGGTGCAGCACTTTGTTTACATGAGCTCTGCGGGGGTTTATTTGAAGTCGGATCAAATGCCTCATATTGAAGGGGACGCTACTGATCCTAAAAGCCGGCATTTGGGTAAATGCGAAACCGAAAATTACTTGGCCGAGTCCGGTTTGCCTTGGACTTCGATTCGCCCAACTTACATTTACGGCCCCCAAAATTATAACGATTTAGAGGCTTGGTTTTTCGATCGCATTGCGCGCGATCGCCCGATTCCGATTCCCGGTAACGGAATGCACTTCACGCAGTTGGGGCACTGTCAGGATTTGGCTAAAGCAATGGCGGCGGTTTTGGGCAACTCTAGGGCGATCGGGCAAATTTACAACGTTTCGGGCGATCGATTTGTCACCTTTGACGGTTTAGCCCGCGCCTGCATTCAAGCGGCAGGCAAATCCCCTGATGCTATTAAGATTGTACACTACGATCCGAAACAATTTGACTTCGGCAAAAAGAAAGCTTTTCCGATGAGATTACAGCACTTTTTCGCTTCAGTTAATAAAGCTGTCACCGATCTTAACTGGCAGCCGGAATTTGACTTAGTTTCTGGATTAAAAGATTCTTTTCAGAATGATTATGTAGTTTCGGGGCGGGACAAAGCTGAGATAGATTTTTCAGTCGATGACGAGATTTTGAAAGCAGTTTGAAGTTAAGTTATAGTGGGAGCATCTCACTAGCAAAAATCTAGCACCCGCCCTAACCCTCCCCTTAGTAAGGGGAGGGAACAAGAAACATACCAAACAGACTGTCACAGTAAGGTTTGCAGCCGTGTTAATTCCAAATCTCTCAGGAGAAAAATAACATGAGATTTATCAATCCCAAAATAGATTTTGCATTCAAGAAAATATTTGGCTCCAGCCAAAGTACAGAGATTTTGATTAGTTTCTTAAATGCCATACTCTATGAAGAAGAATCGATCATTAAAAGCTTAGAAATCCTCGATCCTTATCTTGGCCCTCAAGTAGCCGGAGCTAAAAATAGTTACTTAGATGTCAAAGCGCTACTTAATGACGGCACATTTGTGATTATTGAAATGCAAGTTTTGAAGGTACAGGCATTTGGCAAGCGAGTTTTGTACAATGCAGCAAAAACCTATGCACTCCAATTAACAAGAGGAGAACTATACAAGCAATTGCGACCTGTGATTGCTTTGACTATCACTGATTTTGAAATGTTTCGCGGCGAGCAAGATGTGATTTCGCATTTTGTCTTCAAAGAAAGAAATCGCTTGTCTGATTATCTACAAAATGACATTGAGTTAGTATTTGTAGAGTTGCCAAAATTTAAGAAAGAATTGGATCGACTGGAAACTCTTACGGACAAGTGGATTTACTTTATCAAAACTACTGGCACTTTGGATGAAGTACCTCAAACAATGATCACAGTCCCGGAAATTCAGAAAGCCTTTGAAATTGCCAATCAAGTTAGTTTGACACAGGAGGAATTTAACATATTACAACAGCAAGAGTTTTTTGCTCAAGATCAAGAGGGTTCAGTGGCTTTAGGTCGGGAAGAAGGCAGGGAAGAAGGCAGACAAGAAGGCAGACAAGAAGGACAAGTAGGGTTAATTATGCGTTTGCTAAGTCGCCGTTTAGGTCAAATAAACCCGGATATTGAAAGCCGCATTCGCCAATTGCCGATCGACAAATTAGAGAATATTGCAGAAGCCATGTTAGATTTTTCTAATGCCGAAGATTTAACAGCTTGGTTGGAAGCTAATTCTCCAAAAGACTAGGAATATTAGGTAAATCTCATGCTTGGAATCACACTCGGCAATCGCTACAGTATTATCCGTCACTTGGGAGGCGGCGGATTTGCTCAAACTTATTTAGCTGAAGATAAACAGCTACCAGGCAATCACCTCTGTGTCGTCAAGCAGCTTAAACCTCAAGCAACTGATCCGCAAACTCTACAGGTAGCCAGACGTTTATTCGATACCGAAGCACAAGTTTTGTACAAATTGGGAAATCACGATCGCATTCCCCGACTTTTTGCTTATTTTGAAGAAAATCAAGAGTTTTATCTCGTTCAAGAATTTATCGAAGGTCACGATTTAAGTCAAGAAATTACGCCCGCTTCTCCGGGAAATGCCGGAGGGATGAAAGAAGATCGAGTCATTTGTATATTGGAGGAACTTCTCGAAATCTTAGATTTTGTACACCAGCAAAATGTGATTCACCGCGATGTCAATCCCCGCAATATCCTCCGCAGAGATAGAGACGGAAAATTAGTTTTAATTGACTTCGGCGCCGTCAAAGAAATTACTACTCAAATCACCACGTCTCAGCCCAAAAATAGCTTGAGTGTCAGCATTGGTACTCCCGGTTATATGCCCAGCGAACAAGCTCACGGCAACCCCAAACTCAGCAGCGATATCTATGCCGCAGGTGCGATCGCAATTCAGTTCCTCACTGGCATAAATCCTCACCAAATGCCAAAAAACCCCGATACAGAGGAAATTATTTGGCAGGACAAAACATCCGTCAGTCCTGAATTTGCAAACATTTTAGATAAGATGGTAAAGTACGATTTTCGGCAACGTTATTCTAGTGCAGGCGAAACGCTGCAAGCTATTAAAGAATTGAAAAATTCTTTCAGCGGTACAGTTCCTGTATTGCCTCCGGTTGCTGCTGCGAATAAGACTGTAAAATCCCGAAAAAAACTGTATTTAAAAATATTGTCGATCGCGAGTTTGATTGGCATCAGTATTATAGCATCTATTTATGGTGTAAACACTTTTAATTCTGCCAATGCAACTGACCTGTACAACCGAGGCAATACTCTTTACAATTTAAGCCGATTTGAAGAAGCTCTTGCCGCTTACGAGCGAGCAATAAATCTCAGGCCAGAGTATGCGGAAGTCTGGCAGGAAAAAGCAAAAACTTTGTACACATTAAAAAAATACCAAGAATCACAGGCAGCTTATGATCAAGCCATAGAATTAAAGCCGGAATACTTAGAAGCTTGGACGGGACGCGGTTATGCTTTGGATAAGTTGCAACAGTCTCAAGAGGCGATCGCATCTTTTGATAACGCTTTGAAAATCCAGCCCGACTATGCCGCCGCCTGGGAAGGCAGAGGCGATAGTCTGTTAGATTCGCAGCGGTACGAAGAAGCGATCGCATCCTACGAAAAAGCGGTACAGTTTCAGCCCAATTTGTACGGTGCTTGGTACAATCGGGGACAAGCTTATCAAAAATTAAAACAGTACGATCGAGCCGTAGAATCCTATGAAAAAGCAGTTGAAATTAAATTCGATAATTCTGAAGCTTGGTACAATTTAGGCAATGTTTTTCTCGAATTAAACAAAAACCAAGAAGCTTTTGAAGCCTACGAAAAAGCCGTGCGGTTTCAGCCCAATTTTTATCAAGGCTGGTACAGTAAAGGCATCGCTTTGCTGAAAATGCGCCGACATGAAGAAGCGGTAGAAGCTTACGAAAAAGCTGTTAAATTAAAACCTGATTATTATCAAGCCTGGTACAGTTTAGGTTGGTCGTACCACGAACTACGCAAGTACGAACAAGCAATTCAGTGTTACAGCAGAGCCTTAGATTTAAACCCGAAAGAATCTCAAGCGTGGTACAATAGAGGCAATGCTCAGTACAATTTGCAGCGGTACGAAGATGCGCTAGTCTCTTACAATGAAGCCGTCTATGTCAAGCCTGACTACTCGGAAGCCTGGTACAGCCGTGGCAATGCACTTGTGGCGGTAAAAAGATACGAAGATGCGATCGCCTCCTATGACAAAGCAATTCGCTACAAACCGGATTACGGAGCCGCAATCGAAGCAAAAAAGCGGGCCGAAAGTCAGCTAGGAAACGATGCCCAACAGCTCAAACAACAATAATTAATTCTTAAGTAAATTTGCTATTACTTCTTAGTCCGCGAAAGCGGACTTTGTTTGACAAGAAGCGATTTCAATCGCCGAATGATAATGGAGATAGGTGAACTTTCACCTAACAGCAGGACTAATTACCGTAACGCGGCGGCTGTCTACCAACATCGGCCAAAAACCTCGATCGCTCAATGCTTTTACCGCAGCAGTAGCGGCATTTTGATCCGTGGTATAAGCGACGAATAAAAAAGGACGCTGGCCGTAGGAAGCCAACCCTACTTGCGTGCCCAATACTTGCTTGACTTGGGTGGCTAATTCCGGTTGATTGAAGTAATCCACTAACACTGCATAACCGGGGCCTAGGGCTTGGGGATTGAACCCAATATTGCCAGTTTGAGGATTGGCGATTGGTTCAGAACCTGTTGCTGGTTCAGGGTTGTATACGGGCAAATTTTGAGGAAGTGCCGCTGCGGGCGATCGTACTACATAAGCTTGTAATCCGACAACATCTTCGATATATTTAACCCAATCGCTAGCAATTTGCGAGTCGCGAAAGCCACCAATTCGCGTCACCGTATCGTTGATGTACCGACAAACTGTATTGTCAGTATTTCCGGGAAAAGAGCGTTTGGCTTTTTCTTGCTGTTCTGGTGTTCTGGTGACAATTAACAGTAGATATTCGTCGGACAGCGGCGGTTCGCAGCTCGACTGAGCTTTAACAGAACTCGATAAAATTGTCAAGGTCAAAATAGCGATCGTCGTAGCAGAAAATAGGGGAAAAAAGACAAAGAAATTGTACAATCTTCCCGTTAATTTTCCTAGCTTCTCTGTAGATTTTTTTGCTAGTTGATTCATGCTGTCTGTAGCGAGGCGAGGGCATCGGGAATATTGGCTGACGGTGCTTGAAACTCACCTGTCAGTACATATTCTAATCGGAGTTTCAACCAGGTAATGAAAACAGGATCGATGGAAATAATTGCTGCAGCGGGTTGAGGGCATTTTGCTTTGACTTCTGCCATTGTCGGCGCTTCTAGAAAAGCTGGCTGTTTGACCAACCAGAAGTCTATTTGTTTTTCTTGTTCGTTGTAGTTACGAATTCTTTCTTTAAACACTTCATCAAGGGCTTCTTCTTCTAGTAAAAAGCGTTGGCTGGCTAAAACGTAGTAGTAGGTTTGCATTTTTGTCGGTTGTTAGGGGTTAGCTGTTAGCGGTTAAAGTCGCCCGTACTGGCCAGTTTTGCTGGTCGGGGCGGGTTTGCCGAGTTGCGGCAGTTTGAGAGTTCTAAACTCTTGTGCCGTTTACTTTACCTTATTTGTTGTCATCTTGGGTAGGTGCAGAGCAAGTCGCCTCATAAAAATCTTTGGTGGTGAGAGTTCGGGGAGTTGTGAGAGTTGCGAGAGTTGCTGGTTTTTTGGGGATTTGGGCGATTATTTTTCGGGCTGGTGATTTTCGGGAAAATTTAGGTGACAATAGGAAATTAGATGGAATTGCACGTTGAATAATTACCAATTATTCAGGCAATCTGGGAGTTGTTCAATCTGATTGGGAGTGCTTTGCATATAAAAACGCTTGAAAGAGTTTTTGATTGTGAGCCCTAAAAAAAGGCTTTCATGGCGAGCGAACTGCTTGCGGGAAAATCAAGGGTTTGTGACTACTACCTAAAAACAGTCCTGACTATTGTATTAAAAATGTAAAATGTGTGGATTGATTTGCTCTGACCGAAATAGCGATCGCCCCGCTGTCACTTCCCCCATCCCACCAAAAGCGATCGCCCTCCGCCCCTGCTCAAATAAGCTCAACAAATCAGCTAAATTTGTTGCCCAGGGAATGCAGCCAAAGGCTAAACTAATCTAAGTTTTACCATAAAATTTTCTCCCCGTTCATGAACATCGCCTATCTAGTCAACCAATACCCCAAAGTCAGCCACAGCTTTGTCCGCAGAGAAATACTCGCAGTGGAAAAATGCGGCATAAAAATCGCACGTTTTTCGATCCGATCCTGCGAATCAGAACTCGTTGATGAGGCCGACAAACTAGAGCAAGAATTGACTAAAGTAATCTTAGGAGTTGGTGTACAGGGGTTAGCGTGGGGTTTGCTGCGCGTTGCCGCAACTAGACCAATTCGATTCATCGAAGCTGTGCGGTTAATGTTCCAAGTTGGCTGGCACTCGGAACGGGGGATTTTGCTGCATCTAGCTTATTTAGCAGAAGCTTGCATTCTTTTAAATTGGTTTGCAGAATCCGGTACAGAACACGTTCACGCTCACTTCGGGACAAATTCCACAACTGTTGCCATGCTGTGCCGCGTGCTGGGCGGCCCGACTTACAGTTTCACCGTTCACGGCCCTGAAGAATTTGATAAAGCGACTCTTCTTTCCTTAGACGAAAAAATTAAACGATCGACCTTTGTAGCAGCAGTTAGTTCCTTCGGTAAAAGTCAGCTTTTTCGGTGGTGCGATCGCACTTTTTGGTCAAAAATCCACGTCATACACTGCGGCGTAGATGCTGCATTTTTAGCTGCACCCTACGTCCCGATACCCGCAGCACCGCGCTTAGCTTGCATTGGCCGCCTCAGCGAACAAAAAGGTCATTTGTTATTGCTAGAAGCTGCTAGCAAGTTAGCAGTTCAAGGCTTGGAGTTTAAATTGGTATTTGTTGGAGACGGGCCGCTGCGAGCTGAAATTGAACAGCAGATTGCACAACTAAATCTGCAAAACCATATAGAAATTACCGGCTGGGCCAGTGGCGATCGAGTTCAGCAAGAAATTTTAGCTTCACGGGCAATGGTATTGCCTAGTTTTGCTGAAGGTTTGCCCGTCGTAATTATGGAAGCCCTCGCTCTCAATCGGCCCGTAATTAGCACCTATGTTGCTGGCATCCCGGAACTCGTAGAACCCGGTGTTTGCGGTTGGTTAGTTCCTCCCGGTTCCGTAGAAGCATTAGCGGTGGCGATGCGCGCAGCATTGGAATCACCTTTAGAAAAGCTAGAAGAAATGGGGAAAACAGGAGCAGAACGGGTAGCTAAACAACACAATGTCGATTTAGAAGCCAAAAAATTAGTAGCGCTGTTTCAAGGATCTATTGAACAATCATTATAAGATAAAAATACCAGGCGGTTTTAACCGCCGTCTTCTCTTTAGTCGGCGTCCGGCGGACATTGTTTGTATAGGATCGGTTTCAACCGCCGTCTCCGATCGATGATCCGATCGAGGATTTGTAACTTTTTAAGGAATAGGAACAGATTTCAACAACTTATCAACAATCGCCTTAGCCCTCCTTCCGCCCGCCGGAATCAACCGGTGAGAAAGTACGTGCGGTGCCAAATCCTTCACATCATCCGGGGTAACATAATCCCGCCCGGAAATAAACGCCAAAGCCTGGGAGGCCCGGTGTAAAGCCACCGCACCCCGGGGACTCACTCCCAGAGTAATCTCTTCATCCTCGCGGGTCGATCGCACCAAATCAACAATATACTGCTTCAAAGAGCCTTCTACCTTCACCGCAGCACACAAGCGGCGCAATTCCTGCACCTCAGATAAAGAAATACAAGGCTGCAAATCCTCAACTGCAAAAGTATCAGACAGCCGTTCCAACATTTGCAACTCTTCCAACGCTTCGGGATAGCCCAAAGTCAAAGACAAAGTAAACCGATCCATCTGCGCTTCCGGTAGCGGAAAAGTGCCTTGATATTCGATCGGGTTTTGAGTAGCAATCACAAAAAACGGTGCCGGAACACTCCGAGAAATTCCGTCTACTGTCACCTGCTTTTCTTCCATCACTTCCAGCAAAGCTGACTGAGTTCGCGGTGTCGCCCGGTTGATTTCATCAGCAAGCAAAACATTAGCAAAAACTGGCCCGGGCAAAAATTCAAACTCTCCGCTGCGGGGATTCCAAATATTAGTACCAGTGATATCCGTCGGCAACAAATCGGGAGTGCACTGAATCCGCTGAAACTTCCCATCGATCGATCGCGCCAAAGACTTCGCCAGCAGAGTTTTTCCTACACCAGGCACGTCTTCCAGCAGCGCGTGCCCGCCCGAAAGCACGGCTACCAGCACCAAGCGAATAGCATCGGCTTTGCCAACAATAGTTTTGCCTAGATTTTGTTTGAGCCGCTCAATATGTTGTCTCATATCCCTGATTTCTAATTGTTAATTGCGAATTGCTAATTGCTAATTGTTGAAAAGATATCAAGATTGCCAAAATCTTGAGTCTTTGCCTTGCGGACTTCGTATTTGTACAACTAGAATTTAGTCTGACTCATCTTGCACCATTTTTAAAAGCGATCGCCTGTTCTAGATCACATAATTATTAGACTTTAGCAGTTAAGAGGCTTCTAGCAATATCGCAATCTGCCTGAATTTGAGTTTTGAGAGATTCCAGAGAAGCGAATTTTTGTTCGGGTCGCAAAAACTCTACCAAACTCGCACTCAAGGTTTGACCGTACAAATCCCCAGACCAATCTAACAGGTGAACTTCCACAGTGGGTTGTAGGCCGTCTACTGTCGGGCGGCAGCCAACATTCATCACCCCATTGACAAAAGATAAATTTGATGCTGTGCCGGGAATTAGAGATTTGGGATTTTCCTGCTGATAGGAAGAACTTTCCTCATTCATCTTTTCCCATCCATGCTTCACCGAGACTCGCACCGCGTACACGCCAAAACGTGGCAAAAATTTTTCCGGCGGCAGTTCGATATTAGCAGTAGGAAATCCGATCGTCCTGCCGAGTCGCTGTCCTCCAACCACAGTCCCGACTAAAGTGTAGGGTCTGCCCAGCAACTGATTGGCTTTTCTGAGGTCGCCGGATGCCAGACCTTCTCGGATGGCAGAACTGCTGATCCGATCGCCCTCACCGCAATTATGCAGCGGTACAAGAGCAACATCAATACCGTAACCAGAGGCGATCGACTGCAAATCCACAGCCGTCCCCGCGCGTCCCCGCCCGAACCGAAAATCAACCCCCACGCTAATTCGACTCGCTTGCAGTTGTCGCACCAGAATTTTTTCGACAAACTCGTCAGCAGTCAAGGCCGCCAGTTCTCGATCGAACGGCAGCAGTACCAGTTGTTCAACACCCATTGCTGCGAGCAATTCTACCTTTTGGGCCAGAGGTGTCAGCAGTTTTCTGGGTTTACCTGTAAAAAATTCTTGCGGGTGCGGATCGAATGTCACTACAGTGCTGTAAAGCCGATCGACCCCATTAGAATCGATCCCACAGAAGCTGTTACCCACAGCCTGACCGAGGGCGATCGAACCATTGAAATTAAGGCCGCTGTCGGCTGTATCGGGCGGTGCTGCTGAGTCGTTATCCCAGCTTGCCGGAGGTTTGCTTTCCAAATTTGCATCTTGGCCAGGGTTTGAGCGCGAGGATTGCGCCGACACCGAAACAGTCGCAGAATTTGATTTAGGCGATCGATTTAAAATTGGCTGCACGACTTGTCGGTGCCCTAGGTGCAAACCATCAAAGTTTCCCAAGGCAACGGCAGTTGGAGTCAGAGCAGCGGTACAGGAAGAAGTTAGCAACACGCTTTACATTTTGACATAATTAGCCCGCGTGCGATCGAAGCGTAGATTTGAGATTAAAGATTAAAGAATTGAGGCGTTGCTGAATATAGGTATGAATTCAAGATCTCCCAATTGCTATAAGCCAAGTATGGTGAATTTTGTAACTCCCTAGAAAAGTTGATTCATACCGTGAATCAGCAACGCCAGAATTGACTCTCGCGCTGCGAGAGTCTCGTAGCTCGTCTTTAGGTAAGTAAGGTCAGCCATAACTTTGAAATTTCCGACCTCAAGATTTCAGAACTTGCAGGCCAATCTCAAATCCCTCAGACAAGCACTTTAGGCGCTTGCACCGACTTCTTCAGATATCTCACCCGGAGGCAGCAACTGTAACGACAAACCTTCCCGGGCCATCAAACTGTTCGGGAACCTTTGAGCCACCTGCTCTCCCACCTTGTCTAAAAACTCGTCATTGTGTAGCGGGTCGTGGTGAAAAATCACCAGCTTCTTGACATTAGCAGCCTTTGCCACCTTCACCGCTTCCTGCCAAGTCGAATGTCCCCAGCCAACCCTGCTAGACTTTTCCGCATAATACTCCTCATCAGTATAAGTAGCATCGTAGATCAGCACCTCAGCATCCCGAGCCAAATACAGCACATTTTCGTCTAAACGATCGGGAAAATGTTCGGTATCAGTCACGTAAGCCGCCGCATAGCCCCGCCAGTTCACCCGGTAGCCCATAGCTTCCCCCGGATGGTTCAACAAAGCAGTTTCCACCTTGATGTCTCCGATTTCCAGCGGTTTGCCCACTTCTATATCGTTAAATTTCAGGTCGGCCCCCATAATTTGCAGAGGCACGGGAAAATTGGGGTGAAGCATCTGGTCGTTTAGCCGCTGCTGGATCGTAGCCTTATTAGGAGCCACTGCCCCATAGATGTGAAAACAATTACCCTTAAGAAAAGCGGGGACAAAAAATGGGAATCCTTGAATGTGATCCCAGTGGGAGTGAGTAAAAAACATATGAGCTTCTACGGGCATCTGCGACAGGAGAGTTTGTCCCAAAACCCGCAATCCAGTACCGCCATCAAAAATTAGGCGGCTCTCACCCACTCGCATTTCTATACAGGGTGTGTTGCCCCCGTAACGTACTGTTTCGGCTCCGGGAGAGGCTATGCTACCTCTAACGCCCCAGAAGTGAACCGTGAATTGGTTTTGCATACTAGACATGGGTTTTCCTGCAAGATTACTCCGGCGAGCCATCGGTAAAATGTTTACATATTGGTAAGGGCTTTGCCGTCAAACCTCTGTTCTTTGACTGTCGAGTTTTGCACGATCGGTGTCAAGCATTTCGTTTGCCAGAGAATCTAAAACTGTTGAGCTTGACGACAGGATAAGAAATTACAACGTAGACTGATGAAGTCTCGATCGCAACTATTATTTTCTTTTCTTCACTAGCCTAACCCTTGCAGACACAATTTGAAGCAGAACTTGGGCCTGAGTCTGGTCTTGCAGTCTATATTTCTCCTGCTTCCGCCCTTGCCGGTACAAGCTGCTGCAGTCGGTTTTGGCGCTGCAGGTTTACGGGCTGGAACCAGGGGAAGCGGCTTGGATGCTATCATTATTACGGTCGATCGACCGTAATATCGAGATATCGGGGTTGGTTGGCGATCGGGCGCGACGCTTCCTGCCCCATACTAGAATTACGGCTAATTTACCAGACTTGATTTTTTCGGATTCTTATTCAAAAATCTTAGCAGTTTAGGAACGATCCTGCTATGGGTTTTCCCACAAGACTGTTGCAATTCTGGGGTTTCACCTGCGGCTGTCGATCCAAACGCTCAACCTGCGAACACAGCCCGATTGGACATCCGGGCACAGCGACGATTTCTCGGGCCCAGGCCCCAAAGGCTAAATTTGCGTCGCGTATTTTTTGGGAGACTGCTTGTCGGCCCGCGGCGCGGTGCGATCGCCCGCACTGTCTCAAAAGTGAGTCAGAAATATTCGCTGTTGACCTGTATTCGTACTTTTTTTAACAATCTGCAATTGCTGGATTTTTTGTAATGATGGCTGGGAATTCAGCGCAGTTGAGGTGTTCACCACGACGGGTTTTAATTTCCGATGATATCATAAAGGAGACCAAGATTGCATCAATATTCGATCGGTTAACGCCAGATTTCAACCGGATCGACACCGACCGACGCAGATCGTTCAATATTGTCTGCTATTGAGTGCAACTCAAGTCTAGTGTCAGAGTCTTGTTTTCCGAGCATTTGAATCCGTGCTAAAAACGCCGGGATAAATGTAAGTTACTTATCAAAAAAGTTACTATGAATCAAGTTAAAAAAACTACAACCAAGCTGAATAGATCGCCAGTGCAAATATCCGATCGCACTTGGCAACTCAGTCAGCTCCCCCCCCTCGACCTGTCTGAGGATATCACTGATGCGCGAGGTTTGAGAGAACTCAGTCTGGACGATCGCTCTAGAGGATTCCCAGAGACTGCCCAAACAAGATATTTCCGGGCTGAGGCCAAGACCGATCGGGCCCGATCGCCTGTGGGTTCTATCGGCTTTGTCAAGTGGTTGCTAGATCGTTTGACTCGATCGAAAGGTTGGCTGACAGTTATCACCCTGGCAGCAATTTGGGCGTTGTCGAACAGTCAGTTACTGTTTTCGACAGGGCTCGGAATCGCAGCCATGATGCTGGTTTACCGAGGAGAGTCGCGGGAGTGGCAATGGCTGCGATCGCAAGTCGAGCAATTTTGGGATAGCCCGAACCGTCGGTTTATTTTAGCAGCGGGCACCGGCGGCATTGCTACCTTGGGCGCTTACATGAGTTTGGCGATTTGGGCGGACTCAAGCAGCCACTGGATGGCTGCGAGCCTGATTTTGCAAAACTTTGGCACGATCGCCATTGCAGGGCTGCTGCTGCGGCAAGCGCTGAGTATGGGAGCCTCAAAAGATGAAGCCACGGTCGATCGCATCCTGGCAGATTTGACCGATGCTGACCCCGTGAAGCGTTTGATTGCAGTGCGGCAAATGACCGATTTGGTAAATAACGGTGGGTTTTGCCATCGGAGTTTTGTCAAAAATCAGCCCGCCAAGCCAAGGAACAGGATAGCCCTAACCCGTGCTGCCGAGTGCTTTCGCCTGATGCTGAGTCAAGAACCGGAAGCTTTAGTCCGCAATGCCCTTCTCGAAGGTTTGCAGACTTGGGATGATACCTATAGCACCAGTTCAAAATCCAAAAATAAAGTCATCGACTATTAGCTGACCGTCAAAAGCATAAAAAGTAATTCGATGAATATTCGGAGCTTTGACACGCAGGGGTGTGCTAGGGGCGATCGGAGAATTAGAGCCTACCAGATTCGGTGCAGGCATTTCATCCTGAACAATTGGGTGTCCGTCAATGTCGCAAGCCGATAAAACAGTTCGCCGCGAACTGGTGACAAGTCCTGACACGCTGCGAACAGGATGCTTGAAAGTTACTTCTATCAATCCGCTTTTTGGCGCTCCCATTAGCACTGTTCTCCCAAAACTGGTGAAAAATGCTGGGTTTGAAGGTTGGATGGCGACAGCATTGCTAAAAGTCACCCCCCAATGTGCAAACTGGTGTTCTACTACTTCAAAGCATTTCAAATCTTCTAAAGCTAGGCGGACGATCGCCGGTACCGTGGCGCGCGATCGCACGTCTGGCCCAGCGCCCGATCGTTCGGGAATGGCGACTAAAGACTTTTTGCCGTTTAAATCCATGCTTCGACAGGCTGTATCAAATTCTGCAAACCCGTCCGATCGAAGACTCTGTGCGTCAACCATAAAACCCTCGCGATCCCGTTTCCTGAGCAGTTGCATTTTTAGTAAATCTCCCTGAAATTGGTTGTTTCTGGTGTTTGGGAATTGATAGTGGCGAGGCGGGAAATTGCCAAACCTGCAACGCCGGAATCGAAAACCGATCGCCTCTAACAAGGACTTTCAACCTCAAAATCGACTGCTCCGCAAAATATGGTAATTAATTATTCTTGATTGGCTCACGGCAGCAAACCAGCGGTCGGTTTAAAAGCGAAATCGAATACTCCTGCTTTCGAGCTTGGCGAACCGACTCGGTGCTTTTGAGGGGTCTTACCCATCATTTTGCTATTATCTCCGATCGACGGTAGGCAAGCAAGGGTGAAGATAACTACAGGGCAAAAGTCCCCAAAATCGCACAACTTAGTTGCTGTCCGTAGTTTCAGGCTTGATTTGTACTAAAATAGATTGAAATCAATACTTAATCTTTACAAAAACTCCGCTAGCTTTGCAACTTTTTTAAATTGAGGCCCGGCTGCGGAGGAAAATCTAAAATCTAATAGCGATTGAGGTTTACTTATGCTTATGCCCCTCGGCTTCGGTCAGCGATCGATAGTTACTTCTCTCGGCAGAATGGTATACTACACTGCTGAAAAAATGCCTGGGCTCGAATTGTCTGCCCCGGCATCTGAAAACAAACCGAATTTGGTATTTTTCCACGGTTTTGGGGGCGGGTCTAGTGCCTACGAATGGTCGAAAGTTTATCCGGCTTTTGCAGCGGAATATCGAATTTTAGCACCGGATTTAATCGGTTGGGGGCGATCGGAACATCCGCCGAGAAATTATCAAGTCGAAGACTATATCACAACTTTGATTGAATTTCTGGAAAAAACTTGCGACAGTCCGACGGATGCGATCGCTTCTTCGCTGACAGGGGCGATCGCGATTCGAGCGGCGATCGCCCGCCCGGATCTGTTCAAATCGCTTATTTTGACAACACCAAGCGGTTTGTCGGACTTCGGACAGGATTACGGCAGCAGTTTCTTCGCTAAGCTAGTCAACACGCCAATTTTAGACCGTTTGCTCTACAGTACGGCCATCGCCACAGACGGCGGGATTCGCAGCTTCTTAGAACAGCGCCAATTTGCCGATTCGCGCCGCGTCTACCAAGAAATTGTCGATGCTTACCTCGAATCTGCCTTAGAACCAAATGCAGAATATGCCGCCCTGTCTTTTGTGCGGGGAGATTTGTGCTTTGATTTGTCGCTGTACATCACTCAGCTAACAACGCCGACAGCGATTATTTGGGGAGAAAAATCGCAGTTTACCAGCCCGGATATCGGCCAGCGATTGGCCAATCTCAACCCCGAAGCAATCAAAGTTTTTCAATCTCTGGAAAATGTGGGTTTGACTCCGCAGTTGGAAATTCCGGCTGTGACTGTTGGCTTAATTCGACAATATTTAAGGGTGCTTTCTCAAGGGTGAAGAAGTCATTAGTCATTAGTCATTAGTCATTAGTCATTAGTCATCAGTCATTAGTGCTGTCGCCTCCGAGCTTTCCGTACAAAGTCATCAGGAAGAAGAAAGAAGGAAGACGGAAGACGGAAGACGGAAGACGGAAGGGGGGAAGAAGAAATATGAATTCCCTCTTCCCCCCTTCCCTATTATAGCGGTTCGATCGCGTTGTGAGGTATGCGCGCGGAAGCCGACAGAACCTCATAGGAGAACTCGAAATGCTAATGACTAATGACTAATGACTAATGACTAATGACTAATGACTATTCTTTGACTCGCACGTCGATGACGCTGGCATTGAAAATGTATTTTTTGCCTTCAAGTTCTAGGGTAGTGCCAATTTTAACCTTCGTATTTCCTAAAACCGGGCCGTTGTCAGTAATTTGACCTTTTCCTTCTAGGGTAAACATCATATTTCTGCTGAAGGATTCTTCTTCTCGGGGATCGGGGAGAGCTTTGAGAGTACCGTTGGGCTGGGGAACTGCGAGGGTTCTGGTGATAGTTTTGACGGATTTGATCGTAATCTGACCGGCGGGCTGGTTGCGGATAACTACGTTGATTTTATCGCCAGCTTTGAACAACTCTGGGAAGTTCGTGCCTTTGAGTCCGATCGCAATTGCATCAATCTCTACAGATTTAACACTAGCGCCGCCGACTTGGGCGACGGAACCGCCCGATGTGCCGGGAAAAAAGAAGATGCCGACTGCAACTAGCAGCACAATCATTGCGGCACATACGTCTAGAATGCTGAGTTTGCCGAACAGCCGGCCTTGAGAATCTAAAATTTTCATAAATCGCCTATAAACGGACAGCGACAGGAGTATCTGTACAAGCCAAAAGATATTACCACAACGATCGCCCAAAATCCGCAGGACTTACAGAGTCGGTGAGGGGTGATGGGGTGATGGGGAAGAGGGGGAGAGTGGGGAGATGGGGAGAGTGGTTAAAATTTGGCAACAAGTTAAAATAGCAACTAAGCAGCGTTCTATTTCGTCTGCCGATTTAGTGACTTTTGAATTTTTCGTAAAAAAAAAAGAATACCGGGCGGTTTCAACCGCCAGAAAGTCAAACAAAACCTGCCGACGCCGGTTGAAGAACGGACGGTTGAAATTACATTATTTTCTTCAGTCTCTTAGAGAGGGACTTTGTTGTTGTAAATCCGGTTTCAACCGCCGTCTTATCTCCATCTTTCATCTTTTCACCCGCTCAGCTTCGCCCTTATAGCCATCTTCCATCTTCCTGATGAGGTGGGACGGAAAGCTCGGGGGGGACAGCACTAATAACTGATGACTAATGACCAATGACTAATGACTAATGACCAATGACTAATGACTAATGACCAATGACTAATGACTTCCTTTAACACTTATCAATTATGTTCAAAAGTTTTTGGTTGACTTGCCGGCATACTTGTGGCCGGGGGATTTATCTGTTTCTGTCGCTGATTGTGACTGCGGGTATCTGGGTGGTTTCCCCGGAACCAACACAGGCGTTTTCTTTGCCGGAACTGATTTTTCGGGGGATTCAAGTTATTCAACTGTCGAATATGTCCGATCGCCAGGAGGTGACTGTTGGCGGACAAATCAATCAGCAGTTGGCGGGGGGAGAAGTAAAAATTTACCGCGATCGCGCTGCTACAGCATATATCAACCGCATCGGTCAGCGGCTGGCAGAGCAAAGCACTCGCCCTAATATTCCTTATACTTTTCAGGTGATTGATGACGACAATATTAATGCTTTTGCGACTATGGGCGGTTTTGTTTATGTGAATAAGGGTTTGATGGCGGCGGCGGATAATGAAGCGGAATTAGCCAGTGTTATGGCCCACGAAATCGGGCATATTAGTGCTCGCCACTCGATTAAACAAATGCGTCAAATGGCGATCGCCTCTGGTGTAGCTTCGGCGACTGGGCTCGATCGCTCTGCGGCGGTGCAGATTGGCGTGGAGTTGGCTTTGCGCCGCCCCCACAGCCGCCAAGCTGAGTACGAGGCGGATCAGTTGGGATTGGAAACTATGGGGCGAGCGGGCTACGCTCAATCTGGGATGGTTGATTTTATGAAAAAGTTGCTCAATCAGTCTTCTCCACCGAGTATTTTGAGCACTCACCCGGCTACGAGCGATCGGATTGCTGCCATCAATGGGGCGATCGATCCGGATCTGGCTAGCGGTGAAGGTTTGAATAATGCGGCTTACAAGCTGGAAATTGACCGACTATTGCGATCTTCCTAGCAATTCTCTAATTGTCAAAGGCGAACTCTTCTCTTTTCTTTTGTTCTCTTTTCTTTTCTTTTCTTTTCTTTTCTTACTTAGCGATCTTTGCGTCTTCGCGGTTCGTTAAAAAACAAATCTATTTGGTAGAGTGCGTTAGAAACAAGTGAATTTCGATTTTGTCGATCGAACTCAAACTAACGCACCCTACAACTTAATTTAACCCTGCTGCTGAACAACAGGGTTAATCTGACTTTTCGGGAATGTAATCTGTGGCTTCAATTGTCGGACAACTTCGTCAAACGGCACAATTCGGACTTGATTGTTAAACACATTTACTTGATAAACTCTGCGGTAGTTGAGGTCAAATCCAGTCAGCCAGCCGCTTTTGGGATGATAAGCACCCGTGTCAATATCCAACCACCCTTGGCCCCTGACTAATTCCCCAGGCCTCACACCCTCAAAGGTAAAAGTGATCGTGTGACCGGTAATAATTAATTTGTTGGGAAAATACGGTTTGGATATCGTGTGAAATTCTTTGCGAATCCAGCACAGTTGTTCGCTAGACTGTTCGTTAATTGGCATAGCCGGATGCACGCCCGCGTGTACCAGCCAGATATCGCCTAAGTCAATGTACGTAGGGAGCGATCGCAGCCAATCTAAGTGTTTGTACGGCATCATCCCTGTCTCTTTGTAGCTGGCGACTGTCGCCTCCCCGCCACTGTACATCCAAAATTGCCACGCCCGCATATCCACCTGCGGCCCCGACAAAGCCTCCAGCATTAGTTGTTCGTGGTTTCCCAGCAGAGTTTGGTAGGGGCTGTGCTGCACAAAATCTAATACCTGAGCGCTTTTGGGCCCGCGATCGATTAAATCTCCCAAAAAATAAACGCGATCCTTCAAGCTCGGGGCAAGTGCCTCTAGCAAGAGCATTAAGCCGTCGTAATGCCCGTGTACGTCCCCGATAACAATGCGTCGGTACTCCACTGTGTTTATCCGCTTCCCTGACTCAAAACCCCAATTACTTGCTTATACCATCTGATTTTGATGCTATTTCCTTCATTCTTTAGGGAGGAGGGGTCTCACCCATTATAGTCCTTGCGATCGAGATTCAGTAATTTTCCCTAATATCTGTTTGTCTTGCTACAGATAGCAAAACTGGCAAGCTTTTCATTGGGTTTCTGCAACTGTTATTACTGAGTCAATCTATTTTAGATACTTCGACTTCGCTCAGTACGAGTTTGAGATTTTAGATACTTCGACTTCGCTCAGTACGAGTTTGAGATTTTAGATTTGAGGTTTACTCGACAGTTATTTGTCGATAAATCAACTCGAAAATAACTCACTTATGTAGGGTGCGTCAGTCAAGATCTATCTATATAAATCACAAATAATCCTAGCTGACGCACCCTACAATACCACGATCGAGCGTTAACAAATCTCACTGAGTCAAAGCTTTGAGAAAAGTCTGAAGTTCTGCCAAAAAACTTTTCTTTTTTAGCGGTTTAACAGGTGCGTTGGAATTTGGATCGACGGTTCCCAAAGCTTTATTTAAAATCCGCTCTAAATCGTCTCCGACGGGTTTTTGGGCGGTTTCAGAAATTAGTTCGTATTCGTCATTTGTTTCCAGCCAAACTTGCCAGGGTTGCGGGTAACAGCGGAATAAAGCCGCATTGTCTAGGGGCCTGATGTAGTAGGAGGATTCGATTTTGTTGAGGAATCGATCGCGCAATTGGCGGGCTGCATAGCCTATCCCTATAGTAGCAACATCTTCGAGTCGCGGGTTGAGTATAATTACCGGACGCCCCCCCGTCGCTAAGTAGAGTTTTTCGACTTGCGCCACTTCTACCGCCGCCGGATTCACTAACAAAAACAGTTCGTCTTCCGGTGCTATTTTCTCTTCAATAGGGGTGCGGCTGCTACCCAAATCAGTCACTTTAAACAGTGTTTCTCCCCAGTCGCGACGGGCGAGGGCCGCCGCACCGGTATCGGGAAAAAAGACTTTGACTCCAGAGTGAATTTCCTCAAATTCTGGGAGAAATTGTTGGGCGATAGACTGTGCTTGCAGTGCTATTTCGGGAAATACTAATTCGACTTGCAGGAGATTTTTGCCGTCCGAGAGGGCGGCGGCTGTTGCACTGCGCGATTGGGCGATCGCCTCGTTGAGATCCTTTGGCAGTTCTGTCATCAATCTTAATTATTTTTACTCGACTTCTCTCACTTTAATTTTACCGCAATAAGCTAATCAACACTAACATTCTATATCAAACAATAATCCAACCATGAGTGAGGTGCGCTTCAGACCAGCCCCAACAAACACTTTAAATGTGCAAGCGTTTAAGCTACAAAAGCTAACACTGACACGGGCGAGCCTGAGCCTCCCAACAAACGTAATATTCCGATAACCAAAGTGATATCAGCAGCAGGTAACAAGTGGAGATTTGCTAGATTTTCCAGCACTATTCGCTGCTTTCCCAATACCATTTTGTTAACCGCAAAACTTTCATCTTGTCCTGGATCTACTCCGTGGGTGTCGGTTCCTATTCCAGCGACTGAGCGTTCTTCCAGCAAAAATTGAGTTGCTGCTTTGCCAAATCCGGGAAAGTGGCAAATTCCGCCTGCATCTGGATTGAAAAATGCTTGCTTGTTATCCCATTTTTCTTGCCATCCAGTATACAATAAAACTAGATTTTCCGGTTCTATAAGTTTGTGCTGTTGTTCCCAATTTAATATATCACTTACAGTTAAAGTGTAGTCTGGATTGGCAACAGTTGCCTCGCGGATGTCGATCGCAATTGCGGGCGAAACTAGCGACTGCGGCTCGTAATTATCAACACTCGCGCCTGCTGGATCGAAGCTGTTGGGTGCGTTGATGTGAGTGCCGCTGTGTTCTCCTATTGAAAATTTTCGTAGGAAATAGCCGTGTTTTTCTATTTGAGATACGGTTTCAAATGCGATCGCCGGATCTCCGGGCCAGATGGGAATATTTGGATGAATTGCATGGGTTAAGTCGATAATGTTTCTGTAGGCGATCGTTTTTAAATTGTTTGAGTTAAAGTTGTTTGTCATCGGCAAAAATTAAGAATTTCGGCGGTTGAAAGCGCTCCTTGTCAAGCACAAATGAATCGGCAGTTGAAACCGCTCCTTGTCAAGCGAAGTCCACTTCTAGCGGACTAAAAGCTAGCTGACAATTCGATCGAGCGCAGCTTCCATCACGTCCTTGGTTTGCCCGGAAACAGTATACACCAAAGCTTCTCGATAAACTCTCCCGGCGGGGTGCTGCGTACCGTTAGCCGCACCGCCGGAAACTACAACTGCTGCGTGCCCGCAACGCACCGCTAAGTCAATGGCTGCGGCTCGGAGCGCTAATTGTTCTGCTTTTGAGCTATGTTGAGATTGTCGGAAATTCTGTTTTAGCCGATCGAGCTTTTGCTCCAATTTTTGGCAAGTCGTCGCCATCACAGGCGAATCTTTAGCAGTCGCCACTGTTGCAATTACATCCAATCCCGCTCTAATACAGCCAAAAGTAGCCGGCACAGAATTCAGGATATTTTTGCTGTCGTTTTCGGCTATCCACCCGACAGGTTTAACCGAAATTATTTCCGATTCATGCAGCAACCAATTATCGAGAGTTGCTGTCACAGTATTAGTCGAGTTCATGGCGATTAACTGCATGATTTCGCTGACAGCTATTTTACCATATTCACGATCGATATTGGCAAAAGGTAGCACACCAAAAACCGCGCGATTGTCTGGAAGTAGCGCAGCCACAATAAACTTTTGAAACAAGCCAAAACCTGTAATCCAAGGAATATTCCCCGACAGTAAATAGCCATCCTTTGTGGGAGTTGCGGTGACAGCCGGATTACCCGTTAGCGAAGCCCTCGAAGAGGATCGCCTCAAATGCGAAAACCCAACACCTAAGCGTAACTCTTTTTGGGCGATCGCGCCCAAGTATCTATTTTTTAGCATTTCATTGTCACTGCTGGCAATCATCGCAGTTGCGCTGTGGTGCTGAGTTTGCAGGAAACCCAAAGCCCCAGAATATCGAGCCGTCAATTCCTGATATTCGTAAAAAAGCTCCGGTGGAATGTCCGCACCGCCCCATTTTTGGGGAACTCGCAACGCTAAGAGCGATCGACTTTCCAACCCAGCAACTGCTATTTTCAGCGCTTCCGAGTCACCGTCGATAACTTCGGCGCGGGGTACAACACACTCTTTAAGATAACTTTTTGTGCTGTGGAGAATTTCTTGAAAATCCATTTTTTATGATTGTTTTAAAATTGGCCTTACTATTATTTCGGAAAGCCCCACAACTAATACAAAATATGAGCCACCCCTTTTATGATTCGGCGGTTGAAACCGCCAGAAAGTCAAACGATGTCGGCCCCGACTGGTTCATAAAGGGGAGCCCAAACCCGGATTTAGTATATAGCGGTTCTCAAACGTTGTGAGGTATGCCCAATCCCTCCGCTTCGCTCCGCCCAATGCCCAATGCCCACGAGAGTACCTCATCTTTCTGAGAAATTCTATAACTTATTTCCACACTTTCCAAGGAGCCTTCCCTTCATCCCAAAGTTCGTTTAAATACTTGTATTCTCGGTAAGTATCCATTGCAAAGAAAAAGCCCTCGTGACGGTAAGCCATCAACTGTCCCTCTGCCGCCAAACGCTGCATCGGCTCCTGTTCTAAAACACAATCATCCCCACCCAAATACTCAAATACCCGGCGGTTAAACACAATATATCCAACACTAATCCAACCGTCTATTTGAGGTTTTTCAGTAAATTCTACTACGCGGCTATCGCTGTCTACATCCAAAATTCCAAAGCGCGAAATCGGGCGAAATGTAGTCACAGTTGCTAGCTTCCCGTGAGACTTGTGAAACTCCATCAATTGATCAATATTGACATCAGCAACTCCATCACCATATGTCACCATGAAATTCTCGTCATCGATATATTTTTCGATCCGTTTCACCCGTCCTCCCGTCAAGCTTTCTGCGCCAGTGTCAGCCAGCGTTACATGAAAATCTTGTTCGCGATGTTCCTCATGATAGGTAATGCTATTTTTGCGTCCCAGACAGACAGTAAAGTCATTGTTCATGGCTTCATAATTGAGGAAATATTCCTTAATCATGTTCCCGCGATAGCCCAAGCACACAATGAAGTTTTGGAAGCCGTAGTGGGCATAGATTTTCATGATGTGCCAAATAATCGGACGCCCGCCGACATCAACTAAAGGTTTTGGACGAAATTCTGTTTCTTCTCTGAGACGAGTACCGAGGCCGCCAGCGAGGATAACTACTTGCATTTTTCCACCTTTTGAAAGCTCATCAATTAATGTATCATCAATTATTTGTATTTTTTAAAATAATTATTAACATTTTTTCGCGGTTAGTGAAGCTTTGTGAAGCGCAGAAATCATCCCCTATGCTCAATAATTCTAGGGTAAGTACCGCTCACCTTAAATTTATGAATAATCGCCATCGCAGTAATTCTAGGGCGATGCACCGCGCACCGTATATTAAAATGCTGCGCGCAATTCTTAACTAACTAATGGTAAAATATGAAGTAGAAAAAAAATAGTATATAACTCTGCAAATGAACATAAGAAACAGCAATGAGAACTCAATTTGATCGTCTCAAACAGTTTTTAGGTATCATAGGCGCGATCGCCTCAATAACAATCTTATTCCAATCGGCAATACCTGATGTTTACGCCACGGTTATTGGGTCGGAAATTTCCAGCATACCACAAACCACTCTAGCTTTTGTGCCTAGCATACCGGGCGGCGGATTGGATGTTCACGAAGCTGCGGGAGGACATACTTTAGAAAGACACGTTGGCAAAACAGAAGCACAACTAGCACAGCGACTCGCAAGCGAAAGGAGAATTTCTGCCGCATCTTCCTTTACTGACCGTTCCGTCGCCGAAGCGGCCATTGCGGAAGCAATGAACAGAAACCAAAGTGCGATCGACTCCTGGGTTAAAAGTCGAGGAAATCGTTATACGATCGACTATAACGCCAACAGAATAATTGGCATTACTTTGCGCCGCCGCGCATCGAAAGCAACTTCAGCATCTCGCCTGAAAATCGTCCTCCAGCGCAGTGCCAAATTACCTCCCGGATACTTTATTCTCACAGCTTATCCCGAATGATCAATCAATTTCCTAATTTAACCCAATTTTTCAGTTCCTACTTTCACCAAGACTGGCCGCTAGAAGCTGACACTCCCAGCGATGTAGTGAACAACTACCTGAGCAGCGAACCGCGCGAAAGTGTTGAAGCTGCATCGCAAGAGCTCAGCAAACTGCTAGAAATGCCGATCGCCCCAGCCGACTTAGAAACATTCATCCTCGATGAATTAGGCTGTTACTATGACCCACAATCGGAAAATCAAACAGTCAGAGAATGGCTGGAATCCGTGCAAAAATCTTTGACAAATCCACATAATTCGGCGGTTTAAACCGCCGAATTCTACTCGTTCCCGGCTCTGCCTGGGAACGCATATCTGGAGGCTCTGCCGACCTTTTCGTTGAACTATCGGGCGGTTTCAACCGCCATATTACCTAACCGTCAATACATAACCTTCATGAACCTTGAAATTAGGAATAACATAATTCAAGTTATTTCCCCCAACCCAAATAGTGTCTTCTTTGACAGTAATAAGTTTTGGCACAGCGCCTTCTAGATTGTTGGGAATTTTCTCTAATTTCAGAGTAATCTTTTGATTCTTTTCAATACCTAATTGCCGCAAATTTGCCAGCGTCAAGGTAACGGTTGTGGCCGAGGAATAATTGCGATCGAAATAACCTAAAAGTACCTGTGCTTTACCTTGAGGAGTTGACTTGCTGGCTAAAGCGACAAGGCGATCGTTATCCGATCGGCTCAGCACCCGCGAATTCACTCCGTCAGCATAAGCTTTGTATGTCCACCAAGCGGCCCTAGGCTCAAAAGTATTAGGCGTAACCATCCCACTCAGCGTATTGTTGAAGCAATTGCTAACTTTTTGAACTCCGGTTGTATCCCAACAAGCCCTACAAGCACCATCAGCTTTTGCATACTCCAAGTTATACAAATAACCTAAAATTTCCCCCGGCTGATATTGAGCTAATTCCCCAACAATTTCGTTAACGTAAATTTTTTGCAATTTCAGTTCCCTGTAAAAAGGACTTTGTTGAAAATTGCGTTTGGCATCGATTACGTGGTCGTCCACAAATAAAATTATCGTATCGTTGAGTTCGTGCCAAGCTAGGAAATTTACTTCTAGTTTGTTGGCTTTGCAGTAATCCAAAAAGGCGGCGAGGTATTCTTTGTTGTAAGTGCTGATGCTCGGCCCGCCAATCACGGCTGTTGGCCCCAATTCTTCCCGCAAGATTTTGTAAGCTCTTTTGTAGGTTTCAAAGAATTGTTCTCTGCTACCATTCCAAAATGGATTTTTTAAATCGGGTTCATTCCATACATCCCAAATAATTTTTTTGCCTTTATTTTGCTGGGCTAACTGTCGGATGAATGCTTCCCACGCAGGGTAGTTTTGATAGGGCCAGCCATTAGGATTGCTGCCGTAGCCCCAGAGGTCGCTAACTAATAGTTGAAATTCGGCTCCGCTGGCAATTACTCGATCGTAAATGTCGAGTCTTCCCGCCCGCCACAGCTTCGGCTGCAAGGGTTTGATTAAGTTGTCTGGGGGCTTGCTGGGGTCGATGCCGTGCAAGATGCCGCTCATGGACGTTATACCGACGGCTGGTTGTCCAAAATCTACTGTGATGTTCGATCGCATTTGGGCGATCGCTCTTTGCTGCCCAAAATAGGCGATTAACAGCATAGTTACCACAGCCAAGCAAATTGGCAGCAGCTTGTTAATAGGTTTGAACTTGAAGGTGAATTGCATATTGTATTTGCTGGCGAAGTGAACAACAGGAAGCAATGACAAACCTTAGTAAGTTTGTAGTGAGGACTTTAGTCCTTCCTAAAAGATTTTAGATAAGAAAGACTTGCATTTTTTACGACAAGCCAAGAAAGAATGCAAGTTCTTACTACCAACTAACAAGGACTTGCATTCCTTACTGCAAACCATTTTTTAGAAATGGGAACGCACAAAGTCTTAACGAACAGACAAGGCAACTTCAAAACCCTGGATTGATGCTATCAATTCTTGCCAAGCTTCAGAATCAACTAGCGAGCGAGTATCAAGTTTAACGCCCTTTTCGGCAGATAGTGTCACAAAATTCGTGATCCAGCTCAAAATAGTTTCCGTTGTAAACAGCGGCGTGCATTTCCATGATAACTGCAACTTCTCCGCCATCCCGGACATATCTCCGCGATCGAAAGCTTGCCATGCCTGCCATACTAGATAATAGTAATTGAGCATACTGTCAACTTGCTGAATCTGCTTTTGGACTTTTGGGGCTACCGCAAATTTATCTCGATTGCTGCTAGCAGATAAGACTTCTGCGATAACTTCTGCGTATTCCCCAAGCATCCGTTCTTCCTTGAACATTTCTGCAGCCCGCAGTTTGCAAGCTTGTCCTGCAAGCCTCCGCAATTCGGGGTTTTGTGCCCAGAGTTCTATCGTTTCTGCTAACTCTCGCGCTGTCTGTTTAGGGTCAATTTTGGGATCGGCGATTAACTTTCCGGTGTCTCCCAACTCTTCGGGAATACCGCTGACTGCTGTAGCAATTACGGGCAGTTCTTTCGCCATTGCTTCCATAATTGCTAGCGGCATTCCTTCGGATTCGGAAGATAAAATAAAGATGTCGCTGGCGTCCAACCAATCGGCAATATCCCACCGCTGTCCTAAGAATTTAACTTGTTCGGTGACTCCTAATTCGCTAACAGTTGCTCTCAATTCCGGCTCCATATTGTCGTGAGTGGTAGAACCGGGGCCGGCCCACACAAAGTATAGCTGCGGCCAAATTGGCAGATTTTTCAGTTGGGCGATCGCCTGCAATTGATACTGATATCCTTTAATTGGAGTCAGTCTCGCCGCCGTGAAACAAACCACAGCTTCTTCGGGGATGCCTTGTTCTCGGCGCAAGCGTTGGCGGTTGGAAAGATTGGGCGGTTCAAAATAACTGTCCGGCCTGCCGTAATAAATAACTTTTCCCCGTTCCAGAGGTGTTTTAAACAAACTCTTGAACAAGTTTAAATTTTCGTGGGAAACAGCGATGACGGATTTGGCTAAATCGTACTGATAGGCGACTGCATCGAAATAGGGAACTTGATCGCCACGGTTGAAATGTTGATAAGTGCGATCGATATAACCGAGAGTAATTACATAAGGTATGTTTTGCTTAATCGCCACTTGTTTTGCAGCAAAATTTGCGATCGGCCAGCCATCGCTAAAGATAATTAAATCCGGTTGAGCTTCTGCATAAATTCTTTCAGCATCCGCACAATTGTAAGCAATTCGCAAAAACTCCTTCATTGTGTCGAACTCCAGCCAAATATGCTCGATACCTAGCTGCTGCTGTTCGGTAATTAAAGGATTAGAAGTTTTAGTTTGTACGCTAGTAACTCGGTAGCCGTCGGCTGCTAATTTGCAAAGCAGCGAGTGGTTGAATTGCGCTAAACCGCCGATTCCGTGGTCTTCTGCGTACAGGAGTACGTGCCTTCCCAATTGACGGGAACTTGAACTAGGCGCTGATTTAAATTGATAGGTATTGTTGACAGCCTCTACAACTATGTCTTGCCATTCTGGTAAATTGGTCAAGGCATAAGCATCAAAACTATTGCTGTATTCTTCCGAAGAAACTCTAAAAGTTTCCAACCATTTGAAAACAGTTTCCGAGCCAGTAAAAGGAGTATAGTACAGAGATTTTTGCAGACACTCGACCATCTCTGCCAAATATCCGTCGCGGTACATCCGCCACGCTATCCACACTAAACATTTGTAACGTTCTGCCTTTTTTAATTTGCGAATGCGATCGGGCAAATCTGGTCTGGCAAAAAATTGCTCCATCACAATTTCCATACTTTTCATCACTTTTTGCCCGCCGGACATCAAATTTTTATCGTGCTGGCGGTAGCAGGTTAATACCTCTTTCAACCAAGCACATTTGCAGCCTTTTAAAGTCAAACGCAAAGCAAAATCTAAATCTTCGGTTGGCGGAAAGCGAGGGTCAAAACCGCCCAGACGTTCCCACCACTCGCGCCGCAGCATCATCGCGCTGGGACGCACGCTTTTGTACAGAACAAAGGTTTCTAAATCTAAGTTGGGCGAGTCTTCCCAAGGGACGGATGCGTAGATATCTTTTCCGGTTTCATCAACCATCAACCAGCCGTTTTGTACCATCCCTAAAGAGGGGTCAGCTTCAAAACAAGCAATTTGTTTTGCAAGTTTTTCTGGCAGAAAAAAGTCGTCAGCATCCAGAAAAGCTAAGAATTCGCCTTTGGCAATCTGGCAAGCGCGATTCCGAGCTATTGCTGCGCCTTGATTTTCCTGATAGACGTACTGAATTACATCGCGGTAAGCATCTAAAACTTGGCGAGTGTTGTCTGTAGAACCGTCGTCTACGACTATGATTTCCCAGTCTTGGTAAGTTTGATCGATCGCGCTTTCTAAGGCATTCACAATGTAGCGTTCGCAGTTGTATGCCGGGATAATGACGCTGACTCTGGGTGTTTTTGAGGAAAGTATGCTAGCCATTAACTTTTTCCAGTCCGATAAATTTCTTAATATTTCAAAGTCGATTGTACGTCGGTAAACTAGGGCAATAGAAGCCAGACGTTGGAGCCAATTTGTGACTGTTTTTTTTGCTGGATAGGGACTGTAGCGGAGAGATTTTTGAAAAAAATCAACCGCCTCAACTGGATAGTTACTATAGTACAATTGCCACGCCATCCAAGTCAATGCTTCGTAGAAAGCCGGATTTTCTAATTCGCGGATGTGCTGCGGTAAATCGGGGTTGGCGAAAAATTGCTGTTTTAAGGTAATAAAAAGATTTGCTTGTTTCAGGGCTTTTTTGATTGATACATTTTTGTCGTGCTGGCGGTAGGATACTGTGATTTGAGGGAGCCAAGCTGCTTCGCAACCCAGCACTGCTAAACGCAGCACTAAATCTGAATCGTCTACTGAATCAAACTCTGAGTTAAACCCGCCGGCCATTTCCAGCCACTGGCGCGAAAACATCATGGCGCTGGGAAGTACGGGCATTTGTACTATCCAAGTTTCTAAGTTTAATTTGGGGAAATACAGCCAAGGTGTGATGTCGGAAATTGCGTCGCCTTGCTCGTTAACTAAACGCCAGCCACTGTTGACAATTCCTAATGATGGTGAGGAGCGAAACAGTGCTATTTGTGCGGCTAATTTATCGGGTAAAAAGAAGTCATCTTGATCTAAAAATGCTATAAATTCGCCTTTTGCTTCCTGAATTCCTCGGTTGCGGGCGGCTGCTACTCCTCGATTTTCTTGATATACATAGCGAATTTTGTCCAGATAAGGCTGCAATACCTGATGTGTCTCATCTGTGGAACCGTCGTCTACAACGATAATTTCCAAATTTGTAAAAGTTTGCCCGATCGCGCTTTCTACTGCTTGCGCGATGTAGCGATCGCCATTATATGCTGGTATAATTACGCTGACTAGCGGTGTTTGATTAACTGTTGACATTATTTGATTCGCTGTTAAGTATAAGGAAGAAGTCATTAGTCATTGGTCATTAGTCATTGGTCATTAGCGCGAACGTCCCCGCTCGCGAACTTTATTAGTCATTGGTGATTAGTCATTGGTGATTAGTTATTGGTCATCAGGAAGAGGCAAGCAGGAAGAAAAATACATCACAATATCGATCGCGATCCGTATTTGGCGTTTGATTAAGTGGATTTACTTAACTGGTTGCTATTTTAGTGTAATCTAAATTGGTTTTTCTTCTACTTTTGTGCAAATTCACTTAAAGTTCGATCGCACAAATGCCCAGCAGGCGCTCCGGTATTTACAGTAAAGCAGATGTCTGTGTACAATCTGGAAATTAGACAGGTTTTGCTCTACAATCATACAGGTCATTATTACTCAACAGGAACGCGGTAAGTGAATTCAGAAACAGCAGCGCTTGATTTGCAACAACAGGCAGAAATATATTTAGCTTTTGGGAAGTTGGAGGAGGCGATCGCACTTTGCCACCAAATTCTCGCATCGCACCCCGATTCTGCCGAGACTTGCAAAACCCTAGGGAAGGCGCTGCAAGCTCAGGGCAATCTAGAAGACGCAAAGTATTGGTATAAAGTTGCGATCGCCCACAAACCCGATTTTGCCGAAGCTTTTGCTAACCTCGGCACGCTCAGCGCTAGTTTGCAACAGTGGCAAGAGGCGATCGCCTTTTACCAAAAAGCTATCTCCCTGCAACCCGACTGTGCAGGATTTTACCGCAATTTGAGCCGCATATTTACCCAACTCGGTCAACCAGAAAAAGCAGCAGACTGCTCCTATCAAGCACTCATGGTGGAACCGATAGAAACAGCCTCAGAATATCTAGATTTAGGTAATATTTTATTGGCGCAAAATAAAATTCAAAAAGCCATAATTTGTTATCGTCGCACCATTTATTTAAACCCTAGTTTTTGCGAAGCTTACTGCCAATTAGCCGAAGCAGCCACCGAGCTAAAACATTGGGATGAAGCTATTTTAAGCTACCGTCAAGCTATTAAAATTCAACCAGATATTTCGGAATTTCATTACAAACTCGGAAGAGTTTTTCAAGAGAAACAACTCTGGAACGAAGCCGAAAAAGCCTATCGCGAAAGTATTGAATTGAATCCGAATTCATTTTGGTGTTATTTTAATTTAGGCGCAGTTTTGCTAGAGCTAGAGCAATGGCAAGAAGCTTTAATTGTCTACCGCACTGCTGTTGAAATTAACCCTGATTTTTCTTGGTCTTACTACAGCATCGGCGAAGCTTGCGGCAAATTAGAAAAATGGTCGGAATCCGCCGCAGCCTACCAGCAGGCTGTTGACTTAGATCCGAATTGTTCTGGCTTTTTTCACAAGTTGGGAGAGGCGCTTTTTCAACTAGAAAAATGGTCGGAAGCTGCCACAGCCTACGAAAGCGCGATCGCCCTTAATTCCGATTTTTTTTGGTCTCATTATAACTTAGCTTTGACTTTAGTTAAACTCCAGGATTGGTTGGCGGCAACCTTCGCCTACCAGCGGGCGATCGAACTCAATCCAGATTTTTTTTGGACTTACCACAATTTAGGAGAAGCGCTGTTGAAAACCCAGCAGTGGAAAGCAGCCGCTACCGCTTATGAGCGTGCCATTGAACTCAACCCAAATTTTGCTTGGTCTTATTACAATCTAGGCGATGCTTTGACTGAAATGCACGACTGGAATAAGGCTGTTTCCGCTTACCTTTGCGCCTTACAAATCGAGCCTTCTTTCCCAAAAATTTACGCCAAGTTAGCCGCCGCTTTGAGCGAAAAAACTCCAGCAAATTTAGACTCCGCAACCAGCTACTATCACCACGAATTGCAACCGCTGCACTCTCCAGAATTTTACTGCGAAACCGCCCAAAAGTTTGTTGATGGCGATCGGCTTGACGCAGCGATTGTTTTGTACTTGATGGCATTAGAAATACGGCCGGAAGATGCAGCAATATCTGCAAAATTAGCGCAAATATTGGATCAAAAACATCAAAGTGGCGATCGCAGTTTATTATTAGAGTTGGAAATTGACGATATTCGCGATCGCTACATTGCCCGAGTCGTCAAAAATCAGACTTTTGCAGAAGTCGGCGGCTTGTGGGGAACCGTCAACGAAAAAGTATCTGTAGCAAGCAAATACGGTGCAGTTTCTCTAACAATGATTGATGTCACCCCCGCATCACAAGAAATTTGGCAAGATTTTCGCGATCGTATGGCAAGTTTAAATATTGCTAATTATAATTGTATTAGTCGAGATATAACTCAGATTCAGCCCGCAGAAATTGGCGAACCTTACGGTGTAGTCCACTGTGCAGGAGTTTTGTACCATCACCCCCACCCTTTGCAAATTTTAATGAGCTTGCGTCAAATAACAGGGCAGTATTTAATCTTAACTTCAGCTATTACCCAAGAAGTTATAGAAAACGAGCGGGGGCGCTACGAAATTCCAGCTTCTGGGGTAATCTTCATTCCCGCTTTGAGCGAAGCAGAACGCTCTATATTAGCAGCTTACTGGCAGCAATACACCTACGGCACACCAATTCTTGGAGTAATTGAGAAAGCAGTTTTTGACATCAACGACTTTGGACCGTGGTGGTGGTTGCCTACAGCTTCTGCTTTAGAATCTATGTGCAAAGTAGCTGGATTTAAGGTTTTAAATAAAGGATTGACTTGGTACAATAACGCTTTGACTCTGCTGCTGGAGATTTGAAGATTGGTAAACGAAGACTCACAGCAATTGCACAAAGCAAACGGCTAAAAAACTGGTTTATGAGCGAATTATTCGTTTGATTTGTCCAATATTTCTACCAAAAAATCGTTTGTTTTGTCTGAGCAAAAAATCAAGTGTATCTACCCCAAGATGGTGAGGAATTTCTTACTGAAAATATTCCTAAAAACTTAATTCTTCCTGCTTTCCTGTTCTTTTTATTTTTTGCTTCTTCCTTCTTCCTTCTTCCTTCCTTCCTTCCTTCTTCCTTCTTCCTTCTTCCTGATGACTAATGCCTGATGACTAATGCCTGATCGCTCACCACAACAAAAACGGATCGCGCGTGCGATCCAATCTTATTGTTTTCAATCCATCGGACACGATATCACCAATAACCAATAACCAATAACCAATAACCAATAACCAATAACCAATAACTAATAACTAATGACCAATAACCAATGACCAATAACCAATGACCAATAACCAATAACCAATAACTAATGACCAATAACTAATGACCAATAACCAATGACCAATAACCAATAACTAATAACTTTATACTGAGGAAATAATCAATGAATAATAACCCACAAGAGATAGAATTAGGAAACATTTTAGTAGTAGACGATACGCCAGAAAACCTGCGCCTGTTGTCTACGATGTTGACTCATCGGGGGTACGCGCCCCGCTGCGTGATTAACGGGCAAATGGCTCTCAGAGCCTGCAATTCCAATCCTCCAGATTTGATTTTGCTCGACATCATGATGCCGGAAATGAACGGCTACGAAGTCTGTCAGCACCTGAAATCCGAAGAAAAAACTCGGGAAATTCCCGTAATTTTTATCAGTGCTAAAGATGAAGTATTCGACAAAGTAAACGCTTTTGCTGTGGGAGCAGTTGACTACATCAGCAAGCCGTTTCAGTTTGAAGAAGTGCTCGCACGCATCGAAAGTCATCTCACCTTGCGGAATTTACAAAAACAGCTAATACAACAAAATGTGCTGCTTCAAGAAGAAATCAGCAGCCGTTTGGAAGTCGAAAAAAATATTTACGAAAAAAATCAAATTTTACAAGAAGAAATCAGCCACCGCCTCGCCGTTGAAAAAGCTCTACAAGAGCAAAATTTGTTGCTTCAAAAAGAGATTGCAAACCGCCAGCGCGCCGAATCTGCTCTATTAAAATCTAACCAAGAATTGGCGCGCTCAAATGCGGAACTCGAACAATTTGCTTATGTGGCTTCTCACGACTTGCAAGCGCCTTTAGGAACCATTGCTAGCTACGCTCAACTTTTAGAAAAGCGCTACAAAGACCAACTCGATGACCAAGCTAGTAAGTTTATCGGCAATATTGTTCAGGGCTGCACGAGAATGCAAACTTTAATTGACGATTTGCTGGAATATTCGCGAGTTGGCCGGAGTCAGAAACCTTTTGAACTGACAGATTGCGATCGCGCACTCCAGCAAGCAATCGCCAACCTGCAAGGGGCGATTCGCGACACTCAAGCAGTTGTTAGTTACAGCGAATTACCAACGGTAATGGGGGATTTTTCTCAGCTCGTGCAGCTTTTTCAAAATTTAGTTAGCAATGCGATTAAATATCGCCACGATGCACCGCCTGTGGTTCATATTACTGCTAGTCAACAAGATGAAAACTGGTTATTTTCGGTCTCGGACAATGGAATTGGGATTGCTGTGAAGCATCAAGAACGCATCTTTCAAATTTTCCAGCGCTTGCACACTCAAAGAGAATATTCTGGTACAGGTATTGGTTTAGCAATTTGTCAAAAGATTGTGCAGCGTCACGGCGGATGTATTTGGGTGGAGTCTGAACCTAGTCAAGGTTCAAATTTTCATTTTACTATTGCTTAATCGAGACATGATGCAGGTATTTATGTGAAACTTAGAAGGCAAGCTAAACTTAATTAAATCCGCTATTTTAAGGCAGAAACTAGAAGGTATAAGTTAAATTTTAGGTTGAAATCAAAAATGTTTTGCGTTGACAGCGGAGTAATTTTGTGATATGATTATAAGTCTTCAAGACGTTTTTTGTAGCGATCGCTTACAGCACAATCTCACACCGCCCAAAAACAGATACAAGCGCCCGACTTAAGTTGTGGAACGCCCCAACATTGAGATTCAAGTTCAAGTTCGCGGATTCATCTGCTGCAAGTAAATCTAAAATCTTCAATGCTCCAATCGCAAATCGACTGACTGCTAATGTATCTGTAGGTGGAATTCAATAACTGCCCTGGCAATAAAAGATCAAATCCAAGTTAGCTTGACAAATTTTTGATTAATAAATATTATGAAAGCAGTTTTTAACTTAGCTGTGCCTCCTACCTCCTTTAAAGTTTTGTTGGTAGAAGACAACTCTCAGGAAGCTGAGCTTATTGAAGATTTGCTGTCAGGAATGAGCGACCGGCAGCAGATATTGCTGACGAAAGTAGAGCGTCTCAGCGAAGCGCTGCAGCGATTGAGTCAAGAAACTTTTGACATAATTTTATTAGACCTTTCACTGCCTGACAGTCTGGGAATCGAGACGGTGGCTCGGGTGCAAGAGTACGGGGTAAATGTGCCGATCGTAGTTTTGACGGCCCAAAACGACGAAGAGCTTGCCCTGCGGTTAATTTCGGCGGGCGTACAGGATTATTTAGTCAAAAGAAAAATCGATGGCGAACTGTTAATTCGATCGCTCCGTTACGCCATAGAACGGCAGAACAGTCAAGATGCTTTACGAAAAAGCGAAGAAAAATATCGCTCGGTGGTGGAAAATTCTTTGATCGGAATTGCTATTATCGCTCCAATTCTTGACCCCGCAATGGGTGAAAATTGCAATTGGATAGAAGTTAACGATGCGCTGTGCAATTTGCTGGGCTACGAGCGCGAAGAACTTTTGCAAAAAAACTGGATCGAGTTGACTCATCCAGATGATTCAAGCACTAACATAGAACAATTATCTCAGATTTTAGCAGGTACGAGCGACGGTTACATCTGTGATAAAAGATGGTTCAAAAAAGACGGCGACCTAGTTCACACGCGAATTTCGCTGCGCTGCATCCGCGGCCGAGATGGCTCGATCGACCGGATGATTAAAGTAGTGTTGGACGTGAGCGATCGCTACCGCTATGAAGCCAAATTGAAAGCGTCAGAAGAATTTTTAAACCATACCATAAATGCTACGCCAGACCCAATTTTTGTCAAAGACAAGCAGCACCGCTGGATTATATTAAATGATGCTTTTTGTCAGTTGCTCGGCAAATCGCGACAAGAACTGATCGGGAAATCAGACTACGATTTTTTTCCCAAATCAGAAGCGGATGTTTTTTGGCTCAAAGATGAAGAAGTATTGACTGGGGAAATTTGTTTAGAAAATGAAGAAAATCTCACAGACACCGCAGGCCAAGAACGGATTATTTCTACCAAAAAAAGCGTTTTTAAAAAAGCAGACGGCAGTAAAGTAATAGTTGGTACAATTAGAGATTTTACCGAATACAGACGGCAGCAAATAGCATTGGAGCAAAGCGAATTTAGATTTCAAAAACTGGTGGCCAACCTGCCGGGAGTAATTTATCAATTCCGAAGGTCAGTAACTGGAGAAATGTCTTTCCCCTACGTTTCTTCAGGTAGTCGCGAACTGTACGAATTAGAGGCAGAAGTAATAGAGCAAAATGCAGAAATAATTTTCTCCGGTTTTCATCCACAGGATCGCTTGGATTTAGAAACATCTATAGCAGTTTCAGCCGCTACGCTGGAACCTTGGCAGCAGCAGTGGCGACAGATTATGCCATCAGGAAAAGTTAAGTGGCTGCAAGGAGCCGCGAGACCGGAAAGGCTCAATAATGAGAGCAAATCTAGGAGCGAAGGCGATATTCTCTGGGACGGTTTAGTGATCGATATTACTGAGTTAAAGCAGGCACAAGCAGAGCGCGATCGCTTTTTTACGATTTCCTTAGACTTGCTTTGCATTATCGGTTTCGACGGCTATTTTAAACGTTTAAACCCTGCTTGGTCAACGGCACTGGGCTACAGCAATGCTGAACTTTTTGCCAAGCCGATGCTAGAATTTGTTCATCCCGACGATCGAAAAGCCACCGCAGCCGAAGGAGCCAAACTAATCGCCGGTACGCCCAGTATCTGCTTTGAAAACCGCTATATCTGCAAAGACGGTGCTTACAAATACCTGCTGTGGACGGCATCGCCATTTAGCGAAGAAGGTTTAATCTACTCAGTCGGTCACGACATTACTTCTCGCAAACAAGCTGAGTCAGAACTTCAGCGGCAAGCAGTAGCTATGGGCGCTGCTTATGACGGTATTGCTATTTTTAACGATCGCAAAGAATGTATTTATTCAAACGATGCTTATCTGAAAATGTACGGCTTGACTAGCGCTAGCGAACTGCACGGAAAGACATGGGAACTACTCTACAGCCCCGCAGAAATTCAATATCTTGAATGTGAAGTAATGCCGAATTTCCTAGAAAAAGGGTACTGCAATATAGAAGCGACTGGTCAGCGCCACGACGGTACTAAGTTCCCTCAAGAATTGTCGCTGACAATGCTTGCAGGCGGCGAAATAATTTCGATTGTTCGCGATATTACTAATAGAAAACAGGTAGAATCTGCACTGCGATCGAGCCAGCGCCGCTATCAAACTTTGGCAGAAGCATCGCCAGTTTGCATATTTCACAGCGATGCGTTTGGCAATTGCCTTTATGTGAATCAGCGGTGGAGCAAAATCACGGGATTAAACGCAGAATTGGCAGCAGAAACTGGCTGGATGAATGCCATTCATCCCGATGATGCGGAACGGGTGAAAAATGAATGGTATCGAGCAATTATTGACAAAATTCCTTTTAAATCAGAATACCGCTTTCAGCATCCAGACGGTCGTGTAGTTTGGGCGATCGGTCAGGCGATCGCAGAAATCGGAGAACAGCAGGACATTAAAGGCTATATCGGCACTATTACAGATATTACCGATCGCAAACAAGCCGAATTAAACCTGCTGCGGGTGACTCAAGCCGTAGAAAGCACCAGCGACGCGATCTGCATTGCTGACTTGAGAGGGCGATCGATCTATCACAATCAAGCCTTTGTTCGGCGGTACGGCTACACAGCAGAAGAATTGAACGCAGCAGGCGGAGCAACAGCAATATACTCCCAAAATCAAGTGTTGCTAGAGATGTTTAAAACGATCCGTAAAGGCAAATCTTGGCAAGGCGAAGTCAAAATCAAAACTAAAAGCAACGAACCACTGACAACTTTATTTCGCGCCGACTGTATTAAAGATGAAACTGGCAATTTAATCGGGTTAGTGGGAGTAATTACCGACATCACTGAACGCAAAAAAGCCGAGATGGCGCTGCTGCAACAATTAAGGCGAGAAAGGCTGGTAGTTGCCATGCTCGATCGCATTCGCTCCTCCCTCAATTTAGAAGAAATTCTCACCGCTGCTGTCGAACAAGTGCGACAATTTTTGCAAACAGACCGCACAGTTATTTACCGTTTTAATCCCGACTGGAGCGGTTGTGTCGTTGTGGAGTCCGTGGCAAACAATAGAATTTCCCTGCAAAATTTTAACAATATTGACGGCTGTTTTAAAGAGAGATTTGTTGAGGTTTATCAGCAAGGCTATATTAGATCGATGGAAGATATTTACCGAGAAAATTTGACAGAATGCCATATGAAATTTCTCGAAGGATTTGAAGTAAAAGCTAACTTAATAGTACCGATTTTACAAGCACGAGAAAGCATTTCCCATAGCCAACCCACCGCTGAAAATAAGCTTTGGGGACTGCTGATCGCCCAGGATTGCAGCGGCCCCCGTTCCTGGGATTCCTCAGAAATAGAAGCGCTGCGACAACTGTGCGTGCAATTGGCAATCGCGATCCAGCAATCGACACTATTTCAACAAGCACAAACCGAAATTGCCGATCGCAAACAAGCAGAAGCCGCCCTCCAACAAGCAGCATTAGCCGCAGAAACCGCCAACCGCGCCAAAAGCGAATTTCTCGCTAACATGAGCCACGAACTCCGCACGCCTTTAAACGGAGTTTTAGGTTACGCTCAAATCCTCAAAACCGACAAAGACTTAAGCTCAGATCACCAAGAAAGTCTCACCAACATTCAACAGTGCGGCGAACACTTGCTGATGTTAATCGACGATGTTTTAGACCTTTCCAAAATAGAAGCTAGAAAAATGAAACTCTACCCAGAAGAGTTAAATTTTCTAAATTTTACCAAAAATATTGCCGATCTGTTTCAGATGCGAGCATCTCAAAAAGCAATTTTATTCAATTACGAACAAGTATCTCCCCTGCCTAGCTGCGTCAGTATCGACAGAAAAAGATTGCGTCAAATTTTGATCAACTTACTCAGCAATGCCGTAAAATTTACTAACAGCGGCGGAGTAACTTTAAAAGTCGGCTATGTCGGCACAGAAGCTTGGAATAGAGGCAGAGAAGAAAATTACGATTTCTCGATTTTGAGTTCGGAACTGAAAGAAAATTATCTGCGTTTCGCCCATAATGCAATTGCAGCCCAACACGCTTTAAAAATTCGCTTTCAAATAGAGGATACCGGGACTGGAATAGAGCAAGATAAATTAGAAGAAATATTTTTGCCATTCCACCAAGTAGGAGGAAATACCTTTGTTGAAGGCACGGGTTTAGGGCTCTCAATCAGCCAGAAATTAGCGAAACTGATGGGCAGCGAAATTCGCGTCAACAGCATTTTGGGAAAAGGCAGCACTTTCTGGCTGGATGTAGAATTGCCTGCAGCCAAACGGTACTTAGAAGTGTCTCCTTTGCGTGACAAACACTGGCTTGTCGGTTTTGTCGGTAACAAACGGAAAGTGCTAATTCTGGAAGAAAATCAACTAAATCGCGATTTGTTGTGCAGGCTGCTGGGGCGTTTGGGATTTGAAATTGCAGAGGCCGGGAACGGTCAAGAATGCCTCTACAAAGCAGTTGAATTTCACCCGGATCTGATTTTAATGGACTTGCGGATGCCTGTAATGGATGGCTTAGAAACTGCAAGCAGACTGCGGCAGTTGCCGGAATTAAAAGATGTGATATTAATCGCTATGTCAGCTAGCGTTTTCGAGTCTGTGCAGCAAGAGATCATCCTCTCCCGGTGCGATGATTTTCTTCCCAAGCCGATCGAAGCAAATCACTTTTTGGAACAGTTGCGCCTTCATTTGGGACTAGAATGGATTTACGAAGCATCTTCGGGAAACAAAAAGCGCAAAACTTCCAGTTTGTCACCAGTATCTGATTTTCCTGTTTATTCTGCTCTGTTAGCTGCTGCTTCTGAGTCGGTAGCCAAACTTTTGAAACTCGCAGCTATGGGCGACATTGAAGATTTTTTTCAGGAAACGGCTAATCTGGAAATTCTGGAACCAAGATTAGTGCCGTTTGTCACGAACTTACGCCAACTTGCTAAGGGATTTCAGCTCAAACAAATTCGGAGGATTTTAAAGCAGTATATCGAGGGGCAGTAGCTCGTCGGTTTTTCGGGTTTGGGGATTTAAATCGTTACCAAGCAAATGATGTCCGCGCCAAATTAAATCAATTCTGGTTGCACTCATACATGATGTTAACAGTTAACTGTTAACTGTTAACTGTTAATTTACTATTTCGATGAAGAGAGGATTTGATGTCAAATCAACAATCAAGATATTTAAGCATGGTTTGGTATCTAATAGTATCGGCTCAATTACCTGACATAAAATGTGTTTGTAGTGAGAAAGAAAGTCCTCAACATAAATTTTGAGTCGCGCCGATCTGGGTCAATTTTACGGTATTTTATGCTATTTAAAATAAGAGTTTTCTGGTAAAATAACCTGTAAAGTAGCCTTTCATCGCTAGACTGAAGTCGCAGGGGTTTTAGGCTATTTGTTGACAGTAGAGTTTTTGAGAGAGTTGGGATTGAAATTACTTTGCCTCAGTAACGGCCACGGAGAAGACGCGATCGCCCTTCGCATCTTGCGGGAACTGCAACAGCACCCGCACCCCCCAGAATTAGCCGTGTTTCCGCTAGTGGGCGAAGGGCAAGCTTTCGCTCAACTAGAAAACGCCCGCATCATCGGCCCGGTGCAGCGGATGCCTTCGGGCGGATTTATCTACATGGATGGAAGGGAATTTTTGCGGGATGTCAAAGGCGGCCTGCTGCAGTTGACCGTAGCTCAGTTTAAAGCGATCCGCGCTTGGGTGCGATCGCAAACACAGTCTGGCAATCAAGACGCGGTGATCTTAGCCTGCGGCGATATCGTACCGCTGCTGTTTGCTTGGCTCGCTGGCGCGCCCTATGCTTTTGTCGGTACCGCCAAGTCCGACTATTATTTGCGGGACGAGAACGGGCCTCTGGCTCGCAAATCCGGCTTGTTTGCTTGGATTTCGTCGCCGCGATCGGTTTATTTCCTTTGGGAGCGCTGGTTGATGACGAGAAACCGCTGTCGCGCCGTTTTTGTCCGGGATGCGCTAACCGCCGAGACTTTAGAAAAGCTGGGAATTTCCGCCTACAATCTTGGCAATCCCATGATGGACGGACTCGAACCGGAAAACCCAGCCAGTTTTTACGGCCCTGATGCAGAGTTTCGGGAAAAGGAGCGATCGCTCGTCATCACCTTACTCCCCGGCTCTAGAGCGCCGGAAGCCTATGCTAATTGGCAGCTAATAGTAGAGGCTGCAGGCGGAATTTTGTCCTTGTTTGCCGATCGTAAACTGTTATTTTTCGGAGCCATTTCTCCCGAGTTAAACTTAGAAGCTTTGCGACCTATATTAGAATTTTTCGGCTGGCGACAAGACGGCGAAATAAAAACGCAGCGGCGAGAAGGAAGTATTTTGCGGCCTCCCGTTTCTAGCCCTCAAGAAATTCGGCAAGAATTTCCTAATTTGCTATTGCCCTTGACCTTTGTGCAGAGAAACGCCACGATGATTTTAACTCAGCAAAGTTTTAACGATTGTTTGTATGAAGCCGATGTAGCAATAGCAATGGCTGGAACCGCTACAGAACAATTTGTCGGTTTAGGAAAACCCGCGATCGCCATTCCCGGAAACGGCCCGCAATTTACCCCCGCCTTTGCAGAAGCCCAAAGTCGCCTGTTAGGCCCGTCATTAATTTTAGTCAAACATCCCGCCGAAGTTGCCGGCGCAGTACAGTCTTTGTTCCGCGATCCCGACAGATTGCAGTTAATCGCTGAAAATGGCTTGCGCCGCATGGGAGAACCCGGTGCCGCCGCCAGAATTGCCGAGTGTTTAATTCAGCGGTTCGGTAATTCTAAATTGCCTCCAATACATTAGGGCATAGGCCAAACCGGGCATAGGGCATACTTTACCACGCTTGAAAACCGCTATATGTTGCTACGGAATATCTTTAATTCAACTTTCTATAAAAACAATCTTGTTCGCTAACTACTAATACTAAATCCACGTATCCGAGCCATTTTTGTCATTGTTCGCGAACAATAACAAAAATGGGATGACAAACCCGGATTTAGTATAATTTCCGTTGTTCGATCGTTGGGAATGCAAGTCCCGGTTTGTATTACGGACTTTAGTCCGCAATATGAAAGCGGACTGAAGTCCGCACTACAAACCTATTTTATCGTCGTTTTTCAAGTAAGGTTCTATAAGGGCACACCCTACTAATACTGCACTCAAAAAAAATTAATTCCTAGTTTTTTCCCAAGATGGAAACCTGAAATTAGCCTAAGAAATTTTAAAATCAGACTTCACCAAAACACCCGGTTCTCGCTGCATGGGAAGCACATCTAAAGTATCCAATTGCGCGCAATATTTTAAATCTTCAATCACGCCCATACGCAACAGGCGCTGGCCGTGACTGGCTTTTTCCAACAATTCGTGCAGCCGATCTTGCCACTGCCAATAAAGAGCGATCGCCGCAAATACTTCATCGTTACCAGCAAAATCGATCGCCGGAATACCGCTTTCTGATAGCAGGCTTTGGGCGATCGCCCCAGCACAAACCGTATCCTCCAACGAATAACTCCCTTCCCAACCAGAACCCACAATCCAAATACTTTCCGGCTTTTTGCTTAACAAAAACTGCACTACAGATTTGCGGTTAATCAAAGCCGCCGTCAGCACAGTTGCAGCAGCTTGCACTCGTTGCAAAGCCCGAGTACCGTTAGTTGTACTGATAAAAATGCGCTTCCCACTCACCTTTTCTCGCGCGCAGTCCAGCGGAGAATTCCCCATGTCAAAACCGTCAACTTTGCCTCCGCCACGCTCTCCAGCCCGAATCCGCTTGTCTGCAGGCCATTTTTCGCTCTCTGCCATCAGCTTATCTAAGTCGCTGAAAACTTGGACAGCTTCCGCCCCATTATTCAGGGCCGTCGCCATTGTCGTAGTCGCCCGCAGCACATCAACTGCGATCGCGCAAGCCGGCATTTTGTCCGCTGGCGTAAGTTCCGGGGTATGGTAAATAAAAAGCTTCACTTTTGGGCAACCTGCAATAAATCCTCATAGGCAATAATAATAGAAAATGACGCTCTCACCCCTAATATGTCAAAACAGCTCAATTCAAATCCCGCCCGCAGCGCCATTACTGCACCAATTCGACTCCTGGCAGGTTTCACCTATCCTTTTCGAGCTTTCACGCTGATTTGGCAAACTCCCAAGCTGTGGAGTTATGTATTAGTTCCCGTCTTACTAAATTTTCTAATTGGTACCGGACTTTATTTAAGCTTGCTATTTCCCAGTTTGGCAGGCATAGACGTTTTAGTAGCCGATTTATCCCTCCGATTTAATGATTTAATTGCGAATTTGCCAGCTTGGCTGAGCTTTTTGGGCGGGTTGACAGTTGCTTTCGGCTGGCTGCTGCGCGTACTCCTAGTGTCAGGACTTTTGCTAATCATCGGATTTTTGTTAGTGCAGTTTGGCGTGATTTTAGGTTCGCCCTGGTACGGCAAACTTTCCGAACAATTGGAACTGCTGCGGAACGGTCAATTGCCCGCAGAAGCCCCAATGAATTTGGCTAGTGTTTTTGGGGATATTCAAAGGGCGATCGCCTTTGAACTGCGAAAAATACAAATTTTGTTGAGCGTCGGCATACCCCTACTGTTGCTAAATTTTATCCCTGGCTTCGGCTCTATTCTTAGCACTTTGGGCGGCGTAGCTTTGGGCGCGACTATTGTCTGTTTAGATTTTTTAGATGCACCTTTGGAGAGAAGGCGCAGGCCTTTTCAGGAGAAGTTAGAAATAATTTGGGCAAGTTTGCCGGCTAGTGGCAGTTTTGGTTTAGTGTGTTTGGGTTTGGTGAGCATTCCGCTGTTGAATCTGTTGGCAATTCCGCTGTGCGTGACGGCGGGAACTTTGTTTTTTTGCGATCGCATTTGGCCGGCCCGCTTTGCCTCAGAAGAAACAAGCACCGCTCCAGAAACTAACATTACAACTTAAAAAACTACGGAGATGCTTCTACCTTCTCCCCAACCAAACGCTGGGGAGTAGCTCAATCGGTATAGCGCGGTGCGATTAATCTTAAATCTTGGACTTAAATGTGGTATTCTCTGCAAATGGGCGGCAAATAAAAACTCAGTAGTAAGGTCAAAACTACTGGGTTTTATGCTCATAATTGAATCAATTCGTTAAATCCGTCAGTCCTGGACGTATCAAGACAGATGATTTACTGCATCAACCCTCAATGCGAACAACGCGAAAACTCTGCTGCTGCTCAAAACTGTCAAGCTTGCGGCACGGCTTTATTAATTGCCGATCGCTATCGTATCCTTAAACCAGTGCGATCGCCCAATCCCGCCCGCCCCACAGACATCTTAGAAGTCGAAGATTTGGGAACCGGCGAAAACGAATGGGGCACAGTCAAAATTTTTAAAGTGTTCAAACACAGCCACAATCCCCATTTACTTCGCTGCTTCCAGCAAGAAGCGCGAGTGTTAATTTGGCTGGGGGGAAAAGCCGGAGTTCCCCAAGTTGAACCAGACGGTTATTTCCAAATTAAACTCGGCAACAATTCCCAGAAATTGTGTTGTTTGGCGATGGAAAAAATCGGCGGAGTAAACTTGACAGAATTCTTAACTAAAAACCAACAGGTTTCTCAAACACTCGCCGTTAATTGGCTGCAACAATTGCTCGCTATTTTGCAAAAAATCCACAAATATCATCTCGTACATCGGGATATTAAGCCATCCAACTTGATGCTAGAACCCGATGGGAAATTGAGATTAATTGACTTCGGCTGCGCCACCGAAGCAGGCACAGATACCGCACCCATCGGTTCTGCTGGGTACTCCGCGCCCGAACAAATTGCCGGAAAACCAGAAGTGCGATCGGACTTTTTTGCCCTAGGGCGTACTTTTGTACATTTATTAACAGGCTTAAAGCCGATCGACTTTCCCGTCAATCAAAAAACTGGTAAAATCAACTGGAAAAACCAGGCCGTAGATGTTGACCAGTCCTTTGTAGACTCGATCGACGAATTGATGGAACCGCTACCCGAAAACCGGCCTGAAAATAGCCAAGCTATTTTAGAAAAACTCAAAAATATAGAGTTTTTGATGACCTCCACAGAACCAAAGTAATAATTCCCGATTCCCGATTCCCGATTCCCGGTTCCCGATTCCCGGTTCCCGATTCCCGGTTCCCGATTCCCCAATCAATAAATCTGTTCCAACTTGCGAAAATCTCGCTCAACTTCCGCCCACAAAGCCCGATTGTGAGGGTCAGTTTTTACAGCTTTTTTCAAATAAATTCTCGCCTTATCAACCTGCTTTTCCTCGATCAAATGCCGCCCCCAGCGCTGATAGGCGATCGCCTGCCACTGTCGCACTTCCCGATCTTCAGGAACCCGCTGCGCCAAACCCTCAATCAGGGCGATCGCCCGGGGGAACCTCTGATATTTCAGCAACTGCTGCAACTGAAAATAAGCATCTTGCTTTAACTTTTCTTCCGCCGCCGACAAATCCGGGCTATCTGGAGTCGGTTGCTGTTTCCGAGTCACCTTAACTGTCTGCGATCGATCTTTCACCGCTGCAGCGGGCGGTGTCGAAGTAGGCGCTACTGTTGAACTAGCAGTTGTTGACTCCGCAACATCGGCGGGGGCTATATTTACCAGGAACTTATAAGCCTCAGTAATAGCAATAAACTTATTCTTAGCCTGTTCGTTTCCCGGATTCACATCCGGGTGATACTGTCTGGCTAACTTTCGATAAGAACTCTTAACTTGCGATAAACTCGCACCAGATCTGAGTCCTAACTGTCGGTAATAATCTGCAATATCCATTTAGCATGAATCAAGTTTTATAATACCATTAAATATGGCAGAATCCTTAAATGTAAAGATTCTGCCATATTTTACTGCCAACTAGGTCGTAATGCGAGGTTTCCCCGCACTACTGAATCGAAAAAACAACTTACGGACGATCTTCGACTACTCTGTCAATCAAGCCGTATTCCTTGGCTTCCTCAGCGGACATGAAATAGTCGCGATCCATGTCTTTCTCGATTTTCTCGATCGGCTGTCCGGTATTTTTAGCATAAATACCGTTGAGTTGGTGGCGCAAGCGCAAAATCTCCTTCGCCTCAATCTGAATGTCCGTTGCTTGTCCCCGCGTGCCCCCAGAAGGTTGGTGAATCATAATCCGCGAGTGAGGCAAAGCCAACCGTTTCCCCTTCGTACCCGCAGCCAGCAGGAAAGAACCCATCGAAGCAGCCAAGCCCACACAAATCGTCACCACGTCCGATTTAATGTGCTGCATGGTATCAAAAATAGCCATGCCTGCCGACACCATCCCGCCGGGGGAATTGATGTACAAAATGATATCCTTACCCGAATCTTCCGAATCCAGATACAGCATCACGGCGATGATTTGATTGGCAATTTCATCGTCAATATCTTTACCTAAGAAAATAATCCGTTCCCGGTAAAGACGATCGTAGATATTAATCCACTGAGTATCATAACCACCAGGCATTTTGTAGGGGACTTTTGGCACACCTATAGGCATAATTCGGAACTCCTTTTAGTTGGTAATTGGTAATCGGGGATTTGGAATGGATTATTTGTTATTAGTTACTTGTTCTTAGTTACTTGTTATTAGTTACTTGTTATTAGTTACTTTCGAGTTTTTGGTGATAACAACCAATAACCAATAACCAATAACCAATAACCAATAACCAATAACTAATAACCAATAACTAATAACCAAATTAGATGACTCCAGCCGGCAGTGGTTTAGCCAATTCTTCCGAACTTTCTAGAACGCGATCGATCAAACCGTATTCTTTAGCTTCCTGGGGCGTCATGTACAGCAACCTATCCATATCTTTAGTAATCTTTTCGATCGGTTGGCCAGTACAGCTTGCAAAAATATCGAGCATCGTGGCCTTATTTGCCAGCACTTCCTTCGCCCGAATTTGAATGTCGCTGGCTTGACCCCGCGTGTAAGCCTTGGGTTGGTGCAACACGATCGAAGCGTGCGGCAAACTAGCCCGAAAGCCCTTTGTACCGGCCGCTAGCAGCATCGCAGCCATGCCCATTGCCGAACCGAGGCAAATAGTGTGCACGGGTGGCTTAATGTACCTGATCGTGTCGCAGATAGCGAAGGCTTCGGTTTCAAAGCCGACGGGTTCCCCGCTGTAACCAGAAGTGCCTGTTGAGTTGATATAGATTTTGATCGGCTTATCCGGGTCTTCGTACTGCAAGAACAACAGTTCAGCAATAATCAGTTCTGTTACCGCAGGCACCAGAGGCATACCGAGATAAACGATCCGCTCCTTCAGCAACAGGGATGGCAAATCGGGTGGTGGCGTCCGAGAGTTGCCTTCCCCGTAGTATTGCGATTGCACAGCTTTAATTGGTGTGTTCATAAACCGAAATGTTGCCTGAACTGATGGAGCTATTCTTAAAGAAATAGTAACGCAATCTTTAGGTATCCCGCATGAAAGTTAGTTTGCTCCCGGTCTTAAACGACCCCAACCTTGACGCGATCGCGCCCTCAACCCAGCGCCAGCTAGCGATTTCAGTGTCTGCGACGGCAAGCTCGATCGACTCCAGCGTACCCTTAAATCTGTGCCTGATTCTCGACCACAGTGGGTCGATGGGCGGACGGCCGTTGGAAACCGTCAAACAAGCCGCCGGACGGTTGCTCGACCGGTTGAAGCCTGGGGATCGCTTTTGCGCGGTGGCTTTCGATCACAAAGCCAAAGTCCTCGTCCCCAACCAAATTGTGGAAGACTCCGCTAGCATTAAACGCCAAATTGAGAGGTTGCGACCGGCCGGCGGTACAGCAATTGATGAGGGCATTAAGTTAGGTATTGAAGAGTTGGGGAAAGGCAAAAAAGAAGCTATATCTCAGGCATTTCTACTTACTGACGGCGAAAACGAACACGGCGACGACAGTCGCTGTTTGAAGCTGGCGAAACTCGCCGCCGAGTACAATATGACTTTAAATTCTCTGGGCTTTGGCGATAACTGGAATCAGGATATTTTGGAAAAGATTGCTGATGCTGGCGGCGGTGCTTTGGCTCACATTCAGCGGCCCGAAGATGCGGTTGATGAGTTTGGAAAATTATTTACTCGCATCCAAGGTGTAGGTTTGACTAATGCTTATTTGCTATTTTCGCTGATGCCAAAAGTGCGGTTAGCCGAACTTAAACCGATCGCCCAAGTTGCTCCTGATACGATCGAATTACCGGTACAGCAAGAGGGCGATCGCTTTATGGTCCGCTTGGGAGATTTAATGAAGGATGTAGAGCGAGTAGTTTTGGCTAATATTTATATTGGACAGTTACCTGAAGGTACGCAGGCGATCGGGCAATTGCAAATTCGCTACGACGATCCGACTGTCGGTGAAGGTTTACTTTCCGATCCTGTGGCAGTTTCCGCTAATGTCCTGAAAGTTTATCAGCCGGCACTTAACCCGATGGTGCAGCAGCATATTTTAGCTTTGGCTAAATACCGCCAAACTCAACTCGCCGAAACTAGATTACAACAGGGCGATCGCGCCGGTGCCGCCACAATGTTACAAACGGCGGCTAAAACTGCTCTGCAAATGGGCGATAAAAGTGCGGCCACAGTGCTGCAAACTTCTGCTACTCGCTTGCAGTCTGGTGAAGATTTGAGTGAGGCCGATCGCAAGAAAACTCGGATTGCTTCTAAAACTGTTCTTAAGTAGTGTAATGTGCGGTTAATTGCGATCGACCCCATAGTTTGTAGTAAGGACTTTAGTCCTAATTGACTAAAAGTCGCAGAGAGGGCTGAAGTCCTTACTAGGAAGTGGTTTATAATGTTTGTACCACCTATTATAGAGTGCTTGTATGAGCCAGACAATATCTGATAAAGTACGCTGGACTACCGCTGATTTGGAACTATTGCCCGATAACGGCGATCGTTACGAACTTATTGATGGAGAGTTATTTGTGACTAGAGCACCGCATTGGGGGCATCAAGAAGCTTGTGGTAACTTTTACCTAGAGTTGAAAACCTGGTCGCGATCGACTGGTTTGGGAAGAGCCGCCATCAATCCAGGTCTTATTTTCACGGACGCTGATAACGTTATTCCTGATGTAGTTTGGGCCAGCAATGAACGCTTGGATATCTTGCTAGACGAAGCCGGACATTTAACCGCCGCCCCCGAGTTAATTGTTGAAGTATTGTCTCCCGGTACAGACAATGAAAGACGCGATAGAGATTTGAAACTCAGACTCTATTCTGTACGAGGAGTACAGGAATACTGGATTGCGAATTGGCGGTTGCAACAAATTGAGGTTTATCGCAGGGAAGAAGCAAGTTTAAGGCTTGTTGCTACACTGTTGAGGAATGATGAATTGACATCGCCTTTGTTACCCGGTTTTAGTTGTTCTGTCGCTCAGATTTTTGCTTAGAATTATGAAATACTTTTACAGGGCGATCGCCCTTTGGGGATTTGTGACAGTTTTTGGTGGCATATCTCCTGCCATTTCTACAAAACCCTCACCAATACTAATCGTTCAAAATACTGCCGAAGACCTATTCAACAGTGGTTTAGCCAAATCAGAAGCTGGAGACATCCCAGGGGCGATCGCAGATTATACCGCAGCCATTCGCCTCAATCCCAACTACGCCCAAGCCTACAACAAACTGGGCATCATTCACGGCCGCAACCTCAAAGACTATCCAGCAGCCAAAGCCGACTTCGATCGCGCAATTGAAATTAACCCCAACTACGGCGACGCCTACTACAACCGCGCCAGAGTCCGCGAGTTCTTAGAAGACAAACCGGGGGCGATCGCCGATTATCATAAAGCAGCCGATCTCTATCAAAAAGATGGCAATACCAACGATTATCAAGATGCCATCAAGCATCTTGAAATGCTGCAAGAATAAATGGCTTTTGAAAACATAGTATAATACCTTCGATCTGCGTTCATCCGCATTCATCTGCGGTTAAACATTCCAAATCCACCATTCAAAAAATGTCCGTAACTTCCACTATCACCGTTACCGTACCCGCCACAACCGCCAACCTGGGCCCAGGATTCGACTGCATCGGCGCTGCTTTAAGCCTCTACAACCGCTTCCAATTCTCCCGACTCGAACCCTCAGCAACCGAGAAACTAAAAATTACAGTTACGGGCCAAGAAGCCGCAAAAGTCAAGACAGACGACAGCAATCTGGCTTATCAAGCTTTTCTCAAGTTATACGATCGCCTCCAACAATCGCCGCCGCCCGTAGCCATACATATAAATATGCAAGTGCCGCTGGCTAGAGGCTTGGGAAGTTCCGCCACAGCTATTGTGGGCGGGTTAGTCGGTGCAAATGAATTAGCCGGAAAGCCTTTGAGTCAGGTGGAAGTGATGCAGTTGGCGATCGAACTTGAAGGCCATCCCGACAACGTTGTCCCCGCTTTATTAGGAGGTTGTCGCCTCGCTGCTAGCAATACACCAAGCGGTTCCTGGGAAATTTGCGATATTCCCTGGCATCCTAATATTGTGCCCGTGGTAGCGATTCCCGATTTTGAACTTTCTACAGCCGAGGCGCGACAAGTTTTGCCCAGCGAGTACAGCAGGGCTGATGCGATTTTCAATGCCGCACACCTCGGTTTGCTGTTGCGGGCTTTGGAAACTGGCAATGAAAACTGGCTGCGCTGCGCCCTCCAGGACAAAATTCACCAACCTTACCGGCAATCTCTGATTCAGGGATATGAAGCAGTGCAAGAAGCTGCATTCAAGGCAGGGGCTTATGGAATGGTAATTAGCGGTGCCGGACCAACGCTTTTAGCTTTAACGGATGTTACTAATGCTGTTGCGGTTGTGAGGGAAATGGCGGCTGCTTGGATGGAATTTGGGGTGAAGGCTGATGTAAGGGCGATCGCGATCGACACCCAAGGCGCGATAATTTCTAGTTAATTAGTCCTACATTTAGCTTGACAAAATACATACTTTGTGTAGTGTGAAAGGGCGATCGACCTTTCACACTTTTTTTTGTTTTTTTGTCCAAGGTCTTAACAAAACTGCAAGTAGCTCAATACAATGCGATCGTGTGCAGCCTAAGTATAAATCCTCATGCTAGAACAAATCAGCAATACATATCCCTGGTTAAGCCCACATTCCGCACCCTCAACTGTCACCATCGGTATTTACTTATTTTTATCGAGCCATTAAGCTACAAATTATAGTTTGATACCGTATATTAACGGATATTAAAAATTTGAAACGCATAATTTATCACTTTAAAAATCGATTATTCTGGGTAATTATGCTGTGACACTAAGCGCGTGCGGAATGTGGCGTTGCTGATTTACGGTATGAAAGGCTAAATATGCAAGTCATAGAAACCAGAATCCACAAAACTTCTGAATTTTCAACTTATTTTTTTCATACCCTGATTAAGCAACGCCCGGAATGTAATTAAGCACCATTATTCTTCTTCGTAAAACCTATCCAAACTTATGTTTCTTCGGGTTAGCCCCATATAACACATTTGGGATTTTGTCCAGAGAATTCCGAAGAACCCGACTTTTCCGACTTTAGAACCCGATTTTTCCGACTTTAGAACCCGACTTTTCCGACTTTAGAACCTGAATTGTGCGATTAGACTGTTAGTGGGACAGATAATATAGTTGTTGCGGCTGCCTGCAAAAACTAACCCTGTCAAGGTTGATACAGCCCTGTGAAAAATTAAGAGGATGGGCATCTAAATGCATAACATAAAAACTTAATTAGTCAAATTTGGGTGCAAATGTGACTAATTAAGTTTCAGCTTTGGGCTTGAATAACGTCAAGCTGTTGGCCTGATTGTTTGGCGGCAAAGTTACACAAAAAACACAAAAAGTTCCCCAAAAAAACTCGATACTTGACCTTTAAAACACTTCCCTATCTAGCCTACAAAGGCTCGAACAAGCAACATAATTAATCCGGTGCAGAAAAACTACTTTAGGTTAAACCCAAAATCAAAAGTAAGCTGAATTTCAGGGATAAATCGTCATGTCAAATTCTCAATTCGTTAATACCTCATGCTTTCGTAGTTGCTCTGAAGATATAGAGAAAACGTTCTGGCAGCTATGGGAGCAGAATCGAGATTATTTTTACCGTTGCTGTCTCAAGTGGATGGGCGGTAATTCTATGGATGCGGAAGAAGCGCTCAGTCGCGCAATGGTCAAAGCTTGGGATAAATTACCAGACTATGCCGAAAAAATCACTAACCTCCGAGCTTGGCTCACCCGCTTAACCCATAATCTCTGTATAGATATACATCGAGAACGTCGCCGAAAAGCAATACAAATAGACAATATTGAGGACATAGCGACTATCGATAACTCAGCGGTTATTTCTGGTTGTGACTCTCCTGAATTAGCACTTCTAAATCATGAGTTGGGACAGTACCTGCGCGAGGCCATAAATTCTCTTCCTTATCGACTGCGCGCTCCGTTTACTATGCGTTACTGCGACCAGATTTCCTATCAAGATATAGCCCAAAAACTCGCCATCTCTCTCGATAACATTTACAAGCGTATCCAACAGGCGCGAGACATTCTGCAAAAGCGTTTGAGCAGGTATTTGTCAGGGTTGGATGATGCTCTGTTAGATTTTTCCAAGGTTGGCAAAAGGGAAAAGCTGGTGGTGGAGAGTTCCCAATCTCAGGAAACGATCGCATCCGACTCGATCGCCCCGATGACAGAGAACATTGGCGAGACAATTAATTATCAGGTAACAGCAATATGTCTAGAAACACTACATTCCGGGTCGTATCGATCGCTCAGTCCTCTGGGGTGGAGTTGAATGCTTACCTGGTTGGAGACTCCAAGCCAACCCGACAAGAGCAGAAGCTGAAAACATTAAGTGAGTACGTGCAGCAGTATCCCTCTGGGTGGAAGAAGCGGTTGGAATTGGCGAATCTGCTGTATGAAATGGGTCATATCGAGCAGGCGGTTGAGGAATATCGCCAAGTAATAGATCGGCAGCAACCACCATCGATCGGCGTGCGGTTGCAATTGGCGAAACTCTTGCAGCTTATGGGACAAGAGGTTGAGGCAGTAGCGGTTTATGAAAGTGCCTCGGCCAATGCACGCAATGAGGCGACTCGGCAGCATATCAGCGGATCGATCGCACTCTGTAGAAATGACACTCAGGCAGCGATACTCGCTTTTGAGTCGGCGGCTTCCCTAGAACCAGATAATGCGGCTCACTGGCTGGCGTTGGGGCAGGTGCAAATGGGGAGAGGGGATGCGGTTGCAGCTTTGCGAGCCTTTGATACGGTTTTGTCACTCAACCCGGATGATGTTGTAGCGCTGATTGACAGCTACGACGCGAGTCAGGCGGTGGGGAATGTGCGCCAAGCGCAGCGCAGGTTGAGCAAAGTGCTAGAGGTGGCTCCGGGTGATTTCCGAGCGCTCAAACGACTGGCGGATACTCGTTGCCGGATGAGATTGGTATCGGGTGAGGAGGGGAAGCAGACTAAACAGATAATTAGTTCTGTGCTGCAACTGGCTCCTGATGCGGCGGATGCCCGCGAGTTGCTGGCATATTATCACGTTTTCCGGGGGGAGTCGGCTAATGGAGTTGGGGTGTTGGAACGGTTTACTGAGGAACACCCGAATCATCCTAGGGGTTGGTATTCCTATGGGCGGTGCTTGTTCCATACGGGGGAATATCAGAAAGCGGCTGAGGCGATGCTGAAGGCTTATCGTCTGTATCCGCAGGATTGTGAAATTTATCGGGCGTTGTGCGAGATTTTGCCTGCTGCCTCTCCCCCAGTTCCTCTCGATCCCCCCTCCGCCCCTCTTAAAAAGGGGGGAACCAGTCTCAAAGTCGCCCTCGATCAGGGGGATTTAGGGGGATCTAACCGTCAAGTAACCCTTACATCAATAGTAGAAGAGATGCTCGATCGTTTTCCTGAACGCTGGAGTGTTTGGACGACGGCGGGGCGGGTGTTGGTGGAAAGTTTTCAGGAGATTGAGCGAGGGTGTGGTGCCTCTGTGCGGGGGACGCAACTTGAACCGCAGTTACCTGATGCTTGGCTTGGTCATGGGCGGGTGTTGGCGCTGGCGGGGAAACACCGGGAGGCCGTGGAGGCTTTGGTGCAAGGATGGCAGTTGCTACCAAAAGATGGGGGTTATCTGCAATCGGTGTCTGCTGCGGTGTGGCTGGGGGAGAGTTATCGAGTGTTGGGGGATGAGGTGGCGAGTCGGAAATGGTTGGAAAAGGCTTGTCATTTCCGGGAATTGATGGAGTTTGACCCGGCTATGGCTGGTTACTGGCAAGGGAGGGCGTTGTTGGGGTTGGGGGATGTGACGGAGGCAGTGGAGGCGTATCGAAGTGCGCTGAGTCGGCGGTTGCTCTACCCTTTTCGCGGTGAGGTTGAGGAGGCTGTGAAACGGTTGAAAGGTAAGAGGCGAAAGGGCGATCGGGCTAAAGCGTAGATCCTTGACTTCTTCGGGAAGGCGGGGATCTGAACCTCTCAGAGTGCATTGAGTTAGGAAAAAACAGCCTCTAACTCGAAAAATTCAGAAATTGACCTCTGGATTCGTCTTATAGGTGTAGAGACAAAAATAAAATTTCGTCTCGACGAACAACCAAAATCACACTAATCTCAAAGGAGGCTAATTATGAGACGATTTTTATTTTAATAGGATAATATTTAATCAGTTAAACTACATTTGTAAGCTGATTAAATATGAGTAAAAATAGATGTAGGGTGGGCACTGCTCACCCTACATCTTTTGTTGCTGACGTTAATTCAATAACACAATCTGGTGCAATGGCTGGAAATTATAGTTCTTGTGCTGAGGGTGCATTGAGGTAGGAAAAAATAGCCTCTAACTCTAAAAATTCAGAAATTGACTTTGGGAATCGTCTTAATAGTGTAAATATAGTTTAAATGGAGACAATCATGCCCGCATATACATTTAAGGTATTTCTTGCACGACCAGCTACATCGCCGCTAAGTTGGAACTTTAACACAACGGTTGTTACGATAGCTCAAGATCAAAATCAAGCTGCAAATCAGGCTTTGCAAGAGGCATATCAACAATGGGTCACATCGGTAATTCCTGAGCAATTACCCCTTCTTAATGTTTGTCGTCATCAAGTAACTCTTCAATATCAAAATAAAGAGACCAACGTTAACTTGGTATCCACAAATGAAACAAATGGAGTTCAGTATACTCTTACAGTTATCAACAATTCCAGCAATCCTACTAATATTGCTGTTTTCCAGAATGACCCAGAAATTGGTGCCAAGAATGTATTCCCTTTAGCATGGTTTGTAAAGTTTGCTTATCCAAAAACAACCATCAAGTTTAACTGGACAATAAGCTACAACTTTTGCTGGTCGGAGACGGGGGAACTAGCACCAGGAGTGGTTTTTGATGCAACTCAATCACCAGTTGCTGGTTTACAAGAGAAAAACCAAATTTTGTTGGATTATGATCCAAACAATCAAGCCTATTTCTTCAATCCAATTACGCCAGAAACAGTGACACCATTAGGAATACTCCACGTCAAACAATCTGCCAATGTACCGCTCAAGCAAGCAACAGTAGGAATAGGTATGTCAGGCTCAGGAACTTTTGTTGTCCAAGCGCAGCCCAACATAACAGTGAACTTTACCCCCCATCCGAAATATTACGTTCTTGCAGGCACATTTACGGAGGGCCAGGTACTTGATATTTCAGAAACGACAAACGCACCGGAAGTAGAGTTCGGCCCAGGAGTATATCAAATGACAGCAACCCTAAATCCAGATAACACATGGACTATTAAACCAACGAAACAAGCGAACAGAATCTTTCTTATGTCAAAGGCGACTAACCAGTACGCAATTTGGGGGGAATAATGCGATCGCTCTTAAATAGACATCCCCGAAAATAGTCAAAGCTTTTCTCTTACTGCTCTTGAGTCATTTTGCACAGTTCAATGACACACAATAGATTCAGCGATTTAATCAGTGGCAAATTATTGCATATTGCTGATTGAGTGTGACTGAAACTAACTGTAGGGTGGGCAATGCCCACCCTACTTAATAAGAAAGTTATCCAAATTAAAACTGCCAAAGTAAAAGCCTAAATCGTGCCTGTAGACAAACTCCTATAACTCATGGAACTGATTTGGTTCTTTAAAACCCTCAACAAATACATTGCCTCCTACAAATGGCAATTCATTTTACTCTTTACCTGCCTGATATTCGACGCAGCATTCGATTCAGTCTTCCGAGCCAGCTTAAAATTTATCATCGATGCCGCCATCGTTCCCCAAAACTATGGCCTTCTGGTTCTAATCCTGTCATTGCTAGTTGTCGGAGCAATTCTATATGCCTGCATCGGCTTGCTAGGAATTTTCCTAGGAGCGCGCTTGGGCATTTTAATCACCAACAATATCCGACACTCTCTATTCGAGCATCTCCAAAGCCTTTCAATGGAGTTTTTTGGACGGCGTTCAGCCGGGGATATAGTCAATTGTCTCATCGCCGATGTCCAAAAGGTGGAAAATGGTGTAATTACAATGGGGCTGACAGTCGTTGTTTTAGAACTGTCTAACTTCCTATTTACTCTAATTTTCCTCTTCTTGCTCAACTGGCAATTAGCCCTGCTCAGTTTAATCGGTTTAACCCTCTGCACCATTGCCCCAGCAAAAATAGCCAGCCTTGCCACCGAAGTCGGCTATAAGTTGCTGCAAAAAGAAGGACAGATTGCCAGCGTTATCGAAGAGAATATCCTCTCGCAAACCGTTGTCAAGATATTCGGGCTGGAGAACCAAATGACTGAGAATTTTTCCACCGATTTGAATGACTTAAAACAGGTTTATGTCCGGGCAACCTTTCTCTCCTACTTAGTGCAGAAAGTTCCCATGATTGGTTTTGTCTTGACGCAGCTTATCGTTTTAAGTATCGGTGCTGTCATGACATACCAGAATATTATTTCCGTAGGCACCCTTGCCTCCTTTCAAGTTTTAATGCTAGGATTGAATCTCAATATCCTCGGTTTAACTTCGTCACTGCCTGCATTTATCGATGGAGTAGCAGGGCTGCAACGCATCAGCGATATCTTATCAGAAACTCCGGCGATTCAGGATGCACCGGATGCGATTGATTTACCTCACTTTTTCAGCGATATTAACTTTGAAAATGTTACTTTTAGCTACTCCCAAGATAGAGGAGGAGTTAAAAATCTCTCCCTAAAGATTCGCCAAGGAGAATTCGCGGTATTTGTCGGTGAAAGTGGAGCAGGCAAAAGTACAATTGTCAACTTGCTAACGCGATTTTACGACCCGGATAAAGGACGCATTCTGTTTGATGGAATTGATTTACGTCATGCAACAGTACGCTCCCTCCGTTCTCAAATCGGACTGGTTTCTCAGGATGTAATTCTGTTTAATTGCTCCGTGCGGGAAAACATCCGCATGGGCTATCTACAAGCCACTGACGAACAAGTCGAAGTCGCAGCCAAAGCCGCCGAGATTCACAAATTTATTTTGTCCTTACCCCAAGGCTACGACACACCTGTTGGTGACAGGGGCGGACAGTTATCAGGGGGACAACGGCAAAGAATTGCCTTAGCTAGAGCCTTGGTGAGAAATCCAGCCATTCTAATTCTCGATGAAGCCACATCCGCCCTCGACCCCTCGACGGAAGCCGAAATCCTCGCCACCATCGAGCGCATCACCAAAGAACGCACAGTGATTTTCATTACCCACCGCATGGCCCATGCGTTGCGTGCGGATGTCATGTACGTGCTGGAAAACGGCAGCTTGGTTGTTAGCGGTTGACACACAGATTTGACCTGTACTGAACATTTTGGAGTTAAAAATTATGACCGGCACAAATGATTACAAATGGCTAATTCCCTCTTCTCAAAACCTTGGCTCGAAATCTCTTGAAGAAGAGAAAGATATCTGGGATAAAAACCACGAAGATTATACCAACACCTCTTTCAGCATCACCCAAGACCCCAAAATCTGCAAAACCCTAATCCGTCCAGAGCGCTCTCCCGGCTATGATATTCCCAACTCGCCTGACATCAAAGTCCTAATTCCCGGTTGTGGCTCGGAAATTTATCTTCAGAAAACTTTACTAGAATTTTGCCCCCAAATTGGACAAATCTACTGTACCGATTTTTCCAAAACAGCCATTGAAAAAGCACAAGCACACTGGAAAACAGCAGATGGAGATTCGCGACTCAACGCTCGGCAAATCGTGTTTGAGGAAGTTGACTCCACGCGAATCACCGAACAAAAACCTGAGTGGAACGAGAAATTTGATTACGTCCTACTCGCAAATTCCGTGGTTTCCAGTGAAGATAAAACCAACCGCGAGATGATTCGGGAATTTGGTAAAGTTCTCAAGCCAGGTGGCAAGATATACGGATATTTTCCAACCACCTTATGCTTCTTAGAAATTGCCTATTTCAGTCGCAAACACGCTCACTGTGTTACAGAGGGATTTATCGATGTCTACGGCAATAAAGTTTGGGATGCTGAGTGGCAAACTGCCCAGATTTATTACACTCCCTTGCGGTTAAATCGCATCTTTAAAGAAGCGGGATTAAAACAACTCAGTTTGGAGATGCAGTTTTTGGACTATGAGCCTTTTGTTTCCATGTTTAAAGAGATGATAGATCATGACGACCCGGATATTTTTCTCTGGCATCTTCTAGCCCGTTATGAGAAAGAGGCTCTCGGTTGAGGGTTTTGGCAAAGCACCTGCATTGACAAAGAGCACATGATGAAAGTCTCAGAAATCCGGTTTCTGCGTAAATTTATCGTGACTCAAAACTCGTAAAAACCGGGTTTCTAGCTACCTATGCGTGGCCTCAGAAACCCGGTTTCTGCGTAAATTTATCGTGACTCAAAACTCGTAGAAATCGGGTTTCTAGCTACCTATCGCGTGGACCATGAAACTGTCCGAAGTATTGTTACTAAAAAATTAAAAATATCTCAAAAAAGAGTAAGTTGATCAATTGACAACAATTCGATAAACTTTACCATAATTAGGAAGAATGCCTCAACTCAAAGAGGAACTGATAGAAGTATTTGAAGGCTCGGAAAATTGGGCAATGGGAACTTTGAGTTTAGTGGATTAGCTGGTGGAAGCTCAGGAATCTTTTCCCAAAAGCTTTCAAACTATAAAAAAGTGGTTTGGAGAGATTAGCAACTATTTTGAAACCAGAACAACTTTCTTGAGTAGTCGAAGGAATTAATAACAAATTAAAACTCATTAAACGCTCGGGGTATACATTTATAACTTTTCACAACTTTCAGCTAATAAGTTTGTTGAATTAGCATTGTACTCATTAATTTTGTATGGTCAATACGGTAGAACCAAGATTCTTAGGAATTGGGTTAATAAGTTTGAGTTTGAGAAGATTTTGGATATCCAACGCTTTGTAAAAGAATGATTACATAACCCCAGTCTCTCAAAGAAACCGGAGGTATGAGATTATTCTAAATGTGCTTTCATCTTTACCTTAAATTCAAGTAGTTTAAACATGGTGATATCGCGGACAGTGATCGAACAACCATCTCCAAATTTTACTGTACTCAAATAATACAATATTTGACAGTCATCTTTTTCCCAATAAAATTCTTGTTCGATCGCTTCTCCTCTCTCAACTACTTCTACAAGTGAATCAAACAGTGTCGGAGTAAGTTGATTGAACATTTTTTTCAGGATGGTTTTACCCATGAGGTTTTCTCGCTTTTGACCAAATAATTTGGCAAAGACGGGGTTGACCACCAAACACCGAAAATCGTGAATTTCTTCGGTTATCGGATCTCTCACCGCTTGCACAGCGGCAATTCCATCTTTGGAAGTATTTAATAAATTTGCAAGTAAAATGCGAGATTGGTAGAGAATTTCTGCGGTTTCTTGATGTTCTTCGATTTGCTTCCTCAACTGTTTTTTTTGTTTTTGGATAGTTAGTTGAGTTTGAATCCGAGCGATGACTTCTTCTGCTTGAAAGGGTTTGGTAATATAATCGACTCCGCCTACTTTAAAAGCTTTTACTTTATCTAAAACTTCATCTAGCGCACTTAAAAAAATTACCGGAACTTCTGAGGTATTTTCATCAGCTTTTAGAGCTTCACAGACTTCATATCCATCCATTTCTGGCATTTTAATATCGAGTAAAATGACATCGGGAGTATTATGGTGGATTGTTCTTAATGCCATCTTACCGTTAGTGACGCTGCGAACTTTATAACCCTGTTTGTTCAATACTTTTGTTAAAAAATGCAGGTTTTCGATCAAGTCGTCAACAATTAAGATATTGCCTTTGGGGTCGGAATTTTCCTCCGTGTCGTTTTCTGTTATTGTTTCTTCATGGCAATTGGGTGCGCCGCCAAGGGCTCTTACTACCCGTCGAAAGTTATTTTTGGTAATTTTTTGCCCGCAGGTGTCTGAAAGGTGTTTCCATAACAGGGAGGCTAAATCTTTAATATGACCGATGGTGAGATATAAGCTTTCGGCAACGCTATGATAGGTTTCGTTGTCCCAGGCAGCTTTGAGGATTTCTTTTTCTAAGGAAGTCAGTTGTTTACCTGTTTTGGCTTGTAGGATTGCTTCTACCAGTTGCAGTGCTTCTTCAAATCTCATGATTGGCTCGGTATCGTATGGCAAAGTTTGTTATTCCTGCACCTTAGTTAATCTTGCTCATATTTTAAGGAAAATCAGTATCATTACGGTGGTTTTTTGCCCAGAAATGAAATTTTTCTAAATCTCACATCTTGCACCAAGGTTAGAAACTGGGTTTCTTGCGACTGCTTTTACCTTTAGCCTAGATTTTTTGTTGAAAATCCCGGTTTAGATCGCCTGAGTGCGGTTTTTAAGTAGTAGTTCCGAATTAATTACACGTAATATCGCCTGAAAGCCCTACAGCGTAAAGAGTCTTTCTGTAATTAATTTTCCGAAGGTTACTTAACCCCATGAGCTACAGTAGCACGGGCAGATGATGAAACAACGCATGGGAGATTGAAGTAACTCCCGATACACCCTGACAAATTTAATAAACATCAAGGTGAACCGCCTGTTTCACAAGCAGTCAGGATGCTTGCCACACAGGAAGTTTTTGATAATTATCATAGTTCTTCATCGCCTGTCTCCAAAGCCGCCACAGAAGTATATTTTTTCACATGAATGTATAAAATAAAACTTAATTGTTAAAAAAAAAATCGTAATAACCGATAGTAAAAGTTGAGAATGGCCCAATGAGGATCTAAAGTTAGCCTAAAGTTCCATCCCCTTTAGCAAAACCCTTCCTAAGATAGAAGATAGGGACGATCGACCTCAAAGCCGATTAGCGGGGCAAACGGCAAGCACCTGAAAATCCCCAACTAACCAGCCGCAAGACAGGGAGAACATCCAAATCATGGTAAACGCGCCAACAGGGGAAACCCGTCTCGGCCAGACCGAACAGGTACAAGCCTTAGACCGCGATTGCACGACTTTATCCCGTCACGTACTCCAGCAACTCCACAGCTTTAGTGCAGATGCTCAGGATCTCAGCGCTTTGATGAATCGCATCGGGTTGGCTGCTAAGCTGATCGCGCGCCGACTTAGCAGAGCCGGGTTAATGGCAGATGCTTTAGGGTTTACAGGGGCTGTGAACGTGCAGGGAGAATCCGTCAAAAAGATGGATGTCTATGCTAATGAAGTGTTTATCTCGGTATTCCAGCAAAGCGGACTTGTCTGTCGCTTGGCTTCGGAGGAAATGGAAAAACCCTATTACATTCCTGAAAACTGTCCGATCGGACGCTACAGTCTGCTCTACGACCCCATAGATGGTTCTTCCAATCTTGACATCAATCTCGATGTCGGCTCAATATTCAGCATCCGCAAGCAAGAGGGGGACGATGCAGATGGTTCTGCCTCCGACTTGCTGCAACACGGACACAAACAAATCGGCGCAGGCTACGTACTCTACGGCCCCAGTACCATACTGGTTTATTCGATCGGGCAGGGCGTTCATTCCTTTACCCTCGACCCCAGTTTGGGCGAGTTTATTCTAGCCACCGAAAATATACAAGTTCCCTCGCGCGGCCCGATTTACAGCGTTAATGAAGGTAACTTCTGGCAGTGGGAGGAATCTTTGAGGGACTACATTCGTTACGTCCACCGCAGCGAAGGTTATACCGCCCGCTACGGCGGGGCTTTGGTGGGAGATTTCCACCGGATTTTATTCCAGGGAGGCGTGTTTTTGTACCCCGGAACGGTGAAAAAACCGGAAGGCAAATTGCGTTTGCTCTACGAATCGGCTCCCTTGGCGTTTTTGATGGAGCAAGCCGGCGGGCGGGCAAGTACGGGAGTTCAAGACATTTTAGACGTTGTGCCGACCAAACTGCACGAGCGATCGCCCTTGATTATCGGCAGTAAAGAAAATGTAGCGATGGTCGAGTCTTTTATTCAAGATCGATCGCGCAATCCTAGAACTGTCCAAGAGTGAAGGAAGTTCGGCAACGAGCAATGTACGGGATGTAACGGATGTCAGGAAGAAGGAAGAGGGTTTTAACTTATAACTTTCGACTCCCAATTACCAATTCCCCATTACCAATTTTCAATTTTCAATTTCCAATTTCCAAGTCCCAATTAACAGCTATCAAATTGTAGGAGTTACAGTAATGACAGCAACACCAACGAATCACCTGTTAGAAATCAAAGAAATTGGCCAAAGTATCTGGATGGACAATTTGACTCGCGATCTGATCGAGTCCGGCGAACTCAAAAAGATGATTGAAAGTCGGGGACTGCGCGGGATTACATCTAATCCGGCTATTTTTGAGAAAGCGATCGCGGGTAATGTGATTTACGATGCGGATATCGAAGCGGGCATCCGGGCGGGTAAATCTGTAATGGAGATTTACGAATCTCTGGTATTTGAAGATATCCGCAACGCTTGCGACATCTTCGCCCCAGTTTACGCAGAGTCGAAGGGTTTGGACGGCTACATTAGCATTGAAGTGCCACCGACGATCGCCAACGACACAGAAAGCACGATTAGCGAAGCCATGCGCTATTACCAAGCCCTCGGCAAAGAAAACGTGATGATTAAGATTCCGGGAACCGCTGAAGGTTTGCCAGCAGTTGAGCGAGTCATTAGCGAAGGCATTAACGTTAACGTGACTTTGCTGTTCTCGGTTGACAGCTACGTCGAAACCTTCTGGGCTTACATTCGTGGTTTGGAAGCGCGGGTGGCTAAAGGTTTGGATGTGAGCAATATTGCTTCTGTTGCCAGTTTCTTCTTGAGCCGGATCGACATCAATGTCGATGGCAAGATAGACGAGAAACTCAAAAATGTCACAGATATTTCCACAAAAGCTAAACTGGAAGCAGTGAAGGGGAAAGTGGCGATCGCCAATGCGAAGGTAGCTTACCAGAAGTATAAAGAGATCGTAGCGAGCGATCGCTGGCAAGCTTTAGCAGCGAAGGGAGCGAAAGTACAGCGCTTGCTGTGGGCTTCCACCAGCACCAAAAACCCCAACTACAGCGATGTCATGTACGTCGATGAACTAATCGGCCCCGACACCGTTAACACTTTGCCGCCGAACACCGTTGAAGCTTGTTTCGACCACTGCGATGTCGCACCCCGGATTGAGAACAACGTTGAAGAAGCTTACACGCTGATTGAAAGTCTCAAAGATCCCGACATCGACATCAACTTGGATCAAGTGATGGCAGACTTGCTCTTGGACGGGATTGATAAATTCGTCACCCCGTTCCAATCCCTGATGGATTCCTTGCAAGAGAAAGTGCAGAAGTTGTCACCCGTCGCTTAGGCAGATATCTGTATCCTTGAAGGCAGAAGCATTTAGGAATCGGAGTAGATAATTATTTGGGTTCTTAAATGCTGAGTTTGAAATCCTCTCTAGGAATTTTGAGATTAATGGATGTCATAGTTCCTAGAGAGCAAAATCATCTGCCTCCTCTAGCAGTATTAAGAACCGATTAACTCTCTCACCCACTAACTAGCAGAAATGACCGCAAACTATCATGGTGTCTTGGCAGGGTTAACATCACTAGAACAAGGAAAATAAATAATGGTAACGCTACTTGAAAATCCGTTGCGCGTCGGTTTGCGAAAAGAACGGGTGCCGGAACCACAAATTCTGGTAATCTTCGGAGCTTCTGGGGATCTCACCCAGCGCAAACTGGTACCTGCAATTTATCAGATGAAGCGCGATCGGCGCTTGCCACCGGAAACTACCGTGGTGGGAGTAGCCCGCCGCCCTTGGAGTCACGATTACTTCCGAGAGCAAATGCGCGAAGGCATTGAAGAATTTGGCGGCGGCATTGGCAATGAAGAATTTTGGCAAGATTTCGCTCAAGGTTTGTACTACTGTCCGGGCGACATTGACAACCCCGAAAGCTATCAAAAACTCAAAGCTTTCTTAGCGGAACTCGACGAAGAAAGGAGAACTCGCGGCAATCACATATTTTATCTCTCGGTTTCCCCGAACTTTTTCCCAGAAGCAATTAGGCAACTGGGCGCGGCTCAAATGCTGACCGATCCAGTAAAACACCGCTTGGTAATTGAAAAACCCTTCGGCCGCGACTTGAGTTCGGCAAAAGCTCTCAACCGAGTCGTGCAGAAGGTTTGCCAAGAACAGCAAGTTTACCGGATCGACCACTATTTGGGTAAAGAAACTGTTCAGAATTTAATGGTGTTCCGGTTTGCTAACGCGATTTTTGAACCGCTATGGAATCGGCAATTTGTCGATCACGTACAAATTACAGTGGCAGAAACAGTAGGTGTAGAAGACCGGGCAGGTTACTACGAATCCTCTGGGGCGTTGCGGGATATGCTGCAAAACCACTTGATGCAGATTTTCTGTCTGACGGCGATGGAACCACCGAATTCATTGGACGCTGACAGCATCCGCACCGAAAAGATGAAAGTTCTGCAAGCAACTCGCTTGGCAGATTTGAATAATTTGGACTTCTCAGCGATTCGGGGTCAATATTCCGCAGGTTGGATGAAGGGCAAACAGGTGCCGGGGTATCACGATGAACCGGGGGTTGCAGCCAACTCGACGACGCCAACTTTTGTGGCGATGAAGTTTATGATTGACAACTGGCGCTGGCAGGGAGTGCCTTTTTACCTGCGAACCGGCAAACGGTTGCCGAAAAAAGTTAGCGAAATTGCGATTCAGTTCCGCGAAGTGCCGCTGTTAATTTTTCAGTCTGCGGCCCAACAAACTACTCCTAACGTTTTGACGATGCGGGTGCATCCGAATGAAGGAATTTCGCTGAGGTTTGAGGCGAAAATGCCGGGACCGGATTTGCGGACGCGGACGGTGGATATGGATTTCAGTTACGGTTCTTCTTTTGGGGTGACATCTTCGGATGCTTACGATCGCCTGTTAATTGATTGTATGCTGGGCGACCAAACTTTGTTTACCCGTTCTGATGAAGTGGAAGAAGCTTGGCGGGTGGTAACGCCGGCGTTGATGGCTTGGGAATCGTCCAACGACCAAGATTTGGTTCCTAAATACGAAGCGGGTACTTGGGAACCTGCAGAAGCAGAACTGCTAATTAACAGAGATGGCCGCAAGTGGCGCAGACTTTAAGAGTAATTAGTCAGCAGTCATTAGTCATTAGTTATAGGTCAGCATTAGTATTAGTGATTAGCTAAGAACGGCTAACTAAGAAGGGCTAACTAATGACTAAGAACCAATGACTAAGAACCAATGACCAATGACTAATGACTAATAACTAATAACAAAGGAGAGAAGATTTATGACGATGACACCGATGAAAGCTCCGCCTCTGGTTTCGCTACAAAGTCCTAAAGATGTGTCGATCGACCAAATAGAAGCAGAATTGAGTCAAATTTGGGAAAGTTACAGAGAATCAGGGTCAAATGGCGATTTTCCGATCGCTAGTAGGGCAACAACTTTTACTTTTGTAGTCTACGAACCGGAAGAAACTCAGCGGTTATTAGCGGATCTGGGGTTTTACGACGGGCCAGTGGACGGTATTACTGGGCCCATGACGGCATCTAGCATCAGGGCGGCTCAAAAAGCTTATGGGCTGCCGAGAACTGGCAAACCTAACGCTGAATTGCTGGCGACTTTGCGGGAAGAAGTGGCTCGCAAAAATTCCAATGGCGAGGAGATGGGATCGAGTGGTTTGGGTTCGGGGGGTTCGGGCGTGGCTGACGCGATTGTAGCTGCCAATCCCTGCCGGATTATTGCTCTGTGCCCGACGGCGGGGGAAGATACAGGCGTGCAGGCTCAAGTCGCTGCTTATTGTCCGGTTCACAAGCGCACCACTGGCAACCTGATCTGCTGCGAGTACATTACGCTGCGGGGTACGGAAGCTGCTTTGGAACGGGTGAGCGGCATCGTGACGGCGTTGACGATCCCGGATTTGCCGACGCTGCTGTGGTGGAAGGCGAATCCTGATGCCGATCGAGGTTTGTTCCAGCGGCTGGCGACAATTAGCAGTTCTGTGATTGTTGACTCTAGCAGCTTTGCCGAGTGTGAAGCTGAATTGCTGTTGATGCAAAGTCTGATCGAGGAAGGAATTCCGATCGCGGATCTGAATTGGCGTCGGCTGGCGGCGTGGCAGGAGTTGGCTGCTGAGGCTTTTGACGCGCCGGAACGTCGCGCGGCGATTCGGGAAATCGATCGGGTGACGATCGATTACGAACAGGACAATTCTACTCAAGCGCTGATGTATTTGGGCTGGCTGGCGAGTCGGCTTCAGTGGCGTCCGGTTGCTTTCAAACAGGAAGAGGGCGATTACCACATCAAGCGAATTAAATTTGCGGGGCCGGACGAACGGGTTATCGAAGCCGAATTAGCTGCTATTCCTACTGCTGATTCGGGCGATGTCGCGGGCGATTTGATTGCTCTGCGTTTGAATTCTACAAACGAAAAGGCTGACTGCGGTACGGTTCTGTGTTCGGAAGTGGGCGGCTGTATGCGGATGGAAACGAAGGGAGGCGCTCAAACCGATCGGTTTAACCAGGTGAGTCCTCTGTTTGACCAAGTGACGGAACATTTGCTGGGCCAGCACTTGCAGAGTTGGGGCCGAGATGTGCTTTACGAAGAAAGTTTGGCAGTGACGGCCGGGATGCTGAAGTTGGCTAAGCGGTAAAGAGAAGTTCGGCAACGGATTGTGTAACGGATGTAACGGATGTAACGGATGTCAGTTCGATGTCCGTCGGAATAAGGAAGAAGGAATAAGGATTGAGTTAATATTCAGTGGGGCAGGCAATGTCTGCCCTACTTTTTTAGGAGTTATGAGTTAGAATTTATGAGTTTTGAATTAATAATTTTCTTTGACTCAAAACTATAAATTACTTCTAAAAAGCAACGAAATTACCTATATTCTTCTTCTCATTCTTCCTTCGCGGTCTTCGCGTCTTCGCGGTTCGTTAAATATGTATGTATTATTTGAAAAGTTCGAGAGCAATACTCATAACTTTATAACCGATCTATTTTCAGTATTTTTTGTAACTAATCTAGAACTATGACTTTAGTAATTGCTGGCGAACGCAGCGGGGCGGGAAAGACGACTGTGACGATCGCCCTTTTAGCTTATTTAATCCGTCGCGGCTTGAATGTTCAATCTTTTAAGGTGGGACCCGATTACATTGACCCGATGTTTCATGCTTTTGTTACTGGTCGCCCCTGTCGAAATTTAGACCCGGTGTTAACGTCTGAATCTTATGTAAAAAAGTGTTTTTCTCGTCATATTGAAGATGTCGATTATGCCTTAGTTGAAGGGGTGATGGGGCTATTTGATGGGGTTTCTCGGAAGAAAGAAGAAGAAAGTTCGGCAACGGATTTCGTAACGGATGTAACGGATAGAAGTTCGGCAACGATTGTACGAGATGTAAATGATGTAAATGATTTAACGGATTTAAGGAAGCCAGAAGGAAAACAACACTATTCTATTTCCTTTGCTTCTACGGCTCATGTTGCTCATTTGCTGAATTTGCCGGTATTGTTTGTGATAGATTGCAGCAGGCTCTCTGGTTCTGTGGCTGCGATCGCCCACGGTTTTCGTTCTTTTAACCCTGACCTTAAATTCGCTGGTTTGGTGCTGAATCGGGTGGCGAGCGATCGACATTTGGAACTGCTTCAAGATGCTCTAAAACCGCTCAACTTACCTATTTTGGGCGTTTTGCGTAGGGATGAGGCTGTTACTATTCCCGATCGACATTTGGGGCTGATTCCTGCTGAGGAGTTGCCGAATCTTCATGCTGCGATCGATAAGTTGGCTGATTTGGCTGCTGTTAGTTTTGACTGGGAGCAACTTTTACCTTTGTTGGCTGCGACTCGAAATGGTGGGGGTGAGGGGTCTGAGCAACTTTCGTGTAGGCACAGTCTCCCTTTGGGAATTATAACTCAAAAAGATGATGTTGTCAACTCTTTGGGAAAACAATTTGGGGTGAGGATTGCAGTTGCGCGCGATCGGGCTTTTAATTTTTACTATCAGGACAATCTTGATTTGTTGGAAGAGTTGGGTGCGGAGTTGGTATTTTGGAGCCCGCTTGATGACTCGGTTTTTCCTGACAATGTGCAAGGGTTATATTTTGGTGGTGGTTTTCCCGAAGTGTTTGCTCAAAAATTGAGCGGTAATGTTTTAATTCGGGATGCGGTAAGAAGTGCTATTTTTTCGGGAATGCCGACTTATGCGGAGTGCGGCGGTTTGATGTATTTGTGCGATTCTATTGTAGACTTCGATGGCAATTCTTGGCAAGGGGTGGGTGTGTTGGAAACTGCTGCTGCGATGGGTAAGCGTTTGACGCTGGGATACCGGGAGGCTGTGGCGGTGAGGGATAGTTTGGTGTTAAATGCTTTTGATGCGGTTTGGGGTCATGAGTTTCATCGATCGCATTTAACTGTGGAACCGAGTAATCCAGTTTATCACAGTTGGAGGTATGGGAAGCGGGGGGAAGTTGAGGCGGTTGCTGAAGGTTGGGGGGTTTGTCAGGTGCACGCTTCTTATTTGCATTTGCATTGGGGTGCTCGCCCTGATATTCCGGCTCGTTTTTTGCAGCAGTGTGCTGAGTTTGATTGTAAGGGTGTTTTGGGCGATCGGACTTAATTAATATTTTTTTTGACGAACCGCGAAGACGCTAAGGGCGCTAAGGAAGAGGGGAGAGCATTCTGCTGATGCGTTATTGTAATGGTATTTTAGACGATCGAGAAAGCTAATTAGATTTTTTTTATTTTATTAACCGCAGAGGACGCTGAGGGCACTGAGAAGAGAGAGGGTTGCTGTATTAGAATGTTTTTGATGAATGCTGGGAGGGGCTGTTGGGATTTATGAGTGTATCGATTTCGACTAGGCGGTTATTGGCGCAATGGGTGACACCGGAAAATTTTCGGAGTTACGGTCAAGTTATTTTTGCGAGTGTTGATGGTAAGTCTTTTGATGCTGAGGATGCTCAATTAAGTTTGCAAAACGGTATTCCTAAATTTTACATTATGCGGTTGTACGAGAACGATCGCAAGTTTGGTAAAATTACTCGGCACGTTGAATGTACTCAGTGTTTGGGTTCTCTGGATGGGAAGAGTTGGTTGATGGCTGTTGCGCCTCCTGGAAATAGCGATAAACCGAGTTTGGAGGATATTGTTGCTTTTCGGATTCCTGGCAGTTGTTTTATTAAGTTAGAGGTGGGAACTTGGCACGCTGGGCCTTATGTTGAGGCGGATTTTGTGGATTTTTACAATCTTGAGTTGAGAGATACTAATGTGGTTGACCATTTCAGTTTTGATTTTGTGAAGCATTACAATCTGGAGTTTGAGATTGTCTGAATAAACTCACATATTGGATTTAATAAATGACGGTCGTACTTACTAGGAACCAGTAGGTAAATAGGCTATTTTTGAATAAAAGTACAACAGAGTTATGCGCCAATGTCGTTTGTTTGGTGCGGGCGATCGCCAAATGGTAATATTGCGATCGATGATGATGTCGTGTCTAGTAGATTGTGGGAGTTCTGATGGGTTCGTAGTGCGGACGACTGTCCGTTCTCTTGTCGCGCACGGTCGTCCGCACTACCAACCTTTTTTGTGACGGTAATCGACCGATTTTATCTGATACAAGGCTGGACTGTGGCCCCTCATCTCGGAACTTAGTTAACGCGAAATTAACATTCAAAGCAATTTAGTTGTTCCTCTGTTTGTAAATTAGCATAACTTTAGTTATTAGGATAATCTTTGTGCTTTGAATTTGATACAAATTTTACAAATATTGCGATATTTTTTATGGTTAATTTTTTGATTAATGTCACTTTACAATGTCGTAATATCACCGATTCTAAGCGCCGACAGTGAGGCAGGTTAAGGAGTTGTAGCAACATGACTTTGACGCAAGTTTGGGATACCACGGCGCGCAATATCCGTGGTACACTTTGGCAAATGCTAATATATTGGATATCGCTCACAGGATGGTTGATATTTTTAAAATAACGGAAATGTATGAACTAAAATCTTGTTTGAGCATAGTAAATTTTATGGTAGTAAACTTTTATAAATTTCCGAGGAAATCTACGAAATTAATGTGGAAAAATCTGCTTTTTTATACTATGCCATCAGGATGCGTGCGGGGGTTCGGTATGTAATTTCGGGAAAGTTGCTGGCGGAAACAGTATCAGCTAAAATTTGTTTTCATGATATTTGACAAATTACATTAGAAACTGTTAAATTATGACTCAAGGTGCTATTCCTGATGAAAGTCCGAGAAATTTGGTAGAACAACTGCTGCTGCAAGATGCTAAGGCTGGTAATTGCATAGTGATTCATTGCGGTACAGATAGATTATTGGGAGATGCGCCGAGACTGATTGCTGTTTAGGGCGGAAATGCTGAATACTGGGATAAAATGACAAGTATTGAGGCTTTTGAAATTAATGGATCTTCCGTACAAGTTCATTGGTTTCGGAACAGTCAGACTCTTCAAAATGTGGAGCTTAAGTTCAAGCGACAGTATCCCAAAACAGCCCCTAAAAATCTGTAGGTAATCAAGTTATGAAAATTCGTTGTATTGCTAAGACTGGTGAATCTCTTCCTGAAGAATATATAGATCCGCCACGCGGTTACACTAGAAAAGTTGAGTTACCACTAACTATAGGTAAGGAATATGTTGTTTATGCTATCCGAGAATGGAAAGGAACTATTTGGTACTACATCTGCAATGATAATTCTAGCTATTATCCTATCCATAATCCGGCACCGATGTTTGAAGTGGTTGACAGTAGAGTTTCTAAGTATTGGCGGTTTGAACTTTCGTCCAATGGATTGTTAATGATAGCGTTTGAGCAGTGGTTTACTGACCCTTATTTTTATGATAAGCTGACCGACCAGGAAGAGGCGGAGGTTGAGATTTTTGAGAAGGTTAAGGAATTAATGGATGCTGAAGATTTTACTTTGCCTCCGCTTGATGTTGCGGTTGAGAAGTTGCGGGAAACTGTCAGTGTTTGAGTAGGAAAGTGCGAAAGTCGATTTATTTCTTTACCAGCTTGACTCAGATAGCTTGAAATGGTATCAAAGAGGAATAACCAGAATTGGGGAATAAAAATGAACGAAAAAAATGAACTAAATAGAAGCTATGAGATACTAAACGGCGATGATGATGTTTTGTTATTGGGTAAAGCTACTTTTACGGTGCGCCGATTGAAAGAGCTAGCGGCTAGGCAGTTTAGGAAGATACTTGATATTAGGATTAAGGATGGCATGGTTGATTTTTCTTACATGATGAGAGAGCTACAGATTAATGAAGAAACCCAAATTATGGGAGGGAATATAAACTGGAAAACCTCTCAACAAGGAATCGATTGTCAACTTCTCAAAATTGGTTCTAAAGGTTGGCAAAAAGGAAAGATTCAAATAGAAATTAATGGAGGTTTAGAATTTTCTGGGAAAACGCAGACATCTATAAAGTTTTTCCCAGATGAACCACCAAAGCAAAAATCGCCTTTAGATGATATCAGACAATCCGAGGAATACAAAAAACTGAGTAATAATAACTGACTGCCCGATCGCCATTACAATACAATAGTCGATCGCACTTATATCTGAATTTGGGATTTTTTACCGCAGATGAGGGCAGATGAACGGGGATGAACGCAGATGTTTTTTAGATAGGGCTGGCGCTGATTTATTTTCGAGTAGCTTGGATTGTGTGGGGGCAGTTTGGGCGATCGCTCCGAGGTATGGCGCTGCTGTAGAATATTATGCAAGGCCCGGACGATCGATCGCGATTGAGTTTGCACCCAGTACCCGCCAGAACTTTGTTCGCCACAGTTAAATAGAGGTATCGCAGGATTGCGAATTGCGGTTGCTGACGGGTATTTCGCTACAGGGGCCAAACCCGAAGCAATGGATGCTGTAGAAATAGTTGCAAAAGCCTTGACAAATGCTTTGAAATGTGGTATGCAAGCAGAATAAGCAACAACAAACCCCCCAAAAATCGGGGGGCTTGAAACTGTTAGCATACCGGAATCCGATCGCGCCAAGGCGTTGATAATTACGGCTGGCGAGGGTGGAAACTTGCGGGAGAATTTGCGATCGCGCCCTCAAGACTTCGATTCTGCCACGCGCGATCATTTTTTAGCGGGAACCCCGATCCCTGCCACTTGGTACGTGCAAGCGCAGAGATTCAGACAGTGGTATCGAACTCGAATTGCGAAATATTCCAACATACAAATATGATTCTCGCACCCGCAACCCCGATCGCGCCTCCTGAAATTGGTGTCGAGAAAACGGTCGTCGCCGGACAAGAAATATTAGTGTGTCCTAATCTGGGACTGTTCACCCAACCCTATCATTTATAGGCTTGCCCGTTCTTTGGGTGCCCCTATAGCGGCCCGGCGCTTTGCCCTTGGGGGTACAAATTATCGGTGCTCCCTACAGCGAAGCGGTGATTCTCCGAGTCGCTGCGGTACTAGAATCGCAAGGCATTATATCTGCCGAATCAATTTAGTGCTATTTCTAGGGTTTGTTGTTGCGGTGGAAGCGTCTCTTAGTGCGTCTGGCAATAGCTTTGCGCTTCTGCTTTTCGAGGGGGGTTTCAAAGTGGCGGTGCTTTCTCATGTCGGGAAAAATTCCCGCTTTGGAAACTTGTCGCTTAAACCGTCGTAGGGCTGACTCAATCCCTTCATTTTCGCCTATTACAACTTGGGTCATTATTTCTCCTTAGTGTTTGTCAGATCAAGTTTTATCATATCAAGGTTTTTGACCGCGCGACCTGTTAAAGGTCGGGCGATCGGTCAAAACCCCAAAATTATAGCAAATCCGCTGCCATCACCGCTCTTGATTATTTAGTTTGCACAGCCAGACTTTGTATGTCAAGGCGCGAATTAGATTCGCGCGGTTGAATCAGTTTGGGCGATCAACTGATTTTCCTGCCGCAGGTAAGCTTGAATAAACGGGTCTAATTCCCCGTTCATCACATCTGCGATGGCGGTTGTTTCCACCCCAGTCCGCAAATCCTTGACCATTTGATAGGGGTGAAAAACGTAGTTGCGAATTTGGTTCCCCCAAGCTGCCTCTACCATGTCGCCGCGAATCTCGGCAATTTCCGAAGCCCGCTGTTCCTTAGCAATCACCAACAGCCTAGCCTTGAGTAATGCCAAAGCTTTTTCCTTATTTTGCAACTGACTGCGTTCTTCGGTACAGCGGACGGCCAAACCAGTGGGAAGGTGAACGATGCGGACGGCCGTTTCTACCTTGTTAACGTTTTGTCCGCCCTTCCCGCCCGCGCGGGAAGTTGTGATTTCTAAGTCTTTTTCTGGGATATCCAATTGTACGGATCGATCGAGCACCGGCATCACTTCCACGCCCGCAAAACTCGTTTGACGCTTGTCATTCGCGTTAAAAGGCGAAATTCTGACCAAACGGTGAGTGCCTTTTTCCGATCGCATATAACCGTAAGCGTAGCGGCCGACAATTTCCAAAGAAGCTGATTTAACACCTGCTTCCTCTCCCTCGGAAATTTCCATTAAATGTACTTTGTAACCTTGACTTTCCCCCCAGCGGGTGTACATCCGCAGCAGCATTTCGGCCCAATCTTGAGCATCCGTGCCGCCCGCCCCGGCGTTAATTGTCAAGACTGCGCCGCCTTCGTCGTATGGCCCCGATAGTAATTGTTGCAGTTCCCACAGGTCGAGTTCGCGGGTTAATTGAGCAAGACTCGATGAGGCTTCTTGGAACAAAGACTCGTCGGCTTCTAACTCCAGCAGTTCTAAAATAGCTCTAGCGTCTTCTAGGCTAGTCTGCCAGCCGCGGTATTGGTCTAAATGAGATTTGAAGTTGTTGAGTTCTTGGAGGGTTTCTTGGGCTTTATCCTGGTCGTCCCAAAATGCTGGTTGGGCACAGATTTGCTCTAAATCTTGAATTTTGGCTGTAAGTGCGGGGATGTCAAAGATAGTCCTGGGTTGTACCCAGTCGATCGGACAATGTTTCGATATCGTGCTTGATGTCTAGAACTTCCACTGTGAGTTTTCCTAGTTGTGGGGTGTTATATTAATTTTAGCTTGCTGCTGACTTGTTGTTGCACAAATACTAAGAACGTTTTTTAACCGCAGATGAACGCGGATGAACGCAGATGTTTCTAAATATACTGCGAACCTGTGGAATTGAAGGCTTTACCGCATTCGTGAGCGCATACGTCCAACCTTTTGGAACATGAAAAACTTTTTGTGAGGTCTTCGCGAAACCAATCACAGGCGATCGCCTCTTTCACTGATTTAGTTCTGAGAGAATTAAATCCATTGCCGTACTTTTCAATTAAAGCCAGCATTTGGGGTCTGTAAGTGTCGTTATAAACAGCGTATTTAGTATGGCTGACCCAACAGCAAGGCCAAAGTTCCGCTTCAAAACTGATAAAAATCTCTTTGGTGGCTTGAGTTTGGCAGCTAATTTCTACATTCCGGTAGTAATTATTTAGGCTGCCAAATGTTTCTACAGCTTTGATAAATTGGTCTCCCTGTGGATTTTTATATTGTTCCAATGATGGGGGTTGGAGTTCTTCGCTGGCTGGCTGTGGTGGGATAGGCTGATTTTGAGCTACTGCTTGAGAGGTTTCGATAGCTATAGCTTGATACCAAGCATAATTTGCTTTTTCTGGTTGCCCCAACTGCGTTAAAACTCTAGCTAAATTGCGATAAGCTCCGGCAAAATTGGGTTTAAGCTCGATCGCCTTTTGGTAATAAGCACTAGCTGGCTGCCACTGTTTCTGTTGAGCGTAAAGACTGCCGACATTAGCATAAACTTCTGGAAAATTAGGCTGAATTTTCAGTGCGTTTGTATAGCAGTCGGCTGCTGCTTGCATCTTCCCCATAGCTTGGAAAGCATTTCCTAAAGTTTTACAGGCTGCTGCAAAGTTAGGTTGGATTTTTAGGGCTTGTTGGCAGGCTGCGATCGCCTCTGAGAGCTGTCCTTGTTTCAAACAGTCCTCCGCTTGTCGGTGCAGCCCAACAGCCGTCTGTGTTTGATTTGGAGGGGCTGACGCATTAGTTGTTGCTGGTGGGTTCGGGCGATCGCTCTTAGCATCTACCTGAGAGTTTTCTGCCTGCTGAAGCTGTTGATTTGCGGACTCTTTGTCATAAATTTCTTTTGTTACAAAACGAGAGGTAGCTTTCGGTACAAACTCGACAAATCCTAATTCTTGGGCTAAATCCCTGGCTGCTTCTACTTGGTGCTGGTTGTGTTCAAATATCAAGTAGTGCCATACAGCTTTTCCGCCCGCTTGGATAAAAGCCTTAACCGACTGCATTATCCTGTCCCAGTTGGTATTTTGGCGGTAAATGCTGTTAGTATCAGCCAATCCGTCGATGCTAAAAATTACGCGATCGTGTTCTCCTGTCATCGCCTGCGCCAGGGCTTGCCACCAGTCTGGATTGCGTCCGCTACCGTTGGTGTACAGGCAGATTTTAGGAACTCCCATCCGATGCAAATATTCGATCGCCCCAATTGTGGTATTGCTAGTCATAGCATCGCCGTAGTTGCCACACATATAGATCAAATCCAACTGAGAGCAAAACTCTTGTGGGAAAATTCTCTCAATATCCTCCATCTTTAATTCCGCCCCCGGCAAAATCGGGTTGTCGGTGCGCGGACATTGGGGACAAGCGGCATTGCACCGGGAAGTAATTTCTAGGCTGACTATCCTGATATCTTCATATTTTAAGTACATAACTGTTATTAAATTGAGTTGTGATTAATTTTGAAATCGCGATCGACAGAATTAGTAGAATCAATCTCAACTATAAAATCTCAAATCGACCGATCGCTCTCTTGGTTGTAAATCTTAATCAAAAACCGCAGCCGGATGTCGATCGAGCTGCGGTTGTTTTTAAGCTAAACTGGCATTGATTAATCGCGGCCGTTGATAGCAATCAGCAGGCGCAGAATGAAGATGAACAAGTTGATGTAGGTCAAGTACATCGACAAAGCTGCAGGCAAATACTGGTCGTCGCGGTAGCTGCGGGGTAGTATGTAAAAATCGACGATCGCAGCGCCAGCAAAGATAAACACGCCGATGCCGGAAATGCCAATTTCTAACCAGGTTGGGGTGTAGACTCCAAATAGAGAGAGTAAAAATTGACCGCCAACGACGACTAACAAAGCAATCACACCTAAACTGATGGTTTTGGTGATGGCCATGCCGTCTTCTTCCGACAAGTTGGAACCAATTTGGCGGGCGGCGATAAAGGTAATGCCACAGCCTAGGGCTGCAAAACCGATGCCGCCGATGCCGACACCTTCGGATCTGAGGGCTGTAAACACCAATCCGCTGAGGGTGTAGCCGGTAAGCAGACTGTAGGTTGCCAGGAGGGGTAAGGCGGTACTATTGTTGCCTTTTTCGGCGACACCGCGAGCAACAAAGAATAAAACTAATTCTAGGACGATCGCGGCGATGAATGTGGGAAAAAAGATTCCCGGATAGTTGCGAATGACTCCGAGGCCGCCGTAGGTGCCGACAGCGGTTAAGACAAGTCCGCCACCGACGAAGGGGAGGGCGTTGGAGATTACATTGGGGCCTACCAGTGCGTGGTTTTTGGCCTCGCGCACGGCTTCGCGGAAATTGCTGGTGTTACTCACGAGGATTTACCTAATGTTGGCTGAAAGTTGATATCTTGGGACTTGCGCGCGGCAAAAGAAACCGGGTATGCACTAAAATACGCGGGTTTGAACCTGTAGTTATGCTGAAAAAGCCGGTTTCTCACGCGGCGCGCAAGTCTTGTATTTCTATTCTGACAGCTTTACACTTTGTTTGCAAAACCTGGTCGAGTTTAAAGATTTGATAAAGAACCGGGGTGAAATCACCCTCAAGTAGGAAACTATTGTTTATAATCGACTGCGTACATGGTGTGCAGTCTCGCTACGCCGGAATTAGCACAGTCTAATTAGGATTGTCTGACGCCACAGAGATATTCTTTAACTTAATTAACAGGTTGATGTCAAGGTCGATCGAATCGCAGATGGCACAGTTGAATAAATTTGGGATTTTAGATTTGCGATTTGCGATTGAAAGCTTTATGCTAAAGGGAGGGGGCACAGTTGATTTGAGGTTTTTGATGGCCGGCAAGAGTTGAAACTAGGGAGAGAGAATCTCCACAATTTAAAATCTCAAACCTGAAATCGGTTCGGTTAGTTGCACCTGGTAGCTCAGACAGGGAATTCCAAGAAAATTAATGAATAAATTTAGTTCGTACCGACCAAATTCTCAACAGGTAATGTCTAATGCTCACCTTTTTTGCTCGTAAATTATTGTCACCCGCAGCCGGAATTCTTTTGACTGCTACTGCGGTGATTTCCTTTGGCCAAGCTGCTTTTGCAGGTAATGTCAGAGACATTTCTGTCGCTGCTGCATCGCAGGGTTCAGAATATTGGCTGCTGGCTCAGGTTGGTCAACCCCCCCAAGGTACAACTTCTCCGAGCCCGAACCCGCTAAAGGTAAACCGGGCACCCGGGCCTGTGAAAATTCCCGAACCTTCGACGGTGGTAGGGTTGGGTTTAGTGGCGGGTTCGCTGGCGGTGACTCGTCGGAGAGCGAGAGTCGGACGATTTTAGATTGGGAGATGGATTTATATAGCCTTTCTCAGTAATTATGAGGTGCTATTGGAGTGGGCATGGGGCATGGAGCATGGGGCATGGGGCATGGGCAGGAGTGGAATGAGTCCACCTCACCAAGCTTGAGAACCGCTATAGCCTTTTCAGGTATTCGTGCAAGAGTAAGCTGTTTTGCATTTAAATTGAATGTCAAAAAAAAATCCCCTTCTTGTGGGGAGTAGGGGTTGGGCAGGAGAGCCCGCCCTGAACATAGGATTTAAATCTCCGACAGCTTAATTCTGACTTCTGACTCCTGACTCCTGACTTCTAGCCTTAACGAAAAGACTTTTTCAACAAGCCCTGTTTAAGGATTTTAGCCGATCGCATCCCTCAAAGCATTTTTAGTCATAGCTGCGATCGACTGTTCAGTAGCTTTCGGCAAATGATAGTATTTCCCGCCAGAAGTCTTGGCCAACTCCTTCGCAAAGCCAGTCGAAATAAACTTGCTCTCAGTATCAATCACCAGCAACTGCATTCCCAGGCCGCGAATTTTGGCAGCAATTTCTAACAATTCCTGCTTAATATCAGGCTTTTCTCCATCTAACATCGGTTCGCCCAAAGAACGGGCCAAAGGAATATTACCGCGCCCGTCAGTAATCGCGACAATCGCCACTTGACCGATATCTCCAGACTGCCGCGCGTTGATTCCCACGCGCACCGCCTGCGTCAAACCGTGGGCTAGGGGCGAACCACCGCCGCAGGGCAACCGTTCCAAACGCTTGCGGGCCAAGGCTATCGAGCGAGTAGGCGGCAGCAATACTTCTGCTTGTTCTCCGCGAAACGGAATCAGCGCCACTTGGTCGCGGCTTTGATAAGCTTCGGTGAGCAACTGCATGACAGCACCTTTGGCCGACTGCATCCGGTTGAGGGCCATCGAACCGGAAGCATCCACGACAAATACCACTAGAGCCCCAGCTTTTCTGGCCAAGCGCTTCGCCCGAATGTCTCCCTGTTCCACAAATACGCGCTTCTCTCGATTTGGACTCTCGCCGGCGGTGGGTTCCTGGTCATAATTCCTGTCGCGGCGGGCTTTTTGGTAGGGTGCGGCGGCTCTGAGGGTCGCATCTACAGCGATGCGGCGGACGGGGCCTTTGGGCAATACTGGCTTGACGTAACGACCTCTATCTTCCGAGAAAATGGTGCTTCTACTGCCGGATTTACCTTGGCGGTTGGCGTTCTGCGCGAAGAACAGCACGTCGGGGTCGAGAATTACGCCTTCGGGGTCAAAGAGAAATTCTTCGGGAATGTTGGTTTCTTCTTGTTCTTCGGGAGGTTGGTCTTCTTTGTCTTCTTCTTCCTCTTCTTCTTCTTGTTCTTGTTCCGATTGTTCTTGGGGTGGCGGTGGCGGTGGCGGTGGCGGTGGGTTTTCGTCTGGGGGAGTTTGGACGATGGTGGCGCGGGGTACGATGACGAGTTCTACGGCGCGGCGCAAATCTTCGGCGTTAACTTCTGTGCGTCCTTCGATGGCGGCGGCGGCTTTGGCGACGCGACAGGCGAAGATTTCGGCGCGGTGTCCTTGGACTCCGCCGCGCAGGGCTTCTTCTACTAAGTAGGCAATTTGTTCGCGGCTGATGGTAACATCTTTGAGCCATTCTCTGGCGAGGATGATTTGGGTTTTGAGGTTGTCGGTGTCTTCGGTGTATTGGTTGAGAAATTCTTGCGGGGAACTGGAGTAGGATAGGGCTTGTTCTACTGCGTATACTCTTTCTTCTAGTTCGAGTGCTGCGTCGGCGGAAAGTACGATCGCGATGCGATCGAGCAAATGTTCTCTGAGCGACCCTTCTTCGGGGTTGTAGGTGGCAATGAATAGAGGTTTACAAGGGTGTTGGAAGCTGATGCCTTCGCGTTCTATTTGGTTGCGACCTTCCGTTAATACTGTTAGCAATTGGTTGGAAATGTTGTCATCGAGCAGGTTGATTTCGTCTACGTAAAGTACGCCTCGATTTGCTTGGGCCAGGAGTCCGGGTTGAAATACGGTTTTGCCAAATTTTACTGATTGTTCGACATCGACGGAACCTAAGAGTCGGTCTTCGGTGACACCCAAAGGAATTTGAATGAAAGGTGCGGGAATAATTTCTGTATTTGGGGAGTTAGTATTTGTGGTGTGGGCATCTTGCCCGTTTTCTTCTAATATAAAAGATGTCTGTTCTGCAATGTTTTCATCGGGTTCGGCGTTGCAAAAAGAGTCTTTAACAATTTCAATTGGTGGCAGTAGGGAATGCAGGGCGCGGGCCATTACTGATTTTGCGGTACCGCGGCGACCGGCGATCGCCACTCCTCCCAATCCGGGATCTACTGCTGCTAAAAGCAGGGCTAATTTGATTGCTGCTTGCCCGACTACGGCGGTGAGGGGAAAGGCGGTTGTGGAAAAGCTAAGGTTGGCTGCGGGCATAGGATTTTCTGATGTTCGGATCTAAAATTTTGAACTTAATTTTTAGCTTACTACTTGAAGTATTTTAACTTCTAAAGGGAGAATTACGGTAAAAGTTGAGCCGACTCCGATTTCTGATACTACCTCTATTTGACCTTGCAAAAGCGTGACTAGCCGCGATACTATGGCTAATCCCAGGCCGGTGCTGTCGGGGGGATACTGCTGTTTGCGGGCTTCTCCTGCTTGAAAAAAGGGGTCAAAGATGCGGTTGGTATCTTCGGGGGCGATGCCGATACCTGTATCTGCAATGGCGATCGTCCAATTTGCTTCTCCAGCGCGGCTGCAACTTAATTCAATGCTACCAGATTCTGTATAGCGAATGGCATTACTCAGAAGGTTGGTGACAATTTGTTGCAGCCGCTGTCCGTCGGCGACTACTTGTTTGGGGGCGCAGTCGCTGGTAACAGCAAGTTTTAGTCCTTTAGCATCAGCAATTGGCTGCATCATTTCTACTACGGAGTTAATTAGAGATTGTACATTAGTTTGCCGCAGGTTAAGTTTAATTTTGCCGGCATCGGCGCGAGCAAGTTCTAGGGCGTCGTTAATCAGGCGCAACAACTGTCTGCCGTTACGCAATACTCGCTCGATGTGTTCGATGCCGGGGAGGGTATCTTTGATTTCTGTTTGCGCCCTTCCTTTTCGCAAAAATAGCTCTGAATAACCGATGATTGAGTTGAGAGGTGTTTTGAGTTCGTGAGCTAAATAGGAAAGGTTTTCTTGGTTGACGCTGACGAGGCGATTGAGTTCTTGATTTGTGAGTTGTAACTGACTTTGGATTTGTTGGAGTTCCCGAAGCTTCTGAGCGACGTAGCTATTGAAACACTGGGCAATTGCTTCGTCTATTACGGCATCGATGAGGCGAAAAGCTTTGAATACTTCGGCAGTGGTTCCTGCTAGCAATTCTGCTTCTAATTCTGAGAATATTACTTGACGCAATAAATGGTATTCCCTGGCTACTTCTGCGGAGTCGTAGCCTTGTTCGGCTCTAAGAAGTCCGTGATCTAAACTGGCTTCAATTATTACCTTTATGTCGCTGTTGCGATATTGGGAAAGCAATGCGGCCATCGCCGCCAACAAATGGGGTATGTGATTTTTGATCGCTGAGTGCGTTAAGGTGTCTGCACTTTCAATGTTCCGATCCTGACGTACTGCTTCAATCCAGTTTTTAAGGATCGTATCGGTTTTATCGGCGAGCATTTGGCTGTAGTCCATGATGTCTGCGTGGGGGTTGAGTTTGGCAGATATTGCCCATGCTTCATTGTAGTTGAGCGATCGCCCGATCGCCATATCAAACTTCGGGCGATCGCAACCCTGCTAAAAGAAGTAGTTTTGAGGTGATTTTTCCCCCGTGCTGCTCTCTCCATGACTAGATCCCAGCTTTTTTATGCCAAAAGTGACACTTAAACGTCTTGACAGAAGAGCTTAAAAGTAGTATGTTCGCTGACAACCAGAGGTTTTAATTTTTAAGCTTTAGTTTTGTCAGGGGACTAAATGGAAAACGTGCAAGCTGCGATCGCTGCGGCAACATTTATCGGTGTAGTTTTCTTAATAATTACAGAATGGATACACCTGACAGTTGCGGCATTTTTGGGAGCGCTGATTCTGGTTTTTACCCACGTGATGACGTTAAATAATGCGATCGAATATATCGGTCGCAGTCACGGAACCCTGGGTTTATTTTTTGGAGTCATGGTCATGGTGAGAGCCTTTGAGCCGACCAAAGTATTCGATTATTTGGCAACTCAAATGGTGCTGTTGGCGAAAGGAAAAGGCAAAAATTTGTTGCTGGGTATTGTGGCGATTACTACCCCGATTTGTGCAGTTTTGCCCAATGCTACCACAGTCATGCTGCTAGCACCATTAATTCCGCCAATGGCGCAAGAAGTGGGTGTCGATTTTGTACCATTACTAATTTTAATGGTATTTGTAGCCAATAGTTCGGGACTGCTGACAATCGTGGGAGATCCGGCGACATTCATTGTAGGCGATGCGATTAATATGAGCTTTGCCGATTACCTGATGAAATTAAGTTTAGGCGGCGCAATTGCCGTAGGAGTAATAGTCATTCTTCTGCCGTGGTTGTTCCCCGAAATCTGGCACAAAGAATTAGAGGATTTGGCACACTTGCCACATCCCAAAATTAATCACCCGCGAGTTTTAGGAGTGGGCGGCTTAATCATAGCTTTTGTGCTGCTATTTTTTGTTGTGGGAGAGTCTCTGCCCGTGCCACTTTCACCAGCAGCCGTTGCTTTGTTGGGGGCTGGTTTGGCAATGCTTTTAGCTCACCACTCCAAGATAGATTCTGTCAACAATATTTTGCGGGATTTAGATTGGAGTACGCTGCTATTTTTCATGTCTACTTTTGTACTGATTGGGGGTTTAGAAAAAACTGGAGTGATTGCCAGTATATCGGGAATTCTAGCAGTGATTTTGGGTAAAAATATTTTTTTGGGTTCGCTAAGTTTGTTATTTTTTGTGGGTTTAATGTCCAGCGTGGTGCCGAACATTCCGCTAGTGGTGGCGATGGTCCCTTTGCTCAAACAGTATGTTGTTAACATCGGGTTAGCCCCTGTGGAAGTCCTAGATCCCGATTTTGCAGGGCAGTTTCCTCTGGAGGTATTACCGCTGTTTTATGCGATGATGTACGGGGCAACTTTAGGAGGAAATGGCACTTTGGTAGGAGCTTCTTCTAATATAGTTGCAGCAGGAATTTCTGAATTGCATGGCAGGCGGATTTCTTTTCAAACTTTTCTGCGTTACGGGCTTCCTGTGATGGCGTTGCAATTGGTGGTGGCTGCTATTTATGTAACTATTCGGTTTCTGATTTGAAGGAACAGGGAACAGGGAACAGGGAACCGGGAACAAGAGCGATGTGAAGAGAAATTGGTTGGTAATATCAAAGTATCTAAAATCGCCATTAAACGAGTTACGCATCACCTCTATATTGCAGGTTTGCAATGGGTACCTTACCCCTATTGAGTAGCGCGTCAAACCACTTTTTACGTAAGTCGTGCAGTAGCTACTCCTAAAGACGTATTGACAAGATTGGGCGCTAGTGATAAGTTAGGTTGAATTGGCTATAAAAGTCAAGCCTAATCCAGCGCTGCGCGATCGAACAATTTGCAAAGACTAGCGTGTGGCTGGAGCGGAGGAACCAATTTTAGGGGCGAATCTCTACAGAATTAAAGAGCCAAGTTAAAAGTTGCCAAATTTGAGTGTAATTTTTGATTTTGAAATCTTTAGAGAAGGACATCTCTCAGTCCTAGCCCGTCAGCTAACTTCGCAGGCATTGAGAAGAGACTGAAGAGTCAACTTGTCTTCAATAGATAGTTTGGCTTCATCAGTGTCTCCGGTTGGTATTGTTCAAGATTCTTATACCGCCCCTGACTCTGAGGAGATTGAAATGTCAATTCAACTTAATTTATCTGCGATCGCAGTTGCCGGAGTTGCAGCATGGAAGCGGGCAAAACCCGTTTTTATCCGAGATACCGTATTGTTGCCGGCGGCTGGTTTTTTGGGAATTCTTGGGGTGTGGTGGATTGTTGCCAGCTTCAAGAGCGATTTGATTCCCACTCCCTATCAGGCGTTAATCGCTAATTTAGATTACATTTTGCATCCATTTTACCAGCGCGGGCCTGGAGATTTAGGCATTGGCTTGCTGCTGCTAGCGAGTTTGCGGCGGGTGTTAGTGGGATTTTTGCTGGGTGCTGCAGTGGCGATTCCTGTGGGATTTCTGATCGGGATGTCGAAACCGGCAATGATGGCGCTCAATCCGCTGATTCAAATCTTCAAACCGGTGTCGCCACTAGCTTGGCTGCCCATAGCTTTATCGATTTTTAATTTAGCAGAGCCGTCGGCAATTTTTGTCATATTCATTACCTCTTTGTGGCCGACAATTATCAACACAGCTTTGGGAGTTTCTAACGTTTCCAAGGATTATATGGATGTAGCGCGAGTGTTGGAAATGCCGCGCTGGAGGCGGATTACCAAGATAATTTGGCCGGCGAGTTTGCCATACATTTTTACAGGTTTGCGGATTAGTTTGGGGATTGCTTGGCTGGTGATTGTGGCGGTGGAAATGCTGACAGGCGGTGTGGGAATTGGCTTTTTTGTGTGGGATGAGTGGAGCCGTTTGAATCTGAGTTCGGTATTTTTAGCGGTGTTTGTAATTGGCTTAACTGGATTGTTGCTCGATTGGGGGGTTGGCAAAGTTCAGGAATTGGTGACACATCGATCTATCGAGAGTCATTAGTCATTAGTCATTAGTCATTAGTCATTAGTCATTAGTCATTAGTCAGCAGCGAACAGTTAACTATCAACTGTCAACTGTAAGGTGCGTCGCTGCTCATCGATGGTCGATTTTTGTGTGTGATGGTTGGTGGCGACGCACCCTGCAACTATCAACTATCAACTGTCAACTGTCAACTATCAACTGTATATGAGCAACAAGTTTTCCAATGAATGGAATCGCCGAGAGTTTTTGCAAGGAATGGGAGCGGCGGCGGCGGGTACGGCTTTATCTGCTTGTGGAATTAGCGCGGATCGATCGGCAAAAGGACTCACTGAAGAAGCGGAAGCGGTAAAGCCGCTCGTCGATTCCCGAACCTTAGAAAAACCAAATTTAACCGTAGGATACGTGCCGGTTAACGATTGTGCACCATTTGCGATCGCCTGGAAAAAAGGATTTTTCCGCAAATACGGTTTAAACGTCAAACTCAACCGCGAAGCAAGCTGGGCCACCTCCCGCGACGGCCTGATTTTCGGGCGACTCGATGCTTCCCCAGTGGTATCCGGCGCCGTCACCAACGCCCGCATCGGTGCCGAAGGAGCGCGTCACGCACCCATGTGCGCGGCAATGACAATTCACCGCCACGGTAACGCGATGACGATGAGCAAAGCGATGTGGGATTTCGGCTTGCGCCCCTGGCACGAATACAACGGCAATTTAGAAGAATTTGGCAAACAATTTCGAGGTTTTTTTGATAGTCAACCTGTAGAAAATAAAGTCTGGGCTGTTGTCTTGAGTTCGGCGATTTACGAATACTTTGTCCGCTACATATCGGCGGCAGCCGGTGTCGATCCGTTCAAAGAATTTCGGGTAATTATTGTGCCGCCGCCTCAAATGGTAACGAATATGAGAATCGGGGCGATGCAGGCTTACATGGTGGCCGAACCTTGGAATACGCGGGCAATTCAAGGCAATTCGGGAGTGGGTTTTACCTTTGCCCAAGGCAAGGAAGTTTGGCTGGGACATCCCGATCGCCTTTTGGGAGTAATGCAATCGTTCATTGAGGAAAATCCGAAGACTTATTACTCGCTGGTTAAGGCAATGGTGGAAGCTTGTCAGTATTGCAGCCACCCGGAAAATCGCAATGAAATAGCGGCGCTGCTGACTGAGCGATCGTTTACGGGGGCGAAACCGAAAAAAGGGGCGATCGACAAATTTACGCGGCCGGCAATAGTAGGGGAATACAACTATGGAGGGTTTGACGGAAAAGACCGCACCATACAATCGGAAGATGCAACTATTTTCTATGACATTCCTAAGAATTTACCTCAAATACCGGGAAATCATTCAACATTTATGTGGCAATCTCAGAGTCTGTGGCTGATGACTCAAGCCGCTCGCTGGGGACAGATTAAAAAAGTGCCCAAAAATGCTGATGAATTAGCTAAAAAAGCTTGGAGAACCGACCTTTACCGCAAGATTGTGGCCGAAATGGCGATCGATTGTCCCAAGGAGGATTACCAAGTGGAACCTGCGGAACTTTTTATTGATAAAAAGGCATTCGATCCAAGCGATCCGGTGGGTTATTTGAATAGTTTTGAAATTAGAGCCAACCGCCCTCAATCTTTTTTTCAGTCTTAATTTCTCCAGTCTTGGGCGCAAAAGCTAAGGCAGAATCCCAAGTAGGATGCGGCACAAGCACCGGTGCTTAGGCCGCACCCTACATAATTAGGTTATGCGTGCAGCACCTTACCGCTTACACAACCAGAATCAGAATAAATTAAAATTAACCCTTTACAACTTTTTAGGAGAATACCGTGACTCAATCCACTTCTAAATCTACCCCAACCAACGACCAAGTTAACAGCCAATCAGAGTTTCTGGAAATAAACAATTTGTTCAAGTCCTACAAAAGTGCGGACGGCAAGGAATTTAGCGTTCTGGAAAATATCAACTTAAGTATTGGAGAAAACGAATTTATTTCGGTAATCGGTCACTCCGGGTGCGGCAAATCAACGCTGCTGAAAATAGTGGCAGGTTTGGAAAAACAAAGTGCGGGAATGGTGACACTTCAAGGCAAAGAAATTCGTAAACCGGGAGCCGAGCGCATGATGGTATTTCAGCACTACGGATTGCTACCGTGGCTGACGGTGCGGGAAAATATTCGGCTAGCAGTTGATGAAGTTTTGCAAAATCTCAGCCGCGCCGAGAAGATTAGCCTGGTCAACGAACACCTAGCAATGGTAAACTTAACAGCAGCAGCAGATAAATATCCCGATCAAATTTCAGGGGGCATGAAACAGCGGGTTGGGATTGCGCGAGCTTTGGCACTTCGTCCGAAGATGTTATTAATGGATGAACCGTTTGGAGCGCTCGATGCTCTGACTCGCGGCAAGTTGCAGAAACAGGTACTGGATATCTGGGAAAATCACAGACAAGCTGTAATGATGATTACCCACGATGTGGACGAAGCTATCTATATGTCCGATCGCATTGTGCTGATGACAAACGGCCCGGCGGCGACGATAGGGGAGATTTTGGCAGTGCCTTTTTCGCATCCGCGCGATCGCCAAGAGTTGCGGGAATCTCAGGAGTATTACGAACTTCGCAACTATGCTTTGAATTTTCTCGATCGCTACTTTACTCAAGACGAATAACAGCCAACGAACAGACAAAACAATTCACTTAACAGAGGTCAAGCCTGTGAATCTCAAAACAATCTTAGCCCGTTTTGAAAGTGCATTGGGATACCAAAACTTAGCGGAAGACATGGTGTTGCTGCCGGAGCCAAAAGTGCCTGTTTCTCAAAAATCAAAATCTACAAATTCGGCAAAAGCTATCAATTTTATTGTCGGTTACAACAATTCTCCCAAAAGTCAAACTGCACTGGATATTACCCTTTGGATGGCGCATCAAACTCGTTTAGTAACAACTAAAGAAGTCACGGTGCAAGTCGTCTACGTGCTCGACGAAGCGCCCAACAGTTACGGCGAAGATACTGGCAATTTTGCTGCGACAAATGCCGGGGCTGCGAAGCCAAAAAGGTCAGCTTTAGAGGAAATATCCGCCTTTCATTGTGCAGCGCCTGCGATCGTTTTACCCCCAGCCGAAATCCAATCGGCATCTCGGCGAACAACTTGGATCGAGCCGCCTTATTTCCGAGCAATTTTCGGTCAAAATAATCAGTACCAGGTAGCAGATATGTTGCTGTGGCAAGCCCGCTGTTTGGCCCAAGAATGGCGCGGTTTATTCAAAGCTCATTTGTGCATCGGGCGGGTTGCTACAGAACTGAGAAATGTGGTAGAGTTAGAATCTGCAAACTTACTGTTTTTGGGGTGCAATTCTGGCAAACACCGGCTGATTAAGGAACTAGGTAATAATTTTCCATGCTGCGTGCTCGGGATTCCTCCGGCACTCACCTATCAGATGGAGTTTCAAGCTGAAGAAAGTTTGAGCAAGTTGCAGTTCACTACAGCTATATAGCAATCCTAAATGATTTGCTTGCATTATACGCGAGCAAGACGATCGCACTACAAGGATTCTGGTATCGATCGATTTTGCGACTGATTTAGGACTGCTATACCTGCAGGTTAAACTTGTTGAAACTCAGGCAAAACTTGTATATGTAAGGTGCGCCACAAGCACCCTACCGCTATAATTCGTGCGCCAAACTAGATCGAAACAGTCCAGGACGCATCAATACCATCAATACCAAAGAAACCGGGATTAAAGGCTATAACCTGTGTATTTTCGCCCATCAACCCGGTTTCTGCGTCCCTGACAGAACAAATTAAAAAGTGTTTCCTCGATCGAATTCCCAATTACGAGACAATTAGGACTTTTTTGATGATGGAGATTTTTAAGATTACCGTTAAGAAAAATTATCTGCATCCGATCGCAGACAGTTCGTTAACTAATTTTATCCTACCCCGACACACAGAGCGCAGGATGCGATCTATCGAGCGTCTCTCTTCCTCCGTCAAAGTCTCGTCAAAAATAGCGGCCATCAAACCGTAGCGATCGGCCAAAGTAATGTAGCCATTATAATTCACTTCGGCGAACAGCTCGCCCAAAGCAGATGGAATCAGGCTGACAGGAGTTTGCATAGAGATTGACTCTCAACTTGACGCTAGGGCGATCGCACTTTATCTGCAGTCACAGAGGGCGATCGCACTTTCATAGTTTCTATGTAAATCTCCTTAAAATCAGTGACACCAAACAGCCAAAACTTGTGACAGCAACCAACAGAATTTGTGAACTAAATCACATTCAATATGTGCAAATTATGCCGTCCTTTGCAGTTGCGTTAAAGCGCCAACAAAACAACTGCAAACTTAACTTTTTCTAAAGATTGTAAATCGGCACTTCTTCCACCGGTTCAGCCAACTCAAACTTAAACACCCGGGAATAGAAATAAAACTCCCCATCAAGAGTTCTCTTAATATTTTCAGCGCGGCGAAAACCGTGCTGTTCCCCCTCATAGGTAACGTAAGCAACCGGCAAACCTTTAGCTTTCAATATCTCTACCATCATTTCCGCTTGATTCGGCGGAACAACCTTATCTTCCAATCCTTGAAAAAAGATTACCGGACAAGATAAACGTTCAGCAGAATGAATCGGAGAACGTTCTACATACAAATCTTTGCGTTCTGGATAAGGCCCAATTAATCCATCGAGATAGCGCGCCTCAAACTTGTGAGTATCAGTAGCCAAAGCCTCCAAATCGCTAACCCCATAATAGCTAGCACCGGCCTTAAACACATCCCGGAAGGTCAGAGCGCACAAAGTCGTGTACCCCCCTGCACTGCCACCGGCGATCGCCATTCTCTCGCCATCAGCCAAATTTTTTGCAGCTAAATATTTAGCACCATTAGCGCAATCATCAACATCAACAATTCCCCAACTATTTTGCAATCTTCTTCTGTATTCTCTACCGTAACCAGTGCTACCGCCGTAATTAACATCAAGCACAGCAAAACCGCGACTCGTCCAATATTGAATTCTCAAATTCATGCCGCTAGAAGTAGCAGCAGTTGGGCCGCCGTGACTTTTGACAACCAGTGGCGGTTTTTCACCCGCAGGTGCAGCAAAATCTTGATTTTTCGGGGGATAGAAAAAGCCGAAAGCAGTCATACCGTTTTCCGTGGGAAACTCTAGCATTTCCGGTACAGAAAGATAACCAGAATCGATACTTAAATCGCTCGATTTTCGTAAAATTTTCCGTTCGCCACTTGCTAAATTTAATTTAACAATAGCAGTAGATTCAGTAGGCGAACCCGCCAGAAAAACCACAGTTTCTCCCCGCGCTTTCACCGACGAAATATCAGTATAAGGCAGCTCAATTGTTGTTAGCTGCTTTGTCGCCAAATCGAGACTGGCTAAATGCCACTTACCTTGCTGAGTGTAGGTACAAATAATTTTGCTTTCGGAAACCACCGCATAGGTAGACATTCCAAAAACCCACTGAGGAAGACCGAATTCAGCCGCCATTTCACACAGAGGTTCGACTTCTGGTTTTTCTTGCAAGCTGAGATTAACAGTTCTGTAAAAATTCCACCAGTTCGACTTGTCAGAAACAAAATACAAAACTCCATCGGGCGACCATTCCGGTTGAAAAATCGACTCGTCAGCGCCACCAGCTACTAAATATTTTTCGCCTAAAGAACCGCCACTCTTAATTTCTGCTACCCACAATTCTGTCCCATCCCACGGCATATTTGGATGGTTCCAAGAAATCCAGGAAAGTCGAGAACCATCGGGACTCAAACGAGGAGAAGCATAAAAATCGTTACCTTGAGTTAAGATTTGAATATCTTCGCCGTTATCTAAATTAATGCTAACAATAGTATTGACAGATTCCCCCTCACCGGCACCGTCTTCGCGCACGCAAATCAAGCGATTTCTTTGCAGGTCAACAATCATATCTGCGTAGCAATTCTTAGCAGCAGGTGTGAGAGGTTCTGGTTGAGAATCTAATGCTTGACAATAAATACGTTGGTCGGCAAAATGAGAGAAATACACCACACCGCCGGCTACTGCAAACGAACCGCCGCCGTATTCGTGAACGCGAGTGCGAACGTTGAAAGGCTGGGGCGTTACATCAGTTATTTTACCGTCTGGAGTGCGCCGCACAATGACACTTCTACCGGCTTCCGACGGTCGTCCTTCTACCCAGTAAATATCCGATTCGTCCATAGCAATTTGTCCGAGTCCGACAGTTCCCGAAACAATTAAATCTGAGGTGATGGGAGATTTCCAAGAACCGTAAGGCGATGTGGTATTCATAAAGTAGAGACAGTTGTGTTTTGAGAACGAAAAAATTAATATAGCAGTTTTAAATCTGATGAAATAGAGGACGCGGTAATGCTGTTTTTCTACCCGACTCTGTACTTCAGTCAACTCAAAACCGCTATCTTGGTATTTTACCAGAAATAATTGGTTTAAAGCCTCTCCTTTTTAAGGAGAAATTAAAAGAAGACTGTTCGTTAGGGGCATTTTCTTCCTTCCAGTTAGAGGTTGCTCTCATCTGTTTGCTGTCAATCAAACAAAATATTTTTGAGAAAGCATACACAACTGCGATCGCCCGGAATAATCAGTTAGGTGCGAAAATAAAAATGGTAAATTGGGGCTTGCTGTGCGGCACCCACCGCAGATGAGTTACTTTGTTATGTTTTTGATAACTCGTTCGAGTGAATTTGCTTCTTGAGTTTTGCCTTGCTTTTTCAATAAATCTCTGGCTTTTTTAAATGATTCTACTGCATCTGATACTTTATCTTGTGCGTAGAGAACTTGCCCAAACATATAATGAAATTCTGGGACATTCGGTTTGAGACGAATTGCGGTTTGAAAATTGGGAACTGCTTCTTCTAGTTTGTTTTGATTGGCTAGAAGGCTACCTAAGTTAGCGTAAGCTTCGGCTAAATTAGGGTCGATTTGAATTGCTCTGCGAAAGGCTGCTTCTGCACCTTCTGTATCTTGTTTGGCAGCCAAACTTAAGCCTTGCTGAAAATATTCATTGGCTCCTGTATTTTGAACTAAGATATTTTTTACAGGTGATTCTGCCCGCACTGGCAAAGAAATGTTTGCAGCACAAACTAAAGCTACTGTCAACAGGCTGGTGCTGGCCGTCACACCTAAAAATCTATCTTTTTTGTATCCGCTTAACATTGGCAATCAACCTTATTTTTCAAGCTATAAAATGTTGGTTAGAGGGTTTAATCAGTCTCTTCTAAAAATGTTTGTACTCGACCGTTAGGTCTCAAAACTACTCGGATTTTCGGGATTTTTCCGTTGGAAACGGGAGAAACAAAGGGCTCGCCGACTAAGGGCATATTAACTTGTTCGATATTATCGGATGCTGCTTTTCCCATCGGCACAATAGTTTTAATTGACCCGTTTTCGTCGATCTGCAGGCTGTATTCCAAAGTTTGTTCCATTCCTTCGGTCGGCTTCCAGCGTTCTTCAAAGTAAGTTCTAGCTTCTGAAACTTGAGGAATTGTATCAAATAAAGTGCGATTTTTTTTGCTCGCTGCTGCTTGATTGTTGTCTGCGGACTCGGCTTGGGGTTGGGTGTCCTCAAGGGGTGGGAGTTCGGTACTGGCGGGGGGGAGAATTGGCTTGGGGAGGGGGGGGAATGGTTGCAGGGGGGGCACGGGAATTCTGGAAGCGGACAGGGAGGGGGGAAGGGGGGGCGGTACGGCGGGAGCTAGTCTGGGGGGTATGGGAGGGAGTTGGTAGGGTACTGTTGCGGGTATTTTGGCGACGGAATTTGGCTGTTCTGAGGGGGCGGGAATTGTGATGATTTGCCCTTGGGGGAGGGCTGGGGCGGTCTGTGAGGTGGCTGGTGCGCTGCTGTTGGGGGGAAATAGCAGGGCTGGCTGCTGGATGGGGCTGGGTTTGTTGGTGGTTGGTGCTGGGGCGGGGGCGATGGGGGGCAAGCTGGGGCTGGGGGTGACGGCGGTGTTGATGGGCGGGGGCGGTAGGGGGGGTAAGCCTGGTGTTGGGGATGCGGTGGGGGATGTGGTTGGGGCAGGAATTGGGCTGGGGGATGCGCCGGCAGCTAGCTGGGGCTGTCGTGAATTGGCGATCGATTGGGGATTGGCGGGGGCTGAGGCGGTTTGTGAGGCGGTGGGGGGTCGATCGAGCATTTTGATAATTCCTGTCGTCAGGCCGGCGCTAGCGACCAGCAGGGCTGCTACTTTGAGTCCGGCTGCTGAGGGCGATCGTCCGCGCTGGCGGTTGAGGTTGGGGAGGGCGATGGCTTCGGCGGCGCAGTCATCTAATGCTGTGGCTAAGTCAAACAGTTGCAGGGTGCTTAGGTGTACTGCAGGCCCGGATTCTGCGGGGGTTAAAGTGCCTAAAAATAAGTTGTGGGCGAGCAAGCCGCGAGGTTCTAGGCGGGGCCCAACTGGCAGGTAGGAAGTGTTTGGGGCGATGGTTCCGGGTTCGGATGTGTTGGTTGGTCGATCGAATGTAACGACATGGCGCGCGACTTCTGGCGAGTCTGGATCGCTTGCGGTTAGGCTTTTTTGGGAGTTGAGGTTGCTTTCCCAATCGCGGGATTCGCCCAGCAAGTTTTGGACGTAGTTGCTGACTGCTTCGTGGAGGGTTTCGAGTTGAGCGCGATCGCCCCTGAGAGTAACGTGTTCGGTATCTGGTAGTCTGGGGTCGTCGAGCCGCAACTCGAAATTTAAAGATTTAAATACGGGTTTGCCGGCCCAGCGAGATAGAGGCGAACTTTTGGCTGTTATTTCCAGCGTGCAAGTAGGGGGCGTGTACCGTTTGCGAATCATAGCTGAAAGGCTGTTGGCTGTTGACTGTTGACTGTTGACAGTTGGCTGTTGACTGCTGACTGTTGACTGTTGACTGTTGGCTGTTGACTGTTGTTTAATTCTTAGCGCGGTCTAACAAAGCTAGCCAGAGCCGTCTGTGACCGCCGGGACTGCTGTAAAATAGCAAATCTATCAGGAGTTTGAGGGCTAGGTTAGTTAGTTCTTGTGCCGATAGGTTTTCTGCATCTTCCATGCGATCGGCATAGGTGTTGCTGAACCTGTCAATATAATCTCCTAGCAAAGCGACTGTATGAGGTTCGCGGTTTTGCTCTGCCATTTGTTCTAGCAAAGCGACGGCGCGGCGGATTAAAGCTTGGTGCTGTTTTGCTAAATGACAGCCGATCAAAACGAGCGATCGAGCTTCTTCCACATCTAGTTTTTTGCGCCCTCCCTGGCCTTTCCGCAGCGGGTTAGATTGGCGCAGCCGCCACAATGCCACGCGATCGGCTACCATTGGCTCTAAATTCAGTTCGGCTGCTACTTTGAGCATCGCGTCTGAACCAATTTGTGCGAGTGCTTCTAGGGCTAACAGCACTAAATCCAGTTGGGCTTTAATGTTGTCCAACTGGGTGGGTTCTGGTGCTTTTTGGGTCAATTCTTCCCAGTTGGGAGATGAACCTGTTTGGTTTGTGGGAGCGGAGGGCTTTACGGTGGAGCGCATGGCTTGGGCACGGGAAATAAGACTGGTTGAGGCTGAATATCCTAACAGGTATGCGGTGTTGACGGGTTTGCGGCCGCCGGACAACAGCATAATCTGTTAGTTTTTCTCCATAACTCGTTGTTTTGATTCCGGCAATTCTATTGTTTGACGAATTTTGCTAGTCGAAGGTTGCGGTTGCAAGTTCGATCGAGCGCAACCCCAAAAACCCATAAATTTTCACCCCCAACCATCCTAGGCCGCAAAGTGACCGAAATCAATGTAAATAAGCGATCGTCACGCCTCCACCTCCTTCTTTTTGACTGGCGAGCTCGAAGCGGGAAACCTGCGGGTGAGTAGCGAGGAATTCGTGCACCCCGCGCCGTAACTGTCCCGTACCTTTGCCGTGAATTATCCACAGCACGCCGTATTCCACTGCTTTGGAAAGTGCTCTGTCGATTTCGATTTCCGCGTCTGAGACTCTCGCACCCCGGAGGTCGATCGAATTATTAGCAGTGCGAATGGCAATTTCGGGATTGGGTTTTGCAGGTTCCGCCGCTGCTTGCTTAGCTTTAGCCGTAGCGATTGCTTGGGCTTGGGCTGCTACCTTGGCTAGTTGAGCTTTGGTTTCAGGTTTTTGACCGTCGAGGGATTCAATTTCTGCCAGTTTGACGGTCATTTTCATGATCCCAAACCGCACGCTCAATTCTTCGTTAGCATCGGGGCCGCTGAGGACTTCGGCGGTTTGGCCGAGGCTGGGTATGCGGATGCGATCGCCCGCTTTTGGCATAAAACCCGGTTTTGGTTTCGCCGGTTGTTGCCTTGATGGCAGATGTTTTTGGGAAATTTGATTTAAGGTATCTGTCGCCAATTGGGCATTTTGAGCCGTTTTGTCGCCCGACTGCAAGCGCCGGATGATTTGAGCAATTTCTGATTTTGCCGTGCCTATTGCCTCGTTTACCGCCACTTCCTGAGCAATTTTTAAGTCTCGCTCCCGCTCTTGCAAAGCCGCTGCTTTTTGAGAAACTTCTTTGTGCAGTTTTTCGGTTTGGTGCAGCAGTTGAGTTGCTTCTCTGGCCTTGGTTTCCTGTTTGCGGCGCTGTGCTTCGAGTCCCGCAATCACTTGATTGACGTCGGCAGAAGCTCCGCCTACATAGGTTTGAGCTTCATCGACTATGGATGCTAGCAAACCGAGTCTTTTGGCAATGGTGAGGGCGTTTGAACGTCCGGGAATTCCCCACAGCAAGCGATAGGTTGGCTGCATGGAATTGTCGTCAAATTCTACTGAGGCATTTTCAAAGCGGGAGTCTTGATATTTGAGGGCTTTGAGTTCGCCAAAGTGGGTGGTTGCAACTGTTAATAGGGAATGTTGGGCGAGATATTGCAATAGGGCGATCGCCAATGCACTGCCTTCTGAGGGGTCTGTCCCCGCTCCTACTTCGTCTAGCAAAACTAAAGATTTGGGAATTGGGAATTGGGAATTGGGAATTGGGAATTGGGAATTGGGAATTGGGAATTGGGCATCTTGCCCTGAGCGAAGTCGAAGGGTGGGCATCGGGAATTGGGCATCGGGCATTGGGAATTGGGAATTTTCTTCTCCTTCTTCTTCTCCTGCACTTTCCCCCTGCGATTTATTAGTCAAAACTTCTAAAATGCGGCTGATGCGGCGGATGTGGCCGGAGAAAGTAGACAAACTTTGCTGCAAGGATTGTTCGTCACCTATATCGGCAAGAATGTTGTCGAACCAAGGCAATTCTACGGGTTCGCGGGCGGCGACAAACATTCCGGCTTTTGCCATTAAAGCTGCTAATCCCAAGGTTTTGAGGGTGACTGTTTTGCCGCCGGTGTTGGGGCCGGTGATGGCGACGACGCGGATGTGCGGGTTGATAGTTAAATCGACGGGTACAACTGCAAAGCCTTGCTCGTATTGCTGCTGCCAAACTAATAAAGGATGGCGCAACTGGCGGAGGGTGATTGGCGATCGCAAATTGGGAATTAACGATTGAGTTTTTGCTAAGTTTTCCTCCTCTACTTGCTGTTCCTCTTGTTCCTCATCTACTTTTTCGGGATTTTTGGGTGGTAATTCTGGCTCTGCCAATTCGATAAATTTCGGCGGGTTTGCTTGCAACCAAAAACCGTAACGCGCTTTAGCTGCTGCTAAATCTAAAGTTGTCACTACCACCAACAATCTGTCTAAATCTGGTTTTACTGCTGCGACTTGCTCGGTGAGGGCGCGGAGAACTGCTTCTTCTTCGGCTTGTTCTTGCCGGAGCAACTGCCGCATTTGGTTGTTGAGATTGACTGTGTTGTGGGGTTCTACATACAGTGTTGCGCCACTGGCTGAGGAGTCGTGAACGATGCCTGGTATGGCATCTTTTTGGGGAGCTTTGACGGGAATGACAAAGCGCGAGCTTCTTTGGGTAATTACTTGTTCTTGGACGGCGTTGGATTGTCGCTGCAAAATGCCTTGGAGTATTTGATAAATGCGATCGCGCAACTGTCGCATTTGAACTCTAATTCCTGCTAATTTAGGAGTGGCTCTGTCTGCTACTTGAGCGCGATCGTCTATACACCGATGAATTTCTTGCTCGATTTCGGGATAAGTCCGCAATTGGGAAGCCAATTCTTTGAGTATCGGCACATCCGTTGCAGAGTCAACGATCCGGCGCAATTGCCTCGCCCCCGCGAGGGTGGTAGCAATTGCCAGCAATTCTTCGCCGCCGAGTAAACCTTGCAGTTCGGCTCGCTGCAGGACACTGCCGATGTCTTGGATTCCTTCAAAACTCAAAGCACCGCCAGGACGGCTTTCTAACTGATAAGCTTCTTCAGTTTGCGCCTTGAGTTCGGCTGTCTGAGCTTGAGTTTCGGGGATTTGGAGGTCGAGGGCGGCGGCGACGCCGAGTTTGGTAGCCGCGAAGGTAGCCAAGTGCTGACACAGGCGCGGCCATTCTAATAGTTCTAGTGTTTCGGCTTGAATCAAAGTTGAGATGGTGTTGGTAATTGGCATTCCCAGGCGCTGACCGAGAAGGTGAATTTGACGGCAGTATTTTTTTATTTTAAAGTTTTTTATGGTTTCCGCGTGCAACTTAAGAAAGTATCTGCGATCGCCCTCGGTCGATTTTCCGTTTTCGATTTACTCCACAGAGGAATAGAGGTTGAACTAGGCTTTAAAATTTTGATCTTTCCACGGCGGTGGTCGCGATCGGCATCCGTTTTTAGTCTCGGCGCTCAATTATACCATTTTTCAAATTTTATGCTACGTTATTTGGGAAATATTTATGTACGCTCCGCATCTTACTATCCTCTTTTAAATCCCGAACAGCTTAAAGCAAAACTCGTATTTGTAGTGACACTTTATCAAGTTGGTATAACATCGCGCAGCTATCGGGGTGAATTGCCACACACAATCTAGATGCAGGACAGCTTAGGGTGTTAGGGAGAAAAGAAACACTCGAATTCAATTGATTGTGCGCTCTGGATATGGCTTTTTTGACTGTAACAATTTTTGAGGGCGCTGATTTGCTTGGTTTTGAGAGCGGCAAAATCGATCGCGCGGTTAAGCACAAGAGAGGCAATGCGGGTTGAAAAATGTGGGCAATCACAAGGTTGATAGCGAGACAGTCAACACTCAACACTCAACAGTCAATCTTTCTCAGTAATTCTTTACAAACAGCCTTTGGATATCGAGGCAAAATAGATGTGAACTGTTTAAACTTTCAATAATGAGTAGAACCTTAATTCCTGTGATTCTAGCCGGCGGTAAAGGCGAACGTTTCTGGCCGTTGAGTCGCAAGCAGCGGCCCAAGCAGTTTTTGAGTCTCGACGGTAGCGGTAAGAGTTTGCTGCAGACTACTGCAGAAAGACTTTTGGAATTAGGTAACGCTTGGGAGGATTTGTGGGTGGTAACGTCGGAAATGTTGGCCGACGGGGTGCGGGAACAGTTGCCGCTTTTACCTCAAGAGAATTTGCTGGCGGAACCCCAGGGCCGGGATACTGCGCCGGCGGTGGCTTGGACTGCTATAGAAACTGCGAAGCGTTACGGTGAGGATGCGGTTGTTGGTTTTTTCCCGGCGGATCACTGGATTGGGGAACCGCAGGAGTTTGTCAAGACTTTGGAGGCGGCGGCGGATTTGGCGAGAAATCAGGATGCGATCGCCACTTTGGGTGTCAAACCGAGTTATGCTTCTACTGGTTACGGCTACATCGAACAAGGCGAGGAAATTGGCAGTTTTGGCGGTTTTCCGGCGTACCGGGTGGCGAGATTTACCGAAAAGCCCGATCGCGCAACTGCTGAAGAATTTGTAGCCAGCGGCAAGTTTAGTTGGAACGGCGGAATTTTTGTGTTTCGAGTCGGCACAGTCTTGACAGAATTGCGAAATCATGTACCGGAAATGATGGCAGCTTTGGAAGCAAAAGGTGCTGCTGCTTACTCCGAATTGCCGAAAATTAGCATTGATTACGCGCTGATGGAGAAGACGCAAAAAGCCTGTGTTTTGCCTGTGAGCTTTAGCTGGGACGATTTGGGAGATTGGAATGCGATCGGGCGTTTGCTGCAAGGCGACAAGCCGAATGTCGAGTTAGCAAAACACGTCGGAATTGATACCAAGGAAAGCATATTTTATGCAGCGGATGACAATGAAGTGATTGTCACCATTGGTTTAGAAGATGTGGTAGTTGTCAGGGATGGGAATGTGACGTTAATTGTGAAAAAGGACAGGACGCAGGAGATTAAACAGGTCATCAAAGTGTTGGGAGAAGATGACAAATTGAAAGATTTGTTGTAAAGGGCGGCACCGCAATAAAAAAACAGGTTCGTAGTCAGGACTTCAGTTTTTTCTTACTCAATAAAGCCAGAAAGACTAAAGTCTTTACTACGAACCTAGGAAATTTTAGTGACGCAACTCGCATCTGTCAACTATTTACATAATTTCTGCTAAATCCAACACAAAACCAGGCAGTACATCTTCCCCCGACACAGTAGCAGGATTTTGGAGAATTTCCACACTTTGACCGGGGCGATAAATTTCTACCCGCCGATTTTGCCTGTCAATTAACCAACCCAATCTCGCACCGTTATCTATATATTCTTGCATTTTCTCTTGCAGCTTTTTCAACGAATCAGTCTTCGAGCGCAACTCGACCACAAAATCTGGACACAAAGGAGCAAAACTGTCTTTTTGTTCCGGTGTTAAAGCATCCCAGCGTTCTTTTTTGACCCAAGAGGCATCAGGAGAGCGATCGGCCCCATTGGGAAGTTTAAAGCCTCCAGAAGAGTCGAATACAACTCCCAGTTTAGTTTCACGGTTCCAGACTCGAAGTTGAGATGTTAAATCGGCATTACGTATGCTAGTTTCACTGCCTGTTGGTGACATAATAATTAATTCCCCTGATGCTGTACGTTCAAATTGATAATCGCGGTTGTTCTGACAAAGCTGAAAAAATTGCTCGTCAGTTAAGTTGATGGATAATTCGATCGAGGTTGCAGGAGATTGGATGGCAATCATGTTTTTTATAGGGTTTGAAACACATTAAAAATTTGGCTGGTAATAACTTACTTATTCAAGTTTTTGACACAACTTTTAAACTCAATAAATTTAATCATAAAAATATCATGTCTGCTTTAACTGTATATTAACATGAGGATTAATGCTACGGCCAAAAACCGATCGCCCTCCCCCACACCCCAAAGTAGGCGCAGCGCAGCTATCCCTCTTCAGAAATTGCGCCCATTCCCACCCTTTCGCCCAATTTATTCCTCAAGACAATGGTCAGCTTGGTTAACAGCGCTATCCTAGTAGTTATATTGCTACCAAAGTCGATCGACCAGGAGGCCCCTTGTTCAGCCTAGTTCAAAACACTTCTCGCAAAGGAGAAATCCTAGAGGTCGTCTTCCGCAACGGTTGGGACTACATGAAAAGCCTCCTAACCGGCCGCAAAACCGACGCACCCAGTCTCCCAACTCCCGCTGTTCTCCGCAACATCCTGGTAGAATTAGGCCCAGTTTTTGTCAAATTGGGACAATTGCTGAGTACCCGTCCCGACCTTTTGCCGGCCGCCTACATCGAAACCCTCTCCACCCTACAAGCGGAAGTACCGCCCGTACCGTGGTCGGAAGTAGAATTTATCGTCCGCAAAGAACTCAAACAATCTCTCGAAGATACCTTCGCCAAATTTAACACTCAAGCCATCGCCGCAGGTTCGATCGCCCAAACCCACAAAGCTACCTTAAAAGACGGCCGCGAAGTCGCCCTGAAAGTTCAGCGCCCCGGTATAGATATTGTCATCGAACAAGACATCGCCGTACTCCGAGGTTTGGCCGAACTTGTCATGCTCACAGAATTCGGTCAACAATACGATATTGTCGCCCTAGCCGAAGAATTTGCGATCGCCCTGCGTGCAGAACTAGACTTCATTCAAGAAGCCAGCTACACCGACGAACTGCGCCGCAATTTATCTAAAAGTAAATGGTTCGACCCAAAACAAGTTGTTCTACCAGAAATCAACTGGGAGTTGACCACCAAAAAACTCTTAGTAATGGAATGGCTGAACGGAGTACCGATTTTATTAGGCGATTTGCAAGGAGTTGGACACAAAGGAGATATAAATGCCGAACGCGAAGAAATTACAACGCTACTTTGCCGCGTTTTCTTCCAGCAGTTATACATCGACGGATTCTTTCACGCAGACCCGCATCCCGGCAATTTATTTTATCTCAAAGACGGTCGGATTGCCCTGCTAGACTGCGGCATGGTCGGCCGATTAGATCCGCGCACCCAGCAGAATTTGACAGAAATGTTGCTGGCAATTGTCGATTTAGACGCTCAGCGATGCGCTCAATTAACATTAGAAATGGCAGAATTTGCTCAGCCTAAAAGTTTAGCTATTCTCGAAAACGATTTGGCTCGAATGCTGCGAAAGTATTATAATGTTAGCTTGTCGCAAATGAACTTATCGGAAATATTTTATGAAGTGCTGGAAATTACCAGAAACAATAAAATTAGGCTGCCAAGTAATCTCGGTTTATACGCAAAAACTCTAGCTAATTTGGAAGGGTTGGCACGTTCTTTCAATCCAAGATTCAATATTGTAGAGCAGGTAAAACCGCTGATGACCGATATGTTTCGGCGTCAGTTGTTGGGAGATGACCCGGTGCAAGCTTTGCTGAGAACTGCCCTGGATCTGAAAAGCTTGTCTTTGCAATCTCCGCGACAGGTGGAAGTGCTTTTAGAGCGGGTGACTTCGGAAACTTTGAAGTGGAACTTGAGCATAAAAGAACTCGATCCGTTGCGCCGAACTTTGGGTGATTCTGCGAACAGACTTTCTTTTAGTATTGTCGTAGGTTCGCTGATTGTGGGGGCGGCAATTATTTCTTCTAACGCGCAAACTGCTCAATTATCTTTTCTGAGCAACGGTTTGTTTGGGGCGGCGAGTTTTTTGGGTTTTTGGTTGATTATTAGCATTTTGCGTTCTGGTCGTTTGCGGAGTTGATTGTTAAGGGGAGATGGGGGGAATCAGGAGATATAGCAATTTTTTCGGGAGACGCGAGTAGTCCCTCCCAACTTCCGAACTAAGGACTAAAATCCTTACTACAAACCTATTTAGGATAAAAGTCAAGTTAAGGATTATGGAGAAATGAGCGAGATTAACCAAGTATTGGGAAAGGACAAATTACCGGAATTGGGGTTAGTCTGCATTACAACATCCGATGCCGTTCGCTTTCGCACTGTCACGCGGAAGCGACTTTTACAGCTTGCCGAAAGTGAACAAGAAAAAGTGTTGCGCGAGCTTTATACAGACAACTTAAAACGGCTTGACAAAGCGATTGATTTCTGCAGTGCAAATAACATTAAATTGTATCGCATGACTTCTGCACTTTTCCCTTTTGCAGATACAGATTTGGGGGAAGCAGTGCTGCACTCAATGGCTGAGGAATTGCGGAGAATCGGCGATCGCGCAATTTCCCTCAACATCCGTTTGGTACTCCACCCGGATCAATTTGTTGTCCTCAGTTCCGACAAGCCTGATGTCGTTGCAAACAGCATTAAAATTCTGGCAACTCATGCTTTAATCTTAGATATGTTGCAACAACCCCGATCGCCCTACGCACTGATGAACATTCACGGCGGTAAGGGCGATCGCGCTTCGCAACTCACATCAGTCATCCGCGATTTACCCGAATCAATTCGATCGCGCTTAACTTTTGAAAATGACGAATACGCTTACAGTTCCTCAGAACTTTTAGAAGTTTGTCTCGATACCTCAGTCCCGATGGTTTTTGATGCCCACCACCACGTCATTCACGAACATTTAGCAAGTTACGACGATCCCAGCGTTGCCGAAATGCTCGCAGCGGCACGCACAAGTTGGTCGGTTCCTGAATGGCAATTAGTGCACATATCGAATGGCAGAGAATTTTTTGCCGATCCGCGCCACAGCGATTTAATTACAGAAATGCCTAATTGCTATTATCAGGCTCCGTGGATTGAAGTAGAAGCTAAATTCAAAGAATTAGCTATTGAAAAGTTGCGCGCCGAATGGTTGTCTGCGAATGTTCCACAATTTAGCAATGTCTCGTAGGGTGGGGTTTTACAAACCATCTTTGCCTAACACGAATAATCTCCAAAACCCGCCCCGCCCAACGGTAAATCCCAATCTACCTTTTTGTTAATACCAACTATAAATTATGTGTGGACGATACACTTTAACTACTTCAGGTCAAATCATAGCCGAATTCTTCAAACTTTCGGCAGTTCCCGACATCAAACCGCGATACAATATCGCCCCAACTCAATCAGTTGCCACAGTCACAGTTTCTCAAGAGCAAATGCAGCGACAGTTCCAATTTATGCGCTGGGGTTTGATTCCAAGTTGGGCAAAAGACATGAAAATAGGCAGCAAGATGATTAACGCGCGATCGGAAACTGTCGCGGAAAAACCTGCTTTTCGCAGCGCCATCAAGCACAGGCGATGTTTGATAGTCGCTGACGGTTTCTACGAATGGCAACAGCAGGGAAAGAACAAACAGCCTTACTATTTTCAAAAGGCAGACGGCGAACCTTTTGCTTTTGCCGGTTTGTGGGAAAATTGGGAGTCTCCAGAAAAAGAAAACATTGTATCTTGCAGTATAATTACTACCGCTGCTAACGAAACAGTGCAGCCGATCCACGATCGAATGCCGGTGATTTTGCCCGACAGCGCTTGGGAAGAGTGGCTCGATCCTTCTGTTAAAAATGCTCAGGAAGTTTTGCCGCTGTTAAAGCCCTATGCTGCTGCAATGAAAGCAAAGGCGGTAAGTGCGATCGTCAACAGTCCAAGTAGAGACACTCCCGAATGTATTAGCGATCGGCAATAAATGATGGGAGCGGACAACACCGAGATAGTGTCAGTTATGATGTAAAATGATGTTTGAGTTGTAGCTTTGGTTTTATAAGGATCAGTTTAAGTCAGTTGTTATTTGCTCAAACATTTTTTTATCTTAACATCAGTTAGAGGAGAAAAAATATGATTGGATACGTTACAGTCGGCACCAACAATCTTGAACGTGCAGCCAAGTTTTATGATACTTTGCTTGGGGAAATTGGCGCTCAACGATTCATGGAATTCGACCGATTTATCGCATGGAGCGTTTCTCCAGAGATGCCAGGATTTGCTGTTGCAAAACCCTTTGATGGCAACGAAGCAACTGTTGGTAATGGCGTAATGATCGCACTTCAAGTTGACAGTCCAGAAAAAGTCAACTTAGTTTATAACAAAGCGATCGAACTTGGCGCTAAGGATGAAGGAGCAGTGGGGTCAAGAGGCACGTTACCGGGGTTTTATGTGGGATATTTTCGGGATCTAGATGGGAATAAGCTGAACGTGTTTTATATGATTGGGCCAAACACTTAAGATTTTTATTTTTCGTGAGGCGAGCCTAAAAAAAGCTATTTCCGATCGTTAGCTATTAGTTATCAATCCATACATAAGAGTTGATAACTAATAACTAATGACTGATGACTAATGACTAAATTAGCTGTCGTACATCCGCGCTTCAGCCGCCTCGGGATTTTCCTCGCAATACTCGTCAAAAGCCGTTTTCTCAAGCTTCATCGATCGCTGGTGAGAAGCCTCAGCCTGCATTTCCTCTACAATGTCCCACGCTACCGCGCACTCTCTAGAAGTAGCGCCTTTTTGGGAACAGACTGTTCTAGCATCCGCGATCGCCCTTTCGATTTCTTCCTCAAATAAAACACTTTTCGGCTTATCAACAAAATCGCTTTTTGTCAAGATATCTGTTACCGAAATAATGCCAAGCAGCTTATCCTTAATCACCGGAGCTCGGCGGATGCGAGTATTGGCGAACAACCTCGCCACGTATTCTACACCCAAGTCTGGATTCACCGTAATGCACGGTTTGGTCATAATCTCAAAAACGCGGACTTTTTGCGGGTCTACTCCGTAGGCTGTTACTTTGTAAACAATATCGGTTTCCGTAACAATACCGTAGGAGTCTTGTTCGTGGCGGCGTTCCACAATTAGCGCGCGCAGGCAAAGTTCGTTCATCGTCGCCACTGCTTCAGCTACCGTGGCCGAACCCCGAATGGTAACAACTTCTGTTGTCATAATATCTTGGGCTTTCATCATCATTTTTAATTGCTCCCCGGTTATAAAGTCTAGTTCGTCCCGATTTTAGGTCGAAAATTTGATTTCCTATCACCATCATAAAACTTCAAGACTGAGGCAACTGTTACGATAAATCAAGGATGGCGAAGAAAGAAGGAAGTTCGGCAACGGATTGTGTAACGGATGTAACGGATGAATGTTAAAGGAAGAAGGATGATGTTGAGGCTTGAGGGAAGAAGGAAAATTGTCCCCACTCTCCCCATCTCCCACTCTCCCCATCTCCCCATCTCCCACTCTCCCACTCTCCCACTCTCCCACTCTCCCCATCTCCCACTCTCCCCATCTCCCCATCTCCCACTCTCCCCATATCCCCATCTCCCTATCTCCCCATCTCCCCATCTCCCCATCTCCCTATCTCCCACTCTCCCCATCTCCCACTCTCCCACTCTCCCACTCTCCCCATATCCCCATCTCCCACTCTCCCCATTTCCCCCTCTCCCACTCTCCCACTCTCCCCATTTCCCCATCTCCCCATCTCCCCCATCTCCCCTCCGGGTCTGAAAGAAGCAAAAGTTAACACAAACAAAGCAAGTGCTTACGCTCGCAGAGATCCCCGCCTCTGATAAACTTGATGGCTGGGAGTGCAAAAGAGCACAGGCAAGCATCAGAAGTTGGGAGAATAAAGTTTGTGGACAATGTAATCGGTTTAGAGATTATCGAAGTAGTCGAGCAGGCAGCCATCGCTTCCGCTCGCTTGATGGGCAAAGGCGAGAAAGATGAAGCCGACAGAGTGGCTGTAGAAGCCATGCGCGAGCGCATGAACAAAATTCATATGCGCGGCCGCATTGTGATCGGTGAAGGGGAACGCGACGACGCACCCATGCTTTACATTGGCGAACAAGTAGGTATTTGTACTCGCGAAGATGCTAAAGATGTCTGCAACATCGATGAATTGATCGAAATTGACATCGCCGTTGACCCCTGCGAAGGAACTAACCTAGTTGCTTACGGTCAAAACGGTTCGATGGCAGTTTTGGCAATCTCTGAAAAAGGTGGTTTGTTTGCTGCACCGGATTTCTACATGAACAAATTGGCTGCTCCTGCGGCTGCTAAGAATCATGTAGATATTCGCAAAACGCCAACCGAAAACCTCAAAATTATCTCTGATTGCCTCGGCCGCAGTATTGAAGATTTGGTGGTAGTGGTCATGGATCGCCCCCGGCACAAAGATTTAATTAATGAAATTCGGCAAGCAGGTTCAAGAGTTCGCTTGATTAGCGACGGCGACGTTTCGGCAGCGATTTCTTGCGCGTTTTCTGGTTCCAACATCCACGCGCTGATGGGTATTGGTGCAGCACCCGAAGGTGTGATTTCCGCAGCAGCAATGCGCTGCTTGGGCGGTCACTTCCAAGGGCAGTTAATTTACGATCCGGCTGTTGTCAAAACTGGTTTGATCGGTGAAAGCAAAGAGAGCAATCTCGCCCGCCTTAAAGAAATGGGTATCACAGACCCAGACAAGATTTACAATGCTGAAGAGTTGGCATCTGGAGAAACTGTTCTGTTTGCAGCTTGCGGAATTACTCCCGGAACGCTGATGGATGGAGTTCGCTTCTTTGGCGGCGGCGCTCGCACTGAGAGTTTGGTAATTTCTTCTCAGTCGAAAACAGCTCGGTTTGTGGATACTATCCATATGTTTGACCAGCCGAAATCTCTGCAATTGAATTAGTCATTAGTTAGCGGTTAACTGTTGGCTGTTGACTGTTGATTGTTGACTGTTAGCTGTTGACTGTTGACTGTTAGCTGTTAACAGTCACCCGTGATTGGTAATTAGCGATAAACTAAGAACTAATAACAGGTGACTGTTAACAAGTAAGAAATAAATAGTGACAAATCACAGATATGAATATTGCAGTCGTAGGTCTCAGCCACAAAACAGCCCCGGTTGAAGTTCGTGAAAAACTGAGCATTCCAGAACCGAAGATTGAAGCCGCGATCGCCCAATTGCGCGGCTACCCCCACATTCAAGAAGTTGCCATCCTCAGCACTTGCAACCGCTTAGAAATTTATATTGTTACCAGCGAGTCTGAGCCTGGAGTGCGAGAGGTGATTCAGTTTCTTTCTGAATGCAGCAAAGTTCCCTTGCTGTCTTTGCGCCCTCACCTGTTTATTTTGCTGCACGAAGATGCGGTGATGCACTTGATGCGAGTTTCTTCGGGCCTCGATAGTTTGGTGCTGGGAGAAGGACAAATTTTGGCTCAGGTGAAACAAACTCACAAACTCGCCCAGCAGTACAAAGGTGTGGGCAGAATTTTAGAGCGTTTGTTCAAGCAAGCTCTCACAGCAGGGAAGCGAGTTCGCACCGAAACTAGCATCGGTACGGGTGCGGTGTCGATCAGTTCGGCGGCGGCAGAATTGGCTCAATTGAAAGGTCAGCATTTAGCTAGTAGCCGCATTGCGATTATCGGTGCTGGTAAAATGTCGCGGCTTTTGGTGCAGCATTTGCTCTCGAAAGGGGCGAGCCATATTGCGATCGTCAATCGATCCGTGCGGGGCGGCCAGGAGTTAGCAAATAACTTTAAAGATGCCCAATTGCACTTGTATCTGCTGTCGGAAATGATGCAGGTAATTGCAGATTCTGATTTGGTTTTTACCTGTACTGCTGCTACAGATCCGCTGTTAAATAAAGCTAAATTAGAAGCTGTTTTAATCGTGAACCGCCCTTTGATGTTGGTGGACATTTCAGTGCCGCGCAACGTTGATTCGGACGCGAAGGAAATCGCTCATGTCAAGTCGTTTAATGTGGATGATTTGAAAGCAGTGGTAGCTCAAAATCACGAAAGCCGCCGCAAAATGGCAATGGAAGCTCAGGGTTTGCTGGAACAGGAAGTAGAGGCTTTTGATGTCTGGTGGCGCAGTCTGGAAACTGTTCCTACTATTAGCTGTTTGCGGGATAAGATAGAATTGATTCGGGAACAAGAGTTAGAAAAAGCTTTGTCACGTCTGGGCTCTGAATTTTCGGAGAAACATCAAGATGTGATTGAATCTTTAACAAGGGGGATTGTGAATAAAATTTTGCACGATCCGATGGTACAGTTGCGCGCTCAGCAGGATATTGAGGCACGCAGACAAGCGATGCAGACTTTGCAAACGCTGTTTAATTTGGATGTGGATGTCAATCAGCAGTACAGCTAGCTGGTCATTAGTCCTTAGTCATTGGTCATTAGTTATTAGTCATTAATGCTGTCTCCACTCGCGAATGTTATTAGTCATTGGTCGCTTGTTATTGTTGAAAATTATCAATTATTCTCAACTAATGACTCTTCTTAACTAATGACTAATGACTACTGACTAATGACTACTGACTAATGACTACTGACTAATGACTATTTTTAACTAATTATTAATGACTATTAAGCGAATTTATCAATTAATTTTATTGCTTGTTGGGCTGTGGTTAATTTTTGAATTTTCCTCTCGCGTTGCGGCAGAAATTTTCTGGTTTCAGGAAGTGGGATATCTTCAGGTTTTGCTGTTAAAGCTGACAACTCAAGGGTTGCTGGGGACGATCGCAATTACGGTTTCTTCTGCCTTTTTGCTGGGAAATTTGGCTTTGGCGCGCCGCCTGCAACATCCGGCGGAGGAAATCAAATCGCCGGGGGCGGCGGGGCTATTCGCTTCGCCCTGGGCGAACAAAACGGGGAAGAATTACGACGAATTACCTGTTGCTAAATCTCAAATTACTTTTTATTGGCTGCTGTTGGCGGTATTCGGATTGAGTTCGATCGCCACTTTGACAGTAATTCACTGCGGGCTGTTAGCTGCCAACAGCTTCACCTATCTCGGTATAGGGGGCAATGTGCCTCCACTGCCCATAAAGTTAGGAATTGAGTCAATTCAGCCAGGGCTGGTACAGCTATTTTCTGGGCGGTGGCAGTTGGGCTTGCTGCTGGGCACAATGTTAGCTGTGGCAATTAAGCCGGATTTTTGGCTGCGGGCGATCGCTCTTTTTCTCAGTGTGGCGATCGGGATTGTTGCAGTCAGTCGCTGGACAAACGTTTTACAATATTTCCACCCTACTAATTTTAATACAACCGACCCTATTTTTAACCAAAATATTAGCTTTTATGTATTTATTTTTCCAATTTTAGAGTTGCTAAGCTTAGGGCTGACAGTTGTATTTTTGTACGGTTTAGTCTCTGGTGCTTTAACATATTTGCTGTCGGGAGATAGCCTGAGTAAAGGTAGATTTTTGGGGTTTTCGCGATCGCAGCAGCGCCATTTGTACGGCTTAGGTGCAGCTTTCATGCTAGCCACCTCACTCCGGTACTGCCTGGGGCGCTATGCATTGATGTACTCGCGCGGAGACGTTACCTACGGAGCGAATTACGCTGATGTAACGGTGCGGCTGCCCGTCTACGGATTGTTGAGCGTGTTGGCTGGGGCGATCGCACTTTTGATGCTGTACCAGGTTTGGCAATTCAAAACTCCCAATAAACTGATTAAAAAGATTATTTTAGTGTGGATAATTTTGAGTGTTTTGGGAGGTTGGCTGCTGCCAAAACTTGTGCAGCAACTGCTAGTCAGACCAAACGAAATAGCGCGAGAACAGCCGTACATCAAACGCAGCATTGCCTTTACTCAAGAAGCTTTTGACCTCAAAAAAATAGAAATAAAAACTTTCGATCCAGCCGGGAAACTTACATATGAAGACTTAGAAAGAAATCAACTGACTGTTAGCAACATCCGGCTGTGGGACAAACGGCCACTGCTGGAAACCAACCGACAGTTGCAGCAAATCAGACCGTATTATACATTTCCTGATGCGGATATCGATCGCTACACAATCAAAAAGAAAACCGCAAAAAAGGGAGAAACTGAAAGCCAGCAAGTAATTCTGGCGGCGCGGGAACTAGATTATGCAGCAGTTGCGCCGGAAGCTCAAACTTGGGTGAACGAACATCTGGTGTACACGCACGGTTACGGCTTTACTCTTTCTCCCGTAAACACAGTCGGTGTCGGCGGTTTACCCGATTATTTTGTTAAAGATATTGGAGTTCCAGCCGAGAAAGGAGAGACTGCTTTAGATATAACTAGCGATCGAATTCGGATGAGTCTCCCGATCGGCTATCCGCGCATTTACTACGGTGCCCTCACAGATACAAACGTGATGACACCGACACAAGTCAAGGAATTCGACTATCCCAGCGGCGAAGAAAATGTTTACAACAATTACAACGGTAGAGGCGGAATTGCGATCGGTTCTCTGTGGCGGCGCTGGCTGTTTGCTAATTATCTCAAAAATTGGCAAATGGTACTGACTCGCAATTTTACGCCCGAAACTAAATTATTGTACCGCCGAAACATTAACCAAAGAGTTCGGGCGATCGCTCCTTTTTTGCGCTACGATTCCGATCCGTATTTGGTAGTAGCAAACGCCAATTTGAGTAAAAATGATATAGAAAAAAACAACGCTAAAAATCGTCAAAAAAATCAGCCTTCTTCCTCAAAAACTAATAATAACGATCCTCCTAACTATCTTTACTGGATTATCGATGCCTATACAGCGAGCGATCGCTACCCGTATTCCGATCCGGGTCAAAATGAATTTAACTACATCCGCAACTCAGTAAAAGTAGTCATTGACGCTTACCACGGATCGGTTGACTTCTATGTTGCCAATCCCTCAGACCCGATTATCAACAGTTGGGCTCAGATATTTCCCGGACTATTCAAACCCCTTGACCAAATGCCTCTGACTATCCGCAAACATATTAGGTATCCCGTAGATTTGTTAAACGTTCAATCAGAACGCTTGCTAACTTATCACATGGAAGACCCACAGGTATTTTACAATCGGGAGGATTTGTGGCGAGTTCCTATGGAAATTTACGGTAACGAACAGCAGCCGGTAGCACCGTACTATTTGATTACGAAACTGCCGACGGAAACTTCCGAAGAGTTTATTTTGCTGCTGCCATTTACACCAGTAGGCCGCAACAATTTAATTGCTTGGATTGCAGGGCGATCGGACGACAAAAATTACGGAAAATTGCTGTTATACCAGTTTCCCAAACAGCGATTAGTTTACGGCCCGGAACAAATAGAAGCATTAATCAATCAAGACCCGGTTATTTCCGAACAAATATCTCTCTGGAATCGGCAGGGTTCAAAAGCAATTCAAGGAAATTTATTAGTTATTCCAATCGAACAATCTTTGCTGTACGTCGAACCTCTTTATTTAGAAGCGGAGCGCAATAGTTTGCCAACTTTAGTCAGAGTTATTGTTGCCTACGAAAACCGCATCGTCATGGCAGAAAATCTAGACTTAGCACTCAAGGCAGTTTTTCAAGAAAAATCTACGAATAAACCGCCAATTATTCGACCTGTAGAATCACCAGTTCCGGCGGTGAATTGAGCGGCGATACCGGGAGGGAAACGGTCTTAAATCCTGTCCGGTCTAAAATTGATTGGTTCGCAGTGAGGACGACCGTCCGCTTTTTTACAATACTAATACTGTTCACTTAGGATCGACAATGAGATCAAAAGAAACAGCATTTTTAGGGTCTTGCCAAAGCCCGCCGCACAAAATCGATCGCGCGCTATTCAGTGGCAAACAGGCGCTCTCCCAGGGCTGTAAGGAACCACAGCAGCCGAATTCGCCACCAATTCAATCTCCCCCTTAGCATTAATTATCCAGCCTTGAGCCTCCACAATAGGCTCTTTCACGGCCTCGAAATTATGCTCGCTGCTGACTCGTTCCCTGGGACTAGGGGGTAAACCGCCGCGCCCAGTGATGACAAACCGACTTGTCCTTTGGCCTCTAGTTTGACAAGTTTGTGCAGGTGCCGGGGGAACTCCGAGGATTTCTGGTTGATTTAATCCTTTTACGGGATCAGTATCGGGTGTTCTGAGTTCGACATTACCGTCAATTCCTAATTCTGAACTGGCGTCGATGTCGCTGTCTAAAGATTGAAAAATGCCTTCGGCAGTAATGATAATATTCCCGCCTCGGCCTCGGACTGCGTTGGCGCGGATGTCGCTATTTTCCTTAGCAATTAAAAACTTGGTGTTAATATCGATATTGCCGCCGGTGGCAGTACCGAAGGCGTTAGTAGTAATTTGACTGTTACCCTGCAGTTGCAAATCCGGTGCTTGCAAGGTGATGTTTCCGAAATTGCCGGCTTGGGTTGTGGCTTTAATTGCGCCGCTATCTAAACGAATTGAGTCGGCCGCAATTGTTAAATTTCCTGCTGCGCCTTTGCCGTCGGCACTGACAGTAACTGCTGCGCCATCTCGGACAGTTAATTGCCTGGTTTGAACGGTTAAAGTGCCGCCGGCACCTGTTGAATTGTCAGATGTATTGGCATAAATTCCGCTAGCAGCACCGGAGTTGCTAACTAAATCTTGACCGAATCTATTGAGTCGATCGCCAAAAGTGCGATCGCTCCCAGAAAAGCTTATACTTTCAGAAACGTTCAACTGAATATTTCCCGCACTGCCCTCGCGGTTAGCAGTAGTCAACACTTGCGCGCCGTTAACGACTTCCAAGGTGCGGGCATTAATCGCAATACTGCCACCGCTACTGGAATTGAGAGTGCGCGAACTGACAACAGCGCCGTCAGCCAGCCGCAGCATATCAGAATTAATTGTAATTTCTCCGGCGTTGCCGATCGCACTTGGTTCAGTCGGCGTAAATATGCCGCTAGACTGTCCGCCAGCATCAACACCCGCCAGATTGACAGAATTAACATTAATTTGAATACTGCCGCCGTTGCCGACACCAAAAGTATTGGCAATCACAACAGCACCGTTTGTCGCCGACAGCGAATTAGCACTGACGCGAATATTTCCGCCTTCTCCAACTGCTGTGTCTTTGACACTGCTGTACAAACCGCTGGACTGTCCAACTCCCAAAGCCGACGAGAATCGACCGGTACCATCTAAGGTAATGCCGTCGCGGACTGTCACCGTTAGATTTCCAGCATTGCCCCGGGCGCCGGTGCTAGCAGTAATCACAGCACCATTAGTCAAAAACAGCGAACCCGCGGCGATATTAATGCTACCACCCTGACCGACTGCGTTGTCGGATGTCTCCACTCGGTTGTAGATACCGCTGGAGAAAACCTCGGTTTCGGAACTCGTCCCATCCAAAATCACTGTATCGGCGACGTTAACGTTGACGCTGCCGACATTCCCGCGTCCGTAGGTGCTGGCTTGCAGGGCAGCCCCATTAGTTATCGAAAGCGAGGCTGCTGTGAGATTGACATTGCCTCCGTTTCCTGCGGCTGCTTTTTCCACCCGACTGTACGCACCGCTGGAGAAGCCGTTTGTTTCATCAAAGGAAGCTGCACCGCTGAGGTTAATATTGACGTTGCCGGCATCTCCGCGCCCGTAAGTCCCGGCGTATATTTGACCGCCGTTGGTGACAGAAAGCGAGTTGGCTGTGAGGTTGACATCGCCGCCGGTGCCTGTAGCGTCTGACAGCACTGCATTAGAAAGAAATGTGCCTTCACCGTCGATCGCGATCGCACCCAACGCGCTAACATAAATATCTCCACTTCTAGCGCCCGCCGCACCCAGCCCTAGATTGATTCCCGCCCGCACTGTGCTGCCTTCTGAAGCGTTGAAGTTGTGAGCGTTGACAATAACATTCCCGCCGCCTGCTGCGCGCACGTTGATAGCCGCCTCCTTTGTTAGAGATATATCGCCTCTTTCGATGCCGGTGGGAAAAACTAAACTCACATTGTTACCGAGGAAGTTGAGCGGCACAGTTCCAGAGCCAGCAACGGCTGCGAGTTCTACTCTACCGCCGGGAGCAAGTAAAACTCCGCCTTCCAATCTCACATCGCCGCCGGCAAGTATCAGACTGTTGCCCGATCGCACTTGCAATCCGTCGGTCGATCGATTTACGATACTTCCAGAAGGCTGTCCGTATTGCAAGCCCAGAGGCACGCTAACGATTAACAAAGGCGTATTTTGTCCGGGAAAAGTGGCAGAGAAATTCGCCCCACCGCCAAAATCTACAGCATTCGCCGTAGTCGCCAAAAACGAACCGCCAATATTTAACGAAGCATTCGGGCCAAAAATAATCCCGTTAGGATTGAGCAAAAATAGATTTGCAGTACCGTTAGCTTTCAACTCGCCGTCAATATTAGAAATCGAGCCACCGGTAATGCGGGTGAAAATATTTTGGATGTCTGCTGAATTGTTGAAAACAGCCGTGTTTCCCGTCAAAACCGAAAATTCTCGAAAACTGTGAAATAGATTGCTTCCGGCTGTCGTGCCGCCCTCTATCGAGCTGTTTTTGCCGCTGACTGTCACGGTAGAATTGACTGGTAGCGTGGTGTCGGGGACGATTTGGGCTATGCTGGGGGTTATGCTGGGGGCGATCGGGTTAAAGCTAAAAAATATTATACCGAGCCATAATTTGCGAGTTCTCAGTTTCATTAATCAACTATTTTTAAATTAACCTCAAATTGTACCGTTTGGCGTGTTAATTGTATATAGAAATTTTGGCGGGATTTTGATTTTTTTTATAAACCGCGAAGACGCAAAGGACGCGAAGGAAGAAAAGAGAAAAAGCGTTAGATTTTTTTAGCAATATGAAAGGCGGAAAGATAGGAAGCTTTGATGCTGTGGCCGCAGTTTTTTTCTAGCGCTTCTCCCAAATTTGCTAACAAAGAATTTCTATTCTCTTCTTTCGCGTCCTTTGCGTCTTCGCGGTTCGTTCAAATTACTTATATTAAAATGCAAAATTATGCTTGAGTTTCTGCTTCAGTAAAAATTGGCGGCCACAGTTGACAAATTGGCAATTCCCAACCGGAAAAAAGTTCGGCTACTGTTAAAACATCTTCGTTTCCCAATACAATTGGTTCGCATTCCTGACGGTAAACTGTAACAGTTTGTTCGTCTGGATCGATCAAAATTCCTACTTGCGCTCCTAGTTGGATAAAATTCAGGAGCTTTTTTTCTAGCGGTTTAATGCGATCGCTCTGTGATTTAATTTCTACTACCAAGTCTGGGACTAATTCTCCGAAATAACGGGGACTTTCCCTCAGACGCGCGGCCCGCACAAAAGAAACATCGGGTGCTGTGAGGTTAGCATCCGGTAAAATAAAGCCGCCTGCGGAGTCAAAAATTCACCCCAAACGGCGGGGATAAACCCAATTGGCGAGCAGCCAAATGAAAAGTACACCTATTTCGCTAGATACAATATCTGATGGGCCCACAATGATAATCTTCCCGTTTTCTAATTCTAATTGGTAATCTTGATCGGCTTCTTTGAAGGTTTTTTGAACTTTTTCTAAGTCTTTGACTGTCATCATAATATTAATTTTTCCTGATTCTTTTCAGGCGCGTTACGTTAATCTCTGTTAGATTTGAGATGATATATTGGAGCGATATTTTACTCTGAAAATCGCAGATTTTCAGCAGATGTAACGGGGATAAACGGAGATGATTTTAAGAAAATTTGGTCGTGAATGCTGGGGGTTTCTTGGAGATTGAAGAATTATCTGCGACTGACTGCTGTTTGATTATTCTTTTGCAGAAAAGGAGTTGCCGCAGCTACAGCTTTGGGCTGCATTGGGATTGTGGAACCGGAAACCTCCGCCCATCAAGTCTTCTGAATAATCTAAGGTTAGTTGATTGAGATATTTTAAGTGCTGGGGGTCGATCGCTACTTGAATTCCCTCGGACTCGCATACAGTGTCTTCTGGGTCTGCGGCATCGTCAAATGCCATTGTATAGGATAAACCGGAGCAGCCGATCGGTTCTACGCCCAGACGAAATAAAGCATTGGGGTTTGGATGTTTTGACTTGAGGCGCTTTACTTCTGTGGCTGCTGTTGGGCTCAGATGAATCATGATTGGTAATTTGTAATTGGTAATTGAAATGTAGGGTGCGCAATGCGCACCTTACCAGGAGATTTTCGGGTGCGCAATGCGCACCTTACTGAGAGTAAATTACTTGGCCTTTTCGGTGCGGGCGTAATCGTCTTGAAAGCGGATAATATCATCTTCTCCGAGATATTCGCCATTCTGCACTTCAATTAAAATCAGGGGGATAACTCCTGGATTTTCCAAACGGTGAGAAATGCACTGAGGAACGTAGGTAGATTGATTTGTAAACAAAACTTGTTCTGTTTCGCCGCAGGTAACTTTTGCGGTACCGCAAACTACGATCCAGTGTTCGCTGCGGTGGTGGTGCATTTGCAGGCTGAGGCGGTGTCCGGGTTTAACTTCGATTCGCTTAATTTTATATCCAGGGCCTTCTTCTAGGGTGGTAAACGAGCCCCAAGGGCGCAATTCTGTAGCGGCTATTCCGTTGGATGCTGCTGATGCCAGCAGAGTAGATATTTGAGAAATTTCTTGAGTTTGAACCATGATTTTCACTCCTTGAGGATTGCTTGCTGAATCCTTTGGTAAACGACGTTGGGTTTTGAGGGCAGCTAATTTGTTGTTAAAATCGCAGCCCACCCGCGCGGACGAGTTAGCGAACTGTACATTTTTACCGAGAAATCTTATCAGCCCGATCGACCTGCCTTAACAACCATAGCAAAATTACCCTAGCTACTGTCACCCGGTATGCGATCGAATTTACCAATCTACATCAACTCTTCACAGAACTTACGCATTTCAACGTAATTGTGATTAGTCACGCAGTCAAGGCTACGTACAGAATCTCACAATTGCTGTAGATTTAACAAGGGCGATCGCGCCCAGGCCCCGTAAGCTACGGTTTTTTTTACATCGAAGGACGGTTAACTCGAATCAATTTACCGTTCAAAGTATCCAGGGTAGAAATAGCATCATTAATTCGCGTCGCTTGTCTTTCCCAGTTGCTATCTTGAGTACAAATAATAATACCAGCATGGTCGGGTTGCGATCGATGCAGTCGAATAAAATCCCCTCGATTGAGAGTCAAAACTGCTCGCTCATTACTCGCTACAAAAGCCAATACATCCTCATCAGGAATTCCTAATCCTGCGTTTCCGGCTTCTTGAACTGTTAAAACATCGTGATCTAAAGGTCGCAGAAACTCAACTACTGGCAACGGATACTGTTCGTCTGCATAAATTCGTGCCATGTTTTAGGCTTCCTCATTTTCTTTAATTGCTAGTTCAATTTCGTCTGGGTAAGCATCAGCATAAGCCCAAGCATTGACTAAATCAGCAGCAGTCAAATGGGGATAGCACTTAAAAAGTTCAGCATCGCTGCATCCGAGACGGCGATAACCCACAAGTACCCAAACTTGTATGCGAGTATTGCCAACACAAGCATCGCCGCCACACACGCCGGGAGTCTTTTTAATGCCTAGAGAACCGTTGGCTAAAGTTTGAAGTAAAATTTCTATAGCGGCTGCTTTATCGGCTGAATTTAAGGAGGCTAGATCGATTTTTAATTCGGTGAATATCATAGTTTACTATCCCATTTTTACAGATAGAATATTCTAGCTCAATTATAACGTAATAGGACTTACGCATGGCCCCAGAAACCGGGTTTTTTACAAAAAAACTTCGTTACTGTGCACAGATTCGATCAAAAGCCAGTTTCTTTGTCTGAGTCAGTAAGTCCTGAACTTTACTCTATCGGAAAACCAGGAATCAGTCGCTCTATTTCTATCATCAGTTGCATAGTTTCTTTGAGCGCCACCACCACCTTTTGATAGTGCAGCACATCATCAAAAGATAAAGTGCATTTGGCTTTTTTGCGGTCTTTGAGCCATTTTTCCCACACCTGATAACCGCCAATTTTAAACTCCCAAACTTCGGATACGATGCCTTCAAAATAGCGGACTTTGTTAATGTAAACTCGTTGTTCTGCGGGTTTATAGGTAACTTCGGTAATGGCATTGTCACCATCGCCATTCATTTTAATAATCAGCTTATTCAGCGGTTGGGAAAAATTGCATAGAATGTATTGCTTAAAGCTGTGCACTGACAATCATAACTTGTTCTCTGGTTGCCATTGCTAAAATGGCTAAAACTTTTGGATCTAAAGGCTTCAAATCTGCCAAGCGATGGGATGGTGCTTACAGAACAATGACCGCAATATCGAACTGTGGGAATTTTTGTGCATAGCGATCGCCCTTAACTACAACCTACGAAATATTCTCATAATAGCGTTGAATCTTATCTGAAAAAACCGGAAGTTCTCCCCTCAACCTGACAAGTAATTCATCAACAGTCAGGGGTAGATTTTTCAAATCCTCAACTTGTTTGCTGACTACATTAGCCATCAAATCCGGTGCAACCTCATAAAGACGATTCAGAAAAACATCGGGGTGCATAGCTGTAATTCCCCAAGGATTTAAAGACTCTCGTGGAAAATCTCTCAGGTTGGATGTAACAATAACTTGAGCTTTAGCAACTACCGCAGCCGCAGAGACATGGCGATCCCCTGGATCGTTAGTCATCTGTTGAATCAAATTCTCTGGAACTTCAACCATTGCATTAGAAAAAGCTGCCTTAAGTGCAGCCTCAAAACGCGCCACCCTCTCACTTTTCATCCTTCCAGTATTAACAAGATTGCGAGTTGCACCGTCTCAAATTTCTTGCGACCAATATAAATCATACAACCCAATCTCCGCAGCACGAAATAGCGTATCGCGCAAGTGCATAGGAAATATCACGCAGGAATCCAAAACAACACGATAAGGAATCAACCTGCTAGCTGTATACTCTGGTCTCATGCAATTCCTCTTCCTGGCTAAACTCAGCTAATTCCTTGAGAATTTCACGGCGCTTAACACTACGCTGCTGTTTGTATGCGATCGCACTTGCCAAACTAATCCGCCGCTGGTTTCCTAATTTTCCATAGGTAATTTCCCCGTCATCTAGTAATTTGACCACAAATTCTGGCGACACATTCAGCAAACTAGCAGTTGCTTCAACAGTCATATCTTGCTCAATCGGCCCTAAAGATACTGCTTTACCAGCCGCCATTAAATGTGTGGCTTGACACAACAATTGATAGAGAGATTCAGGAAGTGCGATTTCTTCCCCGCCCACTTCCACAAGTTTTACTTTTAATGTCTCAGAATCACCATTTTCTATCTTGAGGGATAGCATTTTATCCAACAACTTGATAGCAATTGTTTCTGCTTCTGTCGGTAAAACCGGATCTAGGAGTATTTTTTGCCCGTTCATGAAAATGTTTCCTGAATACGTTGAATGCTATTTTGACAATGATGCAAGATTTCAGTTGACATCCTAATTATTTCTCTCTCTTCTCTGACTCTGCGTTCTCTGCGTTCTCTGCGGTTAAATCATTCCAATCTAGACGCGCTAATAATTAGATATTTTTTCAGCATAAATATTTAGCCCGGAGTTCCTAACACTTAACTCATCGGTTATAAATATTTTTGCACGATCGATCGCACCAGCAATAATTTTTTCCTGCATCTACCCAATACAGTAAATCTATATATAATACATCATACTAGATCGATCGTCATCCCGCGCTCTGCTCTAGATCGCAATTTTTTGATCACTTTGAGAGACTTATCCAAATGAATAGCAACGGACTGCCAGCAAAACAAGGCCTTTACGATCCGCAGTTCGAGCACGATGCTTGCGGAGTCGGGTTCATCGTACACATGAAAGGAAACAAATCCCACGAAATCGTCGAACAGGGACTAACAATCCTGCTGAACCTCGACCACCGGGGGGCCTGCGGCTGCGAACCCAACACCGGAGACGGAGCGGGAATTTTGATGCAAGTGCCGCACAAATTCATGAAAAAAGTAACGGCGGCCCTCAACATCCAACTTCCAGAAGCCGGCGAGTACGGAGTTGGCGCGATTTACTCATCGCCAAATCAGACGGAACGCGAAAACGGCCAGCGCATCTTTGAGGAAATCGCGGCAGAAGAAGGCCAAGAAGTGCTCGGCTGGCGCGAAGTTCCCACAGACAACTCGTCCCTCGGCGACACCGCCAAATCTAGCGAACCCTTCATGCAGCAAGTGTTCCTCCGGCGCGCCGCAGGTATAGACGAGGCTGCCTTCGAGCGGAAACTGTACGTCATCCGCAAACGCGCTCACAACGCCATCCGCAGGACGGAAGTAGACCCCTATTGGTATAATTCCACACTCTCCTGCCGGACGATCGTCTACAAAGGAATGTTAATGCCGGTGCAAGTGGGAGATTACTATCCCGACCTCCACGACCCCGACATGGAAAGCGCTCTAGCCCTAGTTCACTCGCGCTTCAGCACCAATACTTTTCCGAGTTGGGAACGATCGCACCCTTATCGCTACATCGCCCACAACGGCGAAATCAACACCATGCGCGGCAACATCAACTGGATGCACGCGCGGCAATCCTTGTTCGAGTCGGAGTTGTTCGGAGACGATTTAAAGAAAATCCCGAACTTAATCAACATCGAAGGTAGCGACTCGACAATCTTTGACAACGCTTTAGAATTGCTATATTTGGCCGGGCGTTCTTTACCCCACGCCGTAATGATGATGATTCCCGAACCTTGGACGGCCCACGAGTCCATGAGTGACGAGAAAAAAGCTTTCTACGAATACCATTCCTGCTTGATGGAACCTTGGGACGGCCCGGCTTCCATCGCATTTACTGATGGTACATCGATCGGCGCAGTGCTCGATCGCAACGGTTTGCGCCCTTCCCGCTACTGCGTCACCAAAGACGACTTAGTAATTATGGCATCCGAAGCCGGAGTTTTGCCGATCGCCCCAGAAAGAATCCTATCAAAAGGCCGCCTGCAACCGGGGCGGCTGTTCCTAGTAAATACTGAGGAAGGCCGCATCGTTTCTGACGAAGAAATTAAGACCAAAATCGCCACAGAACACCCGTACCGCCAGTGGATTGACCAGCACATGGTCGAGATTGCCAAACTCCCAGATGCGCCAGCAGTCGCAGAATCCGACCCCGAAACATTGATCCAGCGCCAAATGGCCTTTGGCTACACCTTTGAAGAACTGCGGTTGCTGTTAGCGCCAATGGCCACAAACGGCGTGGAAGCTATCGGTGCAATGGGTGCAGATACGCCGCTAGCTGTTTTGTCGAACCGACCAAAGCTGCTTTACGAATACTTCCAGCAACTGTTTGCTCAAGTTACCAATCCGCCGATCGATTCGATCCGCGAAGAAATTGTCACTTCTGCCGAAACGACGATCGGCGCCGAACGCAATTTGCTGAAACCGGAACCGGAAAGCTGTCATTTAATCGAACTGAAAACACCAATTCTCAGCAATGAAGAATTGGCAAAACTCAAACAGGTAAATACAGGTAATTTTCGCTCTACTACACTGCCGATTTTGTTCGACCCAAAAACAGGAGTAAAAGGACTAGAACAAGCCTTAGAAGATGTGTTTGCAGCCGCAGATAGCGCGATCGCCTCTGGGGTGAATATCATCATTTTGAGCGATCGGGGCATCAATTCCGACAAAGCCTCAATTCCGGCGCTGCTGGCGGTTGCGGGCCTCCACCACCACTTGATCCGTCAAGGTACGCGCACGCGGGCGGGACTCGTTCTCGAATCCGGCGAACCGCGAGAAGTGCACCACTTTGCAACTTTAATCGGCTACGGTTGCGGTGCAATTAATCCGTATTTGGCCTTCGAGACGATCGCCGATTCGATCAAACAAGGTTTGCTGCTAAATGTCGATTACAAAACAGCTTGCAAAAACTACATCAAAGCCGCAACCAAAGGCGTGACCAAAGTTGCATCAAAAATCGGGATTTCCACAATTCAAAGTTATCGCGGCGCGCAGATTTTTGAAGCAATTGGCTTGAACAAATCCGTAGTCGATAAATACTTTGCTTGGACAGCTTCCCGGATTGAAGGTGTAGACTTGGAAGTTATCGCCCAAGAAGCAATTTTGCGCCACACCCACGCCTTCCCAGAACGCCCCAGCAGCGGACATACTCTCGATGTCGGCGGCGAATATCAGTGGCGAAAAGAAGGTGAAGCCCACTTGTTTAGCCCGCAGACAATTCACGCGCTACAACAAGCAGTTCGCGAAGGAAGTTACCCGCTTTTCCAAAAGTATTCTGCCCTGGTAAACGAACAAAACCAGCAGCATTTTACCTTGCGCGGTTTGTTGCAATTCAAGCAGCGGGAATCAATCCCGATTGAGGAAGTCGAACCCGTGGAATCTATTCTCAAACGCTTCAAAACTGGGGCGATGAGTTACGGTTCAATTTCCCAAGAAGCCCACGAATCTTTGGCTGTAGCGATGAACCGCATTGGTGGTAAATCGAACACCGGTGAAGGTGGCGAAGATCCGGAAAGATATACTTGGACAAACGATCGCGGCGACTCGAAAAACAGCGCGATCAAACAAGTTGCTTCTGGGCGTTTCGGCGTTACCAGCTTGTATCTTTCCCAAGCCAAGGAACTGCAAATCAAGATGGCGCAGGGGGCAAAACCCGGAGAAGGCGGACAGTTGCCTGGTAAAAAAGTATACCCGTGGATTGCGAAAGTACGGAATTCGACTCCTGGTGTGGGTTTGATTTCGCCTCCTCCTCACCACGACATTTATTCGATCGAAGATTTGGCCGAATTGATTCACGACTTGAAAAATTCCAACCGGGAAGCGCGGATTAGCGTCAAATTGGTGTCGGAAGTGGGAGTCGGGACGATCGCCGCTGGGGTTGCGAAGGCCCACGCCGATGTGGTGCTCATCTCCGGCTACGACGGCGGTACCGGCGCATCGCCGCAGACTTCGATCAAACACGCGGGATTACCTTGGGAGTTGGGATTGGCCGAAACTCATCAAACTTTGGTACTCAACAATCTCCGCAGCCGGATTGTTGTCGAAACCGACGGACAAATGAAAACCGGCCGCGATGTAGCAATTGCTGCCTTGCTTGGTGCGGAGGAATTCGGTTTTGCTACCGCGCCGCTGGTGACATTGGGCTGCATCATGATGCGCGTATGTCACCTGAACACTTGCCCGGTGGGTGTTGCAACCCAAGATCCGCTGCTGCGGAAAAACTTTACCGGCGATCCGGATCACACGGTAAACTTTATGACCTTCGTCGCCCAGGAAGTCCGGGAAATTATGGCGCAGTTGGGTTTCCGCACGCTGAATGAAATGGTGGGGCGGACTGATGTTTTGGAACCTCAGCAAGCGGTGGCGCATTGGAAGGCCAAGGGTTTGGATTTCTCGAAAATCCTTTACCAGCCGGATGTTGGGGCGGATGTCGGGCGCTACTGTCAGATGGCGCAGGATCACGGGTTGTCCAAGTCGATGGATATGACTGTGTTGTTGGATTTGTGCAAAGGTGCGATCGAAAACGGCGAAAAAGTGCACGCCAAACTGCCGATTACCAACATCAACCGCGTTGTGGGCACAATTCTCGGCAACGAAATCACCAAACGCCACTGGGAAGGTTTACCCGACGACACCGTGCACCTGCACTTCCAAGGTAGCGCGGGACAAAGCTTTGGCGCATTCGTACCCAAGGGAGTCACCCTAGAGCTCGAAGGCGAGGCCAACGACTATCTCGGCAAGGGCCTGAGCGGCGGCAAAATCATCTTGTATCCGTCGCCAGCTTCTACCTTTGTCGCAGAGGAAAATGTGATTGTCGGCAACGTGGTGCTTTACGGAGCAACCGCTGGTGACGTTTTCATCCGGGGGATGGCGGGCGAACGTTTTGGGGTGCGTAACTCCGGCGTGAATGCCGTAGTTGAGGGTGTGGGCGATCACGGTTGCGAGTACATGACTGGCGGCAAGGTTGTAGTTTTGGGTGAAACCGGGCGCAATTTTGCAGCGGGTATGAGTGGCGGTGTTGCTTACATTTTGGATGAGGCGGGGGATTTTGCTACTCGCTGCAATATGTCGATGGTGGATTTGGAAAAATTGGAGGATGTTGAGGAGATTGCTGATTTGCGGCTGATGCTTCAAACTCATGTTGATTTGACTGGAAGTGCGAAAGCGTCGAAGGTTTTGGCAAATTGGGATGCGATGGTGCCGGTGTTTGTGAAGGTGATGCCGCGGGATTACAAGCGGGTGTTGCAGGCTATTGAAAGGGCGATCGCATCGGGTTTAAGCGGTGATGATGCGCTGACGGCTGCGTTTGAAGAAAACGCTCGTGATGTCGCCAGAATTGGCGGTAGCTAGGGTTTAGCATGAGGAATGGGTAATGGCTGTTATCAATCAGCAATTACCTATTCCTCACTAGCGATCGATTACCAATTATTAACTACAAACTATCAATGTTACAAAATATCACTAATACTGAGAATGCGCTCATTGAAGAAATTATTAAACGTTGGCAACCGCGATCGAGTCGATGTGGTCGCCTAGTGCAACGGTTTGATAGCGTTTTGCATTGGCATTACAGCGTTGCTCTATCGGATGCGTCTGCGATCGGTTGGGGGCCGGAGCGATCGGGCAGTCCATCAGATCGAGGACGCTTGGCTATCGAGAAGCTAGGGGATAATTTTCATGATGCCCTGAAAGTTCCCTATCTCGCTCGATCTGCAATTCTGACCAATTTAATTGCTTCTGTCCCGGCGTTTCACGAGCAATGGAATTATGGTGTTCAAGGCTGGAATTGCGAGCAGTGGGCGCGTTTAGTAACGACCGGGCAACCGATTTCGTATCAAATCAAACATCAAGGTTTGGGAATTTTCGACCTATTTGGTACGCTGTACAATCGCGGAGAGGCGATCGCGCACCTCAATGGTCACAGAGACTATGCGACTCAACGAATCCGCGCGATCGCTGACAAATGACTGACAAATCATTATGGTTTATAATGAAGTTGTACTACTGTGAAGCACTCTTCCAAAATGCTTATGCCAATCCAATTTCAGTTTCATCCAGAGAAAGCTATTGAAGCAGCAGCAGTGCTCTTAAAGCTGCACGGTAAGCCTATGAAATATTTAGGCTTATTGAAGATGCTTTACATCGCTGACCGTATTTCATTGCAACGCATAGAGCAACCGATTACTGGCGATCGTTATGTATCTATGGATTATGGTCCCGTCCTCAGTGGTGTTTATGACCTGATTAAGGGGAAGCCCATTGATAATGCCTTACCTCTCTGGTCTAAGTTCATTGCCAGGAAAAATGAACATCTGGTTTACCTGTTGGACGATCCGGGGAATGCAGATCTTTGTGAAGAGGAGGAGGAAATTATTCAAGAGGTTTATCAAGCTTTTGGACATCTCGATCCTTTTCTGGTTGCTGAGTGGACTCATCACCTTCCAGAATGGAAATATCCGCACGGTTCAGCCATTCCGATTGCTGTAGAGGATATTCTAAAAAATGTGGGTAAGAGTGACGAAGAAATAGCCGAAATTCAGGATTCAGCCATCCGAGAGGCATATCTAGACGGGGTTTTGATGGGTAACACTGACGAAAAAATAGCCGAAATTCAGCAGTCAGCTATCCGGGAGGCATATCTGGATGAGGTTTTGAATGGCTAGCATCATCATTAATTTGGGAGATGCTTTTTTGCTGGATACACCTCCCAACAGCGAACATCTATATATTGCCATTGCACAAACTTCTGAAAGCAGCTATCTCTTCGTTAACGTCACTAGCCGCAGACCTAATTCTGAAGATGCCTGTATTCTCCTACCAGGTTCTGGTGTGCCAAGCTTTATAATCCGTGAGTCTGCGATAGCTTACAAATTTGCTCGTGAGATGAATGCTACTGAACTAGCTGGATTAATTACGCCTGGTAGTCCTATTCCAAAAGGATCTTGTTCAGTGGCTGTTCTGGAACAGATCCAGCAGGGTGGTTTGGTTTCCAAGCGGTTGAAGAATAAGTATAAAGTCGCCCTCAAAAATTTCTTGGGAATATAGAGGTAGAGATTTTCCCCGTTTGATTACGTTGATTCCCGATTAACAAGTTAACAGAGGACTATATGAACTATCAACTTTATTCAGATGTCATCTTGCTCTGCAACCTTCCTGAAGAAGGACTTTATGCTGGCGATATCGGTACAGTTGTAGAACAGCATCACGGTGAAGGACTAGAAACAGGTTATAGCGTTGAGTTCTTCGATCTGTTGGGAAACACTGTAGCAGTTGCGACGCTACCTGGAAGTTATTTGCGATTTGATTGATCGACAACCGATCGCAATTGAACTCACCCTCGAATTGCTGTTGCCCCACCCGTTTGATATAATATTGTTACTAGATTGTAGAATAGCAATCAAAAGGAAAGAGATAATTATGACCGTCGAACAAGCCATTTTGGAAAATGTGAAGGTCTTATCGCCCGACCAACAACAAGAAGTCTTAGCTTTTATCAAATTCTTGCAGTCCGATAAATGGGAAGATATCTATAAAGGACGCTTCAAAGAACTGCAACAAAAAATTCGTCAAAACACTGATATCGATCCTGATGATGACCCCACTGAGACAGTCATCGAAGGGATTCAGCAAGGCTTCCATGAGGCAATTACCGGACAAACTCTCCCCTTGTCTCAACTGTGGGACGGCATCGATGACAACTGATCCGCAACCGATCGCAATTGAACTCACCCCCCGATTTCAAAGAGACTTGCGAAATTTAGGCAAACGCTATCGCAACATTCGCAACGACATTCAGCCTGTAATCGAACAACTTCAAGCGGGGGAACTTCCGGGCGATCGCATTCCGGGAATGGAGTACGAAATTTTCAAAGTCAGAATTAAAAACAGCGACATTCAAAAAGGCAAAAGTGCTGGCTACCGTGCTATTTATTACCTCAAAACTAGCGATTCGATCGTTTTGGTGACTATCTATTCTAAATCAGACCTATCAGACATCGCGGCCGAAACAGTTCGAGAAATTTTAGCCCAATACGAGCAAAAATTTCCCGAAGCAGAATAATTATGAACTATAAACTTTATTCGGATGTGATCTTGCTGTTCAACCTTCCAGAAGAAGGGCTTTATGCCGGCGATATCGGTACGGTTGTTGAACAGCATCACGTTGAAGGACTAGAAACAGGTTATAGCGTTGAGTTCTTCGATCTGTTGGGAAACACTGTAGCAGTTGCGACACTACCTGGAAGTTATTTGCGATCGCCCACAAGTGCAGACCGACCTACAGTTAGACTGGTTAATAGTTTGGCTGCGTAAGTAGAGGCAATTGTGGAATGGATAAATTAACAAATTAAAGCCACTTGAATAAAATGACAAAAAAAGGTGCAATAAGTGGCAGACCCTTCAATCCATCAAAAGCGGGCGGAAAAATTCTCAACTTATCTTATCAAAATGTTAAAATTACTGATAAAGGCGTTTCCTTAGTTGAAGCTCATGTTCGCAGATTTAATCCAGTTGGTGAAGCTGAGCTAAAAATGGTAGAAAGGTTAAGAAGTATCGCTACTCAAGCCCTTGTTGCTGAGCCTGTTGATTTACGCTTCTATACTCACGAGTTGCGCGAGTATCTGAGGTATAAAAAACTAGGCTATCCAACGGGACAGCCAACAAACCCCGACGATGCTTATGAACTTTGGAACAATGCTCATACAGCTACTCTTGAAGATTATAAATTAAAAGAAGGATTCGGTATTTTATTTCATCCAAGCGTAGAGGACTTTTAATGAAAAACCTAACTCAATTAACCCAGCTAGAATTAGTGCTGCTGGAATTAGTAGCTAAAGGTCAAGGAAAGTGGAGTTGGTACGAACTCGCGAATGCACTTTCTCGTCGAGATGTACCGCGAGAACCTGACATGATGGTGGTCTTAAAAAAACTGGCTGCTGATGGCTTTGTTAAACGATATATCGAAACAGGTTCGCCGCGCGACAGATGGGAATTGACAGCGGAAGGGTCAATTTTGCTGACAGACGCAGCCGCAAATCGGCAGCGCGAAAGTATGCGTTATGCAATTGCGATTAAAAAAGCCAACAGCAATTATTCTGCTTACGTTCTAGATTTACCGGGATGTGCGGCAACAGGTACAACTCTCGAAGAGGTAGAACAGCAAATTAAAGAAGCAATAGTCTTGCACTTGGAAGAGTTGCGACAAGCAGGTTCGTTTATTCCTGAACCGAGGACTTTGTGCAAATATGTTGAAGTTTAACTTAGAAACTAATTTTGTAGTTTGCATTAACAATCAAGATTATCCAGTATCCTTGGAATTGCGAAAAATCTATCAGGTGATACCGGATATTCGCGCTGCGAAACATCAATATATCCGAGTTATTGATGAATCTGGCGAAGATTATTTGTATCCAGTTGCATATTTTGTGCCGCATTGCCGAAAGCCGTAGCAGCCGTATTTGCATAGCCCACCCGGCGGTTGAAACCAATTTTTTGACTTTTTAGACACTACCTGCAGTCATGATATTGCCCGAAGGCGATCGCCCTCAAAATATTTACAACACTAAATCTGGTAGGCGATTTATATCTAGCTGTTATAATAGATAAACCTGAGCATTAAAATCGCAAATGTATGACAGCAAAAATACACCTCAGCAACTTGGATAATTCCTTAGCTTTGCCAATACCAGACTATATTGTAAAATTGTTCAACCTGAAAGCAGATGATTCAGTAATTTGCAGTATAGAAAATGGAAAAATGGTCATAGAGCCTATAAATCATAAAATTTCAAAATACACCTTAGATGAACTATTAGCAGGCGAAATAGAACCCAGCGAAGAAATCTCTTGGGGAAAACCAGAAGGAGAAGAAGTTTGGTAAACTACATCCCCGAACGAGGTCATTTCATTCGCCTCAATTTCGATCCTCAAGCAGGACACGAACAAATGGGTACTCGACCTGCACTGGTTGTGAGTCAAACTAAATTTAACCGAAAAATGGGGTTTGTGTTTGTCTGTCCCATTAGCACCACACAACGCAAAAATCCGTTTTATATTCCCATTCCAGAAGGTGAAACGGTGACAGGTGTAATTATGACTGCTCAACTCCGTTATGCAAGATTATCGCGCAAGGCAAGCAAGTTTGATTGGTGAATGTCCAGAAGATTTAGTTAAAGAAGTATTGAAGCGAATTGAACCTATTTTGTTTGAAAATATGATTCTTGATGAGTAGTTAATCATCAATAACCAGAAGCGATTTAAATCGCCAAGTTATCTCTCAAAATTAATAGGAAAACCATCCTGAAATACCAGCAATTCTCCCGGCTGAATCTGCGTCCAAACTTCATCATCCGTAAGCGGCAAAGTGGCAATTACAGCCACGCGATCGCCTTCCTGTGTCAATTCCCGGAAATCGACAGTTACATCTTCATCGATCGAGTGCGCCCTAGCAAAAGGTGCTTGTCGCACAATATAATGCAGATTAGTAGAACAGTGTGTAAATAAATGTTCTCCATCAGAAAGTAAATAATTAAAAATTCCGTGCGCTGCCAAAGTTTTAGTAATTTCGTTCAGAACATCGTAAATTTCCGTCAAAGCAGGCTTGTTTTGAGGGAAACTTTCTCGCAACTTTTCTAATATCAAACAAAATGCTTTTTCGCTGTCAGTTTTGCCTACAGCTTGATAAAATCCCGCACTTTCAGGATGAAAATTTTCCAGATTACCGTTGTGAGCAAACACCCAATAGCGTCCCCAAAGTTCCCGACTAAAAGGATGGCAATTTTCCAGAGAAATTTCGCCTTGAGTAGCTTTGCGAATATGAGCAATCACGTTAGTTGAATGAATGGGATAGCGGCGCACTAATTCAGCAACCGGAGAATCAATAGCAGGTTTAGAGTCTATAAAAAGGCGACACCCCAAACCTTCAAAAAAAGCAATTCCCCAACCGTCTTGATGAACGTCAGTTCTGCCACCTCTTGCAGAAAAACCCTCAAAAGAGAAGCAAATATCGGTTGGAACATTGCAGTTCATTCCCAGTAATTGACACATGGCTTTGACCTCTCTGGAGTTGGGATTGATGGCGCAGCTCTTGGCAGCTACAGATTGGTAATGATAGTATTATAGTATAAATTGATTTAGTTTCATAAAATAAACAGAATAATTTGGATTGTTTAACCGTAATGCTACTGAAATCAAAACAATGGGTGAATCGAAGCTATCTGGTTCGCTTGGAAGCATCTCCGGCTTGGCAAAAAGCATTTTTTTACGACTTGCGAAAGGAACCGCTGGCGGGCATTGTATAGCAAGCAACCGGGGAACCTCGCACTACAAATTCTTTCGGATAGATGCAGCCCTGCTATTTGTCCGTTTTTTTTATTCAATTCATGTAAAAGTAAATTTTAGGGAGGGAAATCAGAAAATTGTTTGAGATTGTTTAAAACTATTTGAGGCTTACCTTTGTATTGTTCTATCTTACCGCTGATATACACATATCCCCGTCCCATACCCGCATAACGCTTCTCGATTAGCCGCTTCAAGGGAGCCTTTTCATCAGTTTTAGCATCAGGTATCCACAAATCTAATCTATGATACGAGGAACCCGCATAAATTCTAGCATGACCGCCGATCCATTGATTAATTCCAGACAGTAAATCGCAGAAAATAGTAATAGGTTTAGCTGTCTCAGAAGCTGCTAAAATTTTCTGGTAGTGCAACCTCACAGAAAGCGCTTCTGTAGTTGCTTCACACAAGCGGAAATCTTCAACAATCGAGCCGCGCATCGACCACCAAGGCAGTAAAATAGTATAGTTGCGACAGGGAATTTTGGCATTGGTAATCGGATTCCAAATCATCAAATTGTAAGCTTTTGCAGCCGATTCTGCTTCAGTCATTGGTCGGTGATACAATCGGGAGCGCCCGTATTTGACAAAGTAGGGACTCCAGCCTTGTTGAATCAGTTTGAGGTTGTAATTTTCTCCATCTTTATGTACGTAACAGAGGAGACGGCCGTAGTTGTCGCGATGTTTTTCTAGAGCAAGTTTAACCGGATCGTCTGTATCAAATTCTATGTCAATTTGAGCAAATTTACCATCTGCTGTAGTGAAGTATTTTTTAGCCATTTCCGAAGCTGCTTTGCCGGCTGCTGTAACAGGTTTTGAACTGTTGGAGTAACTTTCTTCTGTATCGACGCAAATTAGCCGCAGAGACTCGGTTTTGCCGTCGAGAGAAATTTTGATGCTGTCGCCATCAACTACTTGAGTTACTTGCAGGTTCTGAATTCTGGTTGCCATATTTTGAACCTTGTTGGACTTGAGATTAGATTCGCATATTTAGGCTAAATTGTACATGAGTTTGCTGCCCAAAGCAATTAGTGAGAACAGATCGCAGTCAAGTGCACCCAAAAACACCCTACTGATTAGTGTTGGTATTTTTGATATTGATTTTTGCAAGTTGCTGCGTAACTTATTAAGTCTGGGAAAAAAGCCGTAAAATCTGATTCAAGCTGCTGATAATTAACTGTCAAATCTTCCACTCCACCTGCTAAGTTATTTGTCCGCTTGATTCTTGCCGACATTCGATGGAGAGCAATATCTATTCCGCTAATTTCCTGATAAGAACCGAGCAAGTCGCGGGCGATTATTTGCGGCATAATCCGCTGAAGTGATTCGGGCAATATATCGCGGTTGTCTTGCAGGACTTTGTAGGCTAGGCGGGCAAAATCGCAGAGTGGAACTTCTGAATATTCCAGCCAATTTTTAGCTAAAAAGTGGTCGTAAAATACGTCTATCAAAACTCCAGCAAACCTGCGTCTCTGGGCGCAAACCAGGCTTGTACTCGATCGCACTACTGCATGAGAGTCCGTGTAGCGATCGACTTTCCGGTGCAAATCGATGCCGTTTCTAATTTCCTCGGAATAAAGATTGACTGCCGAACCCTTGACAAAATCGCCTAAGAGGTTGCCAATCAGCGATGCTGGCGTACCGTCTGATAAGAATAGATGAGCCAAATAATTCATTGCTACAGTAAAAAAATCTAAGATAGCATAGGGAGAAAGAGTAATGGTTATTCTCGAATGTGTAAAACCGGGTGCTAAACTCGGTCAAATTATTCTGGCCGTCGATCTGACTGTTGCCGGTTCAGTCGATCGCGTTTTAGCAAAAATTCAACACTTAGGATATGACCCAGAAATCCGTCATGTCAACTATCCGTCTGGAGTTCACGTCTTAGCAATTCTCAAAGACGAACAGCATTCAGAAGCAGTCGATGATGACTACTTGCTAGAAGATTGGCTGCAAGTAAGGTCGGAAATTAACAGCGATGCCGTTCATTTGTGGCGAGGTAAATAAGCGAATTAACAATTAAACCGCAGATGAACACAGATGTAAATCTTATCTGCGTTCATCCGCGTTTATCTGCGGTTGCACAGCCCTAAGAACCGCCGCGCAACTTATCCAAAACAGTCCGATCTTCCAAAGTCGAAGTATCCCCAGAAACCTCTTCTCCGGCGGCTAAAGAACGCAGCAAGCGGCGCATAATTTTACCGCTGCGCGTTTTCGGCAAAGCATCGGTAAATCGAATTTCGCCGGGACGGGCGATCGCCCCAATCTCCTTAACAACGTGCTGCTTCAATTCCTTCTCCAATTCTGGACTCGGTTGCTGCGAGTCATCCAACGTCACAAAAGCGACAATTTCCTCACCTTTAATCTCATCCGGTTTGCCAACAACCGCAGCTTCCGCCACCGCTGGATGCGACACCAAAGCCGATTCAACTTCCATCGTACCGAGTCGGTGTCCGGCGACATTAATTACATCGTCAACGCGGCCCATTACCCAGAAATAACCGTCTTTATCCTTGTGGGCACCGTCTCCAGCAAAGTAGACAAATTCGCCATTTTTGGGGTGCAAATATTCCCAATAAGTGCGGCGGAAACGATCGGCATCGTTGTAAAGTGTACGCATCATTCCCGGCCAAGGATGTTTGACAACTAAATAACCGCCGCTTTGATTAGTTACTGATTCGCCATCTCGATCGACGACATCGGCAACAATTCCGGGAAAAGGAAGGGTGGCAGAACCGGGTTTTGTAGGAATTGCACCGGGCAAAGCGGCAATCATAATTCCGCCCGTTTCTGTTTGCCACCAAGTATCGACGATTGGACAATTTGAGTTGCCAATTACGCGCTGATACCACATCCAAGCTTCTGGATTGATCGGTTCGCCGACTGTTCCTAACAATCGTAAAGATGACAAATCGCGCGCCTTGGGCAAGTCTTCACCCATTTTCATAAAGGTGCGAATTGCTGTTGGTGCGGTGTAGAAAACAGTGACGCCGTATTTTTCAATTACGTCCCAAAAACAGCCGGGATTCGACGCGCGGGGCGCACCTTCATACATTAAAGTTGTTGCACCGTTGGAAAGCGGCCCGTAGAGGATGTAACTGTGGCCTGTAATCCATCCGACATCGGCAGTACACCAATAAACATCGGTATCTTGCAAGTCGAAGATCCACTTGGTTGTCATGTGGGTATAAAGGTTGTAGCCACCGATTGTGTGGACGACTCCTTTCGGTTTGCCTGTGCTGCCGCTGGTGTAGAGTACGAATAGCATATCTTCGCTATCCATTGGTTCGGCGGGACAATTTGCTGAGGCGTTTTTTTGCAGTTCGTGCCACCAAATATCGCGCCCCGGTTCCATCTCAATTTGTTGTTTGGTACGCTGAACTACGAGAACGTTGGTAACGCTTGGTACGGCGTTATTTGCTAATGCTTTATCGACTTGTGCTTTGAGGCCGACGGCGGTATCTTTGCGGAAGCCGCCGTCGGCGGTGATGACGAGTTTTGCTTCGCCGTCCTTGAGGCGATCGCGCAATGCTTCAGCGCTAAATCCGCCGAATACTACGCTGTGTACTGCACCGATTCTGGCACAGGCTAGCATGGCGATCGCAGCTTCGGGAATCATGGGCATATAAATGCCGACGCGATCGCCCTTTTGCACTCCCAATTCTTTGATGACATTCGCCATTTGGCAGACTTCGCGGTGGAGTTGCGCGTAAGTCAGCGTGCGGGAGTCACCGGGTTCGCCTTCCCAGATGAGGGCGGCTTTGTTTTTGCGCCAAGTGGTTAAATGGCGATCGAGACAATTGTAAGAAATGTTAATTTTGCCATTGACAAACCATTTAGCAACAGGTGGCTGCCAGTCGAGTACGGTATCCCACTTTTGGAACCAGTCTAATTCTTGGGTAGCGAGTTCGGCCCAAAATGCTTGGGGGTCAGCAGCGGCTTTGTCGTAGAGGGCGCGGTACTCTTCTAAGCTTTTGACCTGTGCTTTTTGGGAGAATTCAGCCGTGGGCGGGAATAGGCGTTTTTCATGCAGAATTGATTCGATCGTATCTTGTGACATCGCTGTTAGTTTTTTCTTCAGTTACTCTTTGTAACTATTGTTTGCATAAGTTGGGGCCAAAGTATGTTTATTTTCCTTAAGACAGGGGCAATTTTGTCAATGTTGGGGATGTGTGAGAATTATGGTAGCGGTAAATGCTCAATTTTATCTTGGTACTCATCATCAAACGATCCTTGATAAATCAAAATCAGTTCCTCAATATTTTGACCGATACTCAGCTTGGAATTCAGGATAAATATTCCTGGGATATGGCGATTTTGCTCTAGATGATCTGTTAAATGAACGGGCATAGAGCGGCGATTGTTGGTAACGAGAATGAAATTGTGGATTTCGCACCAAATGAGAATTTCTGGGTCGAGAGTCCCTTTGGAAGGTGCTGTTAGTTCTCCCACTGCGAGAACAACCAGATCGGGATTGCGCCTGCGAATTTGGTTAACATATGCAGGATCGACATTTTCATCAAACAGATACTGGATTGCCATCAGCTTTTCTCATTGCATCTCTTGCTGCTCTCAGTTTGCGGATTTTTTCATACACTGGACGAGGATTGCGGCGCTGTTCTTCTCGCATTTTTTCGCCCCATTCCAGCCATTCGGTTATGTACTTACCGACTGCTTCTTTGTTGTGCAGGTAGTACAAAATTGTTGCATAAACTTGTTCGAGGGTGAGGGATGTATAAATGTTAGCGATTTCTTCGGGAGTTCGGGCGCGAAACAGGTATTCGTAAAGAATGGTTTCGATGCCGATTCGGGAACCTTTGAGCCGAATGTCGTCAGGTCTTAGGAAGTTAAAATATTCTTCTAGCTGCATGGCTGGTTCTGGGTAATATCTGGTATGATTGTATCACAAGTAATTGTCTGTTTGGGGATTGAGATTGTTTACGGTTTTTTCGGAATGATTTAACCGCAGAGAGCGCAGAGGAAGAGAGAGATGAATGATTCTGATACTAATGGGTTTTAATGGTTGCTTAAACATCATCAATTTATCCCAATTTTAAGATAAGATTATACTAAGTTTGCAATATACTTGACAGGAACAGCCGATCGCACAAAAGCCATGATTCAAAATTGAGAAGCCAGCCAACTTTCCCTAAATGACGTTCGCTGCCTTCTCCAACTGGAAAGACAAACAGCAGGTTCTTTTGCTGAGTCTTTATTTGTGGAACCGCTGACTGATTTTGAACAGCAGGAATTATTGCAAATCAGCAATGACTTTTGGCGCTATCTAGAAGTGGGGAAGGTTTAGGAAGAATTGGTTAAGTTTTTATCACTTTCACCGTTGATGAGATTAACGGAATTTTTAAATTTCCTGTTGTGCTGACAATGGAAGATAGGATTCCGATCGAGGTTTAAGATGGAGATACTTTGATTAAAGGGCGGTTGGATATTCTCGCTGTGAATGGGCCGGAGGCGGAGATGGGGACGGCAAAGTAGACTTGAGTTGCAGAAGTCACGGGTTAGATACATAAACCGCAGGTTTATGGTAGATCAATACTGATTGACGCAGATGATTTTAGAGTATTTTCCGATTTTTTAAATTCAATGCTACTGATGCCGACAGTCAAAACTGAAACTTTCAAAAGCCCGATCGCCCGTAACCCATTTTCAACTCATCGAATCCGCGCCGCAACATTGAAATAAGATTAACAAAAGTTCGATCGCGCGCAAGTACCAAAAAATCGGCAAGGAGTCGCACCAGTGGCAGAGGGCGAAGGCACACCAACATCAACACAGACAGACAATCGGGACTATTCCTGGCCATTTTGGCCGATCGTCCCAATATATCCCTACGGCAAGCGGCGCACCATCCGCAAAGAAATAGTCAAAGACAAAATCTGGACTTTTGACCAACTGCAAGGCATTTTCTACGTGATTGTGCCGGTGCGGATGACAGTTATTAAACTAGAATCCCAAGGCCTTCTAGTCTACGCCCCCGTCGCGCCGACTCGCGAGTGCATCCGCTTGCTAAACGAGTTAGTAGCAGAGCACGGCGAAGTTAAGTATATTTTGCTGACAACCGGTTCGGGCATCGAGCACAAAGTGTTTGTCGGCCCGTTTGCGAGGTGTTTTCCTGCAGCGCAGGTGTTTGTCGCCCCGCAGCAGTGGAGTTTCCCCATAAATTTGCCCCTGAGTTGGCTGGGTTTGCCGGCAAAACGCACCTCTGTACTGCCCCGTGACAGCAGCAACACGCCCCTCGCAGGTGAATTTGACTGGGCAATCCTAGGCCCGATCGACCTCGGTTTGGGCCGCTTCGCTGAAGTTGCCTTATTTCACAGGCAGTCGCGCACGCTGATGCTAACAGATTCCGTCGTTTCCATCCCCGAAAACCCGCCCGCGATTCTCCAACTCGACTCTTACCCGCTGCTGTTTCACGCCAAAGACACCGCCTCGGATGTGGTGGCAGACACCGAGGAAAATCGGCGCAAAGGATGGCATAGAATCGCCTTATTTGCCATGTATTTTCGCCCCAGCGTGCTGGAAGTGCCGCCCTGGTCGGGGGTGTTTGACAGAGCTATCAAAGCGCCAGAACGCTCTAGAAAAGCTTATTTTGGGTTGTATCCGTTCCAGTGGAAACCTGGTTGGGCGCGATCGTTCGAGGCTTTGCGGGGCGGAGGGCGGTTGTTGGTTGCGCCGGTTTTGCAGGCTTTGATTCTCAACCGCGCGCCGAGGGAAACTCTCGATTGGGCGGATCGAGTCGCGAGTTGGGATTTTGAGAGGATTGTACCTTGTCACTTCGATCGCGCGATCGACTCCCGCCCCCGCGAATTTCGGCAAGCATTCTCGTTTCTAGAAAAATACTCGCCTGTTAATTCTTTACCCGAAGATGATTTAAAATTGCTCAGGGATATTGATGCCGGTTTGAATAAAACGGGTTTAGTTCCGCCTGCAAAAGACAAGGTTTGAAACGAGGCCACGGGAGTCAGATCCTCCATATCTGCCTTCCCAAGCAGAGCACGGAAACGAGAAACCGAAAAAATTAAATCTTTGACAATTGCTGGAGGTTTATTCAATTATCTCATTAAATTATCGATCAGCTCATCCACCCTCAAAAGTTCTTGAATAATTTGCTCTACCCTCTGCAATTCATTTATAGGATTGAGAACTCTAATAGTTTTAGCAGATGTCGCTGAAGTATGTACCGCAACACCTCTTTCCTCCCCAAACGTATTCATCGTACCTAGCCAAGCAGAATCTAAATCATCGGTATCTATCCCTATTGGCAAAAGCAACGCCAGAAGGTTAGCTTCTTTAATTCCATGATTTTGGTCAATTACTCGCTTAAAACTCTTAATAGCTAAATCTATTTTTTTGTTTATTTTTATTTTTTCCTCCTTAACTTTTGTACTTCCCTTCGTTGGATTAAGTGTATCTGGCGGTACTTCCATCATTTGACCCGAAAAGGCAAGCAAACAGATTAAAGTATGGCAAGTCTTACCCTGGCTATCCCAATTATTTTTAGCATTAAGGGCGACTTCCCAAACTCTGTCCTCAAAATAAGCCTCAATTTCGGCATGAACGAAAACTCTGTAAGTAAGAGTTAATGCTAACTGCCGATCCGAATATAAACTTGTAGGGCTAACTTTAGGAATAAATTGTTTTTTTAATCTATTTAACTCCTTGGTTAGAGTCCGAAATCTCACTGATTTTGACATACCTATGAATAACTTACCTCAACCTCAAACCGTTAAATATAATACGGTTATCCACAAGTTCAGGTACATTAAACTTTACATCCAAAACCTTTAACAAAGCTTTGCCCCATAGTGAAAGACGAGTATGAGTTTCACGAATGCTAGTTGTGCTTTTCTCAACAGATTCTCTGAATTCGCTATTAGATGATGAACATAACTCTTTAAAAGCATTTGCCACAGCCACCGGATTCTTTTCAGCAGCGTCTCTAATAACTGGATATGAAAAATAAAAAACCATGACATCTAAAATGGCTCGATTAAACTTGCTTCGGTAAGTATTAGAACTACTTAACCACACACGAAATATATTTTCTTGTCCAAATATTTTAGTGGTTGTTTTCACTGCCTTTTCAAATTGGCTAACTGTATATCTGACCTCATTTTCTTTTTCTTTCCAATCTTTATTTAATTTTTTGCAAGTCATATCCAGGAACACTTTAAGATTACCGCGATACTCGGATAAGAAATGATGAAATCCTACATATCGCAGCAATAATTCGACATCGCGCATCCGAGGATCGGGATTTTTGGACTTAAGTATTTTTCTTAAAGCCGGATTTTCAATTGATTCATCATCTAAAAAATTGATAAAATCACCTGGATGTAATGCCTGCCTTAGTTCTTGTGGAGATAGCGGAGTATTTTCTACATTCAAACGTAGAAAAATTTTGTATAGTAAACTTTCTGTCTTCCAATTCCGAATCAATGTAGTACGAAGAGTTTGATTATCGAGTGCATCAAGTACAGAACTATGAATAAGATCGTTTTTTAGATCCTTATGGGTACAACCATTGAGTTCTGGCATAAATTCTAAGTCTTTCAAAGCAAAACTATCGTTAGTAGTTTCGCTCATCCCGTAAAATTGTAGAATCGTCAGCAAGCGTTGTTTGCCATCAAGGACTACAAATTTGCCGCGTCTTTTGTCTGGAGAAGCTAAAACTATTTCTGGAATAGGAAATCCTAGGAAAATTGATTCAATAAACCTACTTTTACGAGTTATATCCCAGGCATCTCGTCTTTGAAATCTGGGATTTAGTTGAATATTATCACGAACAAGTTGATCGAGTATGGTGGCTGTTGTCCAGTCATTTCCAGCCACAAGAATTTCGGATATCTCGTCTAATACTGATTTTGGGTTGCCATTAGATTCAAGCTCATCATCTAGAGCTTCATCTTCCTGCTCAAAGCTTACTTCTTCTTGTTCTTGTTTTTCCAAGAGTTTTAGTTCAGGCATGACTGTACTCTACTCGTGAGTTTAATTTGGATAGACTATGTATTACCTAAGTATAGCACAAGTCAAAAGACTGAAGTTTGCTCTTTACCGACAGCGAGAGTATTTTCTACCTAAATTATCAGTTTCGGAACTTCCCTAACCTGTTGAAATATTGTCGATTCGTGCGTCGCTGTAATATTTTACATCTTTATTTGGGGATGTCAATAGCGACGCACTCTACGAATATTTTGTAACTTAAGCAACTACCCAATTTCACGAATTTTTCAACTTAAACTCATCAAATTTTACAACATTTGACGTGGGTTTCCGCGTATCAAAATAATAGCTGCTAACCGTACCGTTCCCAGTTTCAAAAATACTGAAAGCCGTAAGATCGTTGCTCTCAATATACGGCAGCGGCAGCCCGGTTTTCCCCAACAAAGGCGCTACAGTCGGCACCACAGGTTCCAATCCGTTCGGGTCTCCAATAGCGCTGTAATCCTCCCGATATGCCGGCGGCACAAATCGGCGCTTTTCCCCTACAAACGCACCGTAACTGTTGCCTACATTAGAAGTCTCCAAAAAGTGCATTCCGCTGGAACTCACAAACCGATTCCACAAATGCGAGTGTCCGTACAATACCAACTGCACGCCCGCTGTTTCTAGCAGCGGCACCACATCCCGAATCAGATAATCTTGCTGTTTCGGATATTCGTAACGCACCATCTTAATCTCGCCATCCTCAGTGCGATCGACTATTTGTACCGGGTCAGTATAAGCAGGTACAATATTGTCGCCGAGAGAATGCGGCGGGTAGTGAAACATCACAATTTTATATTTTGCCTGCTGAAATTGGACACTGTTTAATTCTTTTTCCAGCCAAGTATATTGATCGCTGCCCTTGACAATTGGCTCGAAAATATGCTGTCCGTATCCCCATTTTTCGGGACGGTCAAAATCTTCGTCCCGTTCCCGATATCTGCCTCTGGCCTCCGGGTCTAAATTCGGAGTCCGCCAGATATTTGTAACATACAAAGTCACTAACCGCACGTCCCCAAAAGTCACGGCATAATAATTTTGGTCGCTTGGTAAGCTAAAAATTTCGTTGTAGGTATCGCTGTTAAAACTATTATTTTTTAACAAAACATCTTGATTTTTTACCCCATATTTTTGAGTGAGGTATGGATATATTTTCTGGACTGCAGCGCGGGGGAAAGCATCCTTAAACTGGTCGTTCAGGGTGCTGGTAGTTGAAAACCTCCCCATGATTTCATGGTTCCCAATTGCCGGAAATAAGGGCGCGTGCTGGATCAGTTCGCCGCCGCCGTACACTGTTTTGATGCCGTTTTTGTCGAGTTCCGAGAAGGCGCGGCCTTGCAAAGCCGGGAAAAAGGCGCGCCCTCGGTAGTCGTCGAACCATTCGGAAGCGCGATCGGCTATATTAATTAAATCCCCAGCCATGAAAACCGCGTCAACTTTATCAATTGTTTCTGTTACTTTCTGGAGATTGGCTGCTGTCATCGGCATCAATTGATGGTCGGAAGTGAGAAGGATTTTGAGCGGTATTCCTGCTGCTGGTGTCGGAGAAAGTGTAAAAACTTTGCTGCTGACAGATGTGCCGTCTTTTTTGTAGCTGGTTACTAGATAAGGAATCCGCACATCGGGCGTTAAATTGCGGACTTCTGCTTCATGCCGCCAGATGTCGCGCACAATGGGATTGTTGTTAGTTATTCCCTGTTTCATTTCATCGGGAATTTGCGAGTCTTTGTCTTCTCTGGTGCGGCTTAGCTTGGTAGTATTTGCTGCGACAGTTTTATTTAAGTTTTTTCCGTAACTAACAGTGTTGCGAGTACCTAGAAACTCGGTAAACCACACAACTCGCACCGAGTTTGCTGTGGGAAATTGCAGAAACGGGTCGGTTAAAAGTTGGGGTTTATTGAAGAATGATTGTACAATCAAACTTAGTAAGAGGACAATTAAAATCAAAACAGCAAAAAACCACAGGTTGCGAGAAGAACCTTGGGAAATTTCTGATTTATCTGGTAAGGGTGTTAACATAAGTTATTAGTTATTAGTTATTAGCTTGTAGGAAAGAGTTTCATTTGCCAAATAGAAATCCTAACAAATACATCTAAATCTGCCTTTTAAAAAATAAACTGCCAACGCTATCAAAAAGTTAAAAAATCAGTAAAATATCTCACATCTAACAAACCTCAACCATTTTTTCACATCTTCTCATCTCTGCATTCCCTTTCTCTGCATTCTCTTTCTCTGCGCCCTCTGCGTTCTCTGCGGTTCATAAAAAAAATACTTTGCACCAATTATTTAGACTTGCTACACACAAATCTTACCACCATCTGACACCTAAAATATCCAATAGAACAGACGGTTTATGGGTTGTAAAAGTTGGCAGGTTTCAAAGAGGAAGATGCTGATGTTTTGTGTTCTATTGCGGTAATTTTTCGCATGGCGCAGGCTGTCAACAATCCCCAAAAAAAGTTCGCGGAATGGTGCCCAAGTCTATTTTGCCGGAGGTAAAAATTTGTGAGCGCCAACTCTGAGGTGGTATGATAGCACGCGACTGAGTAAACAAGCTCGATCGCGATCGCACGAATTACACAAATTTATCACTGCGGTGGGTCGATCGCGATCGCACGAGCGTTAAAAATTCAGCTTAAGATTGGGATAAGTTGCAAATCTTATTTCAATCGAACTCAGCATGAAAAACCACACTGACGATTTTGCCAAACAGGATTTAGTCGATCGGGCTTTTGGAAGTCCAAACATCCCCGATCCCACAGCGTGGGTAGACGAACATTATTTTCTAGCTAATTTCGCCAATACTCTGGCCCACCTTCAAGAACATTTATCTGATGACAGTCGAGAAATCGGCGAGAGTGGCGACTCTGGCGAAGCGAGATTGTCGATCGACGGTAAAATTAGAGATATGTTGAAAGCTACTTTTAGCGATGACTGTTGGCAGTATGTCGAAGGTTTATTGTGAGTTGGGTCAACTTGTACCTCGATCGCTTTAGATCGCAAACTAAGCTGTACTGCATTTCAATTGTACATTAGACAAGATTGCAAAAATCCTCAACTCTTCAGGAAATTATTTGCGTTTATCTCGGTTTATTTGCTTGAAATGTGCGATCCTGTGACTTATGCCAGAGATGATTAAAACTCATCAAATCATCTGCTGTCTTGACCTCGGACATTTTTAAAATCCTTGTGATTTATTATACTTTAGGTTTCGCGTAAATTAAGATCGTCAGGAATTTTAATCGATCGCAAAAACTCGGCACTTTCCTCCGGCAAAGCACTATTGATAAACATCCCGCTACCCAACTCAAACCCAGCCTGCTTTGTGACTCTGGGAATAATTGCGATATACCAATGAAAGTATTTGGTTCCTTGTTCGGCAGTGGGAACCGATCGAATACTATAATTATAATCTGGATCGTTCAATCCGTAATAAAGCTGAGCGAGTACAGTTTTCAAAGTATCAGCAAGACCAATAATTTCCTCATCAGTAATATCATCAAACGAAGACGAATGCCGGCGCGGAAAAATCCAAATATGAAAGGGCGAAAGTGCAGCAAAAGGGATACAAGCGACAAAATCTTTGCTTTCAAAAATTACTCTCTCACGCGCCGCTAACTCATCTTCCAAAGTCCGGCAAAACAAACATTCTCCAGTGTCGTCAAAATATCTAATAGCTTCGTCGATCCGCCTGCGAAATTGGTTAGGCACAACGGGCGTAGCTGCTATTTGCGAGTGCGGATGTTCGATAGAAGTTCCGGCAGTTGGGCCGTGATTTTTAAAGATCACAATTGTTTCAATATAAGGATATTTTCTAATTTCTAAATAGCGCTGGCGGTATACTAAAAGTATGCTGGCAACTTCTTCAACGGTCAACAAAGCAGTAGTCAAATCATGTCGCGGGTGTTCGACAATTACTTCGTGAATGCCGATTCCCGACATCGTGCGGTAAATTCCTGATGATATCCTGAGCCGTTCTGCTGTCGGGGAGAGGGCGGGATATTTGTTAGCCATTGCTCTGACTTTCCAGCCAGTGTGCTCATCTGTCAAACGGCAAGTTTCTAAGGTTCCGTCTTCTTCGTTTCCCACACAAAACGGGCAATCGGCACGGTATGGCGGCACTGCTACAATCGTTTTTTTTGTGTTAGCAAATTTGTCCGGTCTTTTTGCCCGTTCGGTGGCGATGATTACCCAATCTCTGGTAATTAGATTTTGTCTAAGTTCAGACATTTTATTACTTTAATTTAAAAGGTTTAATCGTTTTTAAGTATAAATAAAAACTTGCATTATGTCAGTAGCTGGTTGCGGATATTTAATAAATCTTGATATTGAGGTGGGAAGGTATTAAAGAGATGGTGATGAATAAAGTTAACTAGAGCAATAGTGAATTGCCAAGAATTATGATAAAATAGATTCATCGCCACAGCTAGGAACTAATCTATGGTTCTCCAAATTAATCCCGCGAAACAAGAACCGGGGGCAGAGAAACCGGGTTTTTCACCTAATTAGTCTGCCCAAACCAAATATTTTCCCAAAAAACCTGGTTTCTAAACCTCCGAGTGCATAATTTTATCTAAAAAATTATTGCCCATTCCTCCCAATGTTTCTCAGAACTGTAAGTAATAGTCCGCCTCACCGAACCCGCATCTAAAACATAAATACACAGCGAATTCTACACCTGCTTAATCAACATTTAAATCTTCTGCTGAAGCTTCACAAAGTCAAAAAATACTCAAAAACACTGTACTGCATCCACCTTCGGTATCCACACAGCAACTTGTGCAGCCTAGTCCGCCGCTTGGGGATCACCAGCGGAGACTGTTAGCGATGGTTCTGATCGACACAACATAGATGAGTTTTTCGGGAAAATCGAGGTTTAGAGATTGGCTGAAGAGCAAAAGGGCGATCGCACTTTCCGTTTTTCCCGAACCCATCGCCACCCTCAGCAGCACATTTTCGCGGTTGAGAATTTGGCGGATTGTTTCTATTGGGAATTGTCGGGGTTGAAATCCAGTCAGCGCGCGAAAGTATTCGTTGATGTCAGTACCTGTATAGAATGTCTTCAGGGGCAAAAATCCCGTTTGTGCGATCGCGCACAGAAGCTGATATAATCCTAAGTTTCTGTACGCCATATTATATCCGCTCAACTACCATAATAAAAACGGTTTGTAGTCAGGACTTTAGTCCGCATCAATGCGAACACTTTAGCCCTCATTACAAACTAATTTTATGACGATCGTGCGAGCAGATATAATATAATTCCTCAAGAATCTACAATCAAAACCCCAAAATTGATATGACTCAAAACTACCGCATCACTCTTTTGCCGGGAGACGGCATCGGCCCGGAAATTATCGCTGTAGCGGTAGATGTCCTGAAACTTGTCGGCAAACAATTGGACATCCGCTTTGAATTTCAAACAGCATTAATAGGCGGCGCTGCTATTGACGAAACAGGCCATCCGCTGCCCGAAAAAACTATGGAAAAATGCCGCAACAGCGATGCAGTATTACTAGCAGCCATCGGCGGTTACAAGTGGGATAATTTGCCGCGCGAACAGCGCCCGGAAACAGGATTATTAGGAATGCGCGCCGGATTGGGATTGTTTGCAAATTTGCGTCCTGCAACTATTTTACCGCAATTAGTCGATGCTTCTTCCTTAAAAAAAGAAGTTGTCGAAGGCGTGGATATTATGGTAGTCCGCGAACTTACAGGCGGCATTTATTTCGGCAAACCCAAAGGCATTTTTGAGACAGAAACCGGGGAAAAACGCGGTGTAAATACAATGGCTTACACCGACTCGGAAATTGACAGAATCGGGCGAGTCGCTTTTGAGACTGCCAGGAAGCGCGGAAAAAGGCTATGTTCCGTTGATAAAGCGAATGTTTTGGATGTTTCGCAACTGTGGCGCGATCGCATCATTTCCCTTTCCCAAGAATATCCCGATGTCGAACTTTCTCACCTCTACGTTGACAACGCAGCAATGCAGTTAATTCGCTGGCCAAAACAGTTCGATACCATAGTCACCGGCAACTTATTCGGCGACATTCTTTCCGACGCGGCGGCGATGTTAACTGGTAGTATTGGAATGCTACCTTCTGCTAGTTTAGGAGCAAGCGGGCCTGGAGTTTTTGAACCAGTGCACGGTTCCGCGCCGGACATCGCCGGACAAGATAAAGCAAATCCCATCGCCCAAGTTTTAAGCGCGGCAATGATGTTGCGCTATGGGTTAAATCAGCCGGAAGCTGCTAATAAAATCGAGCAAGCAGTTATCAAAGTTTTGGATAAAAATTACCGCACGGGCGATATCATGTCAGAAGGCATGAAACAGGTCGGTTGTCGGGCGATGGGCGATGCTTTAATTGAAGTTTTGCAAGGTTAATTTCGCTGCGAGGGTGCTTCTTACCCTTTACTCGTTATATCAATTCCGGTTGCACTCATACATGATGTGAACTGTTAACTGTTAACAGTCAACAGTCAACAGTGAATTTACTATTCCGATCAAGAGAGGATTTGATATTACTCGTTCCCAGGCTCTGCCTGGGAACGCATTTCATGAGGCTCTGCCTCCATTAAAACAAAGCAAACGAGACAGAATTTTGGAGGCTCAGCCTCCAGATATCAATTACCAGGATCTGCCTGGTAATTATAAATTATATACTTTAACCTTCCGCAGTCAACATATTAAATTGCTCCGTATTAATGCGATTTGCTTGATACAAAATTTGAGCAATTTCTGAAAGCGCTAGTACAGAATGCGCGCGATAACCGTTGGTCTGCAATTTATCTTTTACACCCTGTTCGTGGTCGATCAAAACCACAATATCTTCTACATTTAACCCCGCAGATTTTAACTTGCCCGCACCTTCCATCACGCTTTTGCCACTAATCAAAATATCATCGACTACGACAATCGTTTCTCCCGCCTGAAAATGCCCTTCAATTAACTTACCCGCACCGTAAGTTTTCACTTCTTTGCGCGGAAAAATCATCGGGCGTTCCATCCGCAATGCTAAACCAGTTGCTGTGGGTAAAGAACCGTAGGGAATTCCGGCAATGCGATCGAATTTTAAATCCTTGAGAATGTCTGCATAGGCGCTGACAATTTGATGAAAGATTTGCGGAATTGAGATGATTTTTCGCAAGTCGATGTAATAGGGAAATACTGCGCCCGATGCTTGTACGTGGTCGCCAAAAACTACGCAGCCGATGTCATAAAGTTGCAAGATTAAATCGCGGTTGGGTTCTGGTTGCAAAAAACACACGTCGGGCAGCCACAATTCGCAAGTTGGACTGCCTGCGATCGCCCGCAGCCTCTGTTCGTTAATTTTATCCCGCAATTTCTCAATTTCTCGGCGCGGCTCTTGTTTCGCGAACAAACTCGGAGGAATTGGCAGCAATAAATCCTCACCATTCTTGCTTAAACCGGCCGCCAGCAGTTGTACGAGGTCGTTCTCTTCTGCGATGTCATTTTCTTCGGCGATGTCTCCTTCAACTAAAATCAGCCGTTCTGGAGCCGCTTGGCGGATACGCGCCAACAAATCGGGCATTACTCCTACTTCCAAACCGAGTTTTTCGGGAGTTCCCCAAGTCTGAGAGAGTCGGACTAATTGCAAGTACAAAGGGTTGTCTGCTGTCGGGTATTCTTGCAACGCGGCGGCTGACGGGTTGGCAGTGGCACAGAGGACAAAAACAGTTTTTCCGGGATATAATAAAAATGGTGCTACTTCGTCGAATCCGGCATAGGGACTTAGAGTAATAGCGTCAAATTGCCAGTCTTCAAATACGGTTTTGGCAAACACTCCGCTGGTGTTTAAATCGCTGTGTTTGGCATCTAAAATTACGGGAATATGGCGGGGAATTATTGTTAAAATTTGTTGCAGCAGTTCCCAGCCGGGGATGCCGAGAGATTGATAAAAACCGAGGGTGAGTTTGCAGGCACAAATTAAATCGGCTGTTTGGTCGATCGCACTTTTGAACCTTGCCAACAAATCAGTCACAAAACTTTGAATTTCTTCTCCAGTCATCGAAACCAGCGCCGGCAAGGTTTCTGGGTCTGGATCTAGGGCTAAATACAGCAAACTTTGATTGCTTTCAACAGCCGCTAACAGTTTATCGAAAAAGTGGCTTTTATTGGTCATATTTGGTAGGGGAGGTAAGGGGAAATACAAATTTGACTCAAAAACTGGGATTGGTGTTGTGCCGCAATCAACCGAGCTCCGTTGAAGTTTAAATTAAGAATCTTTTATAATTGTAGAAGGTAAAGACCATGAAATCTGTAACTTTTGGAGCAGTTTTATTTGGACTGCTTTTCGGGTTGGCCGCAGGGGTGATTGCAGGTAATCTTCAGCAACTAAATTAGTTGCTGCAAACTAACCAGTGTCGCGGATGCGATTTGAGAAGCATTCCCCTGCCACAAGCTAGTTTAGTAAATGCCGATTTGCAAGGGGCGGATTTGATATCGTTTCCGGTTGCATCGGAATGATGTTGACTGTTGACTGTTGACTGTTAACTGTTAATTTACTATTCCGATGAAGCGAGGATTTGATATGAGAGGTGCAAATCTCAGAGAAGCTAATTTATCCAGGGCAAATTTCAGCGGGGCTTTTTTGCGACAAGCTAATTTAATTGGGGCAGATTTGACCGGGCCAAATTTGGATAATGCTAAGCTAAAAGGGGCGACTTAGGTTGACGGTAGTATCAAATAAGCTGTACTGTATTTAAATTTAACTTTTGGGCTGCGTCGGAATACCTAGTTTACTCATTGTTTAAAAAAAATAAGCGTACAAATAGAACTAGAACCTAAAGCAATATCCGCCTTAGAATGTGGATGGTAATGAATGATAAATTCGATCGACTTTTCGACTTGGGACGACTTGCTGCAACGCTACGTTGATGCTGGGGGCCGTGTTAATTATGGGCGCTGGAAAGCTGAGGGGGCAGATGTTTTGAGCGCTTGGCTGGCAACTTTGGCAGATGTAGATTTAGCTGCTGTTACGGATGCGGATGCGCGGCTGGCGTTGTGGCTGAATGCGTACAATGCGATCGCAATTTCTCAAGTTCTCGAAGTATACCCGATCGCGTCCATCCGTCCCAAAATTTTAGGAATTCCGAATTGGCTAGCTTTTTTGGATTTCTTCACCCGTTCAAACTCGATTATTGGCGGCAAAAAGTACAGTCTCAATCAAATCGAACACGCAATTTTGCGGCCCTCCTTTGCGGAAGCGCGCATTCATTTTGCCTTAGTTTGCGCTGCACTCGGGTGTCCGCTGTTGCGTCGCGGCGCTTATTTTCCAGAGTCGGTACGGGCGCAACTAGAGGCTGATACCAGCAGTTTTATTCGCAATCCCGATAAGGTGCGGTACGATGCTGCGAAAAAGACGCTTTATTTGAGCAAAATTTTTGAGTGGTACGGGGAGGATTTTGTGCAGGCGGCGGGTTCGGTGGCTGAGTATGCGGGCGGTTATTTGAGGCCGGAGGTGGCTGTGGATGATGAATGGGCGATCTTTTTTTTGCCTTACGATTGGAGTTTAAATCAAGTTGAGATTTGAGATTTTCCCAAAGCAGCAGTTATTTTTGATGGTTGATATATAGCCTTTCTCGTAAAGATGAGGTATGTCCGGTAATTGGTAATTGGGAATTGGGAATTGGGCATTGGGCATTGGGAATCGCAAGTGCCTATAGAACCCATTTGATATCTATTCTGCGTAAATCTCAGAAACCGGGTTTCTCTCTATATTTATCGTCATCCAAAAACTCCAAGAATACCCGGTTTCTCGCCCCTTGCGTAAATCTCAGAAACCAGTTTTTATCTATATTTCTCGTCATCCAAAAACTCAAAGATGTCAAATGGGTTCTATAGACAAAGCTGCATAAATATTTGATTGATGAGTTAACCGCAGATTTCAAGCGGATAAACACTGATGGACGCAGATAATTTAATATAGTCTGCCAATGAGTTTCAACAGTTGACAGCTTGCTTGTTGACAGTTACCTCTTCCTTCCGCGAAGAGGTTTGCGGGTGAGGGAAATTAATTTTTCCATTCTTCCGACAAGGGGGAAGCTTTAAACCCATTTTTTCTGGTCAAAAGCAGGATTTTAGCCTGCGCTACAAAAGTTATTGGAGATGTCTAATGAACAAATCTACTCTCGCTCGATCGCTCTTTTTCCTGTCTGTGTTCGCCTGCATCCAAATTCCCGCCGCAGCATTTTCGCAACCTGCAACTCGCTCTGGCTACGAAACAATTAATCCTAAACGGTTCATAACCGATCGCAAAATTACGGTTTCCAACCCCAAAGATATCGCAGCCAAACTCTTTATTCTCGATCGAGAATCTGAAGGCAGAAAAAGCGATGGCATTTTGGTTGAATATCCCACGCGAGAAACCGCCGTAATTGTTCATACAGTCGTCGGCTTGGCTGACGATTCTGTTGCGGGAATGCGCCACCGCATCGAACTCAGGCTCAGGCAAAATAAGTGGGAAATTGTCTGGATTGGCCGACAATCGAAGTGTCAGCCAAATCGCGGACACCAAAATTGGGCAAGCGGCCGCTGTAAGTAGAAAGATCGATCGGCTTTTTGCTCAGTACCAATCAGCGCCCGGAGAAACCGCACCGCAACAAGATGAATCACCCACAATTAAATTGGTTTGTAGTAAGGACAAAGAGTCCTTATTCGCTCAAATGCGGTTGAGAAGACTCAAATCCTCACTACAAACCGATCGAACTTCTCAGTTTACTTGCACATGATCAAATTTCCAGCCGAGATAAATCCCGGAACAGGCCCTGAAATCTCAACCCAGTTGCGGTTTTCTCCATTCTTGTCTTTCACTAACTGGAAATTCGGCACAAGCGTTACTTGACCGTTAGCTGCTACGCCACCTTTAATCGCAGCAGTCTTTGAAGGCTCTGCGCGAATAGCCAGACCCTTGGGCGCTACCCGAGGTTCTACCTGGCGGCACAGACTGACGGGGCCTGTCGCTGCTGGTGCTGGTGTCGCTGCGGGCGCTGGTGTCGCTGCGGGCGCTGGTGTCGCTGCGGGCGCTGGTGTCGCTGCTGGTGCTGGTGTTGGTGCGGGCGCTGGTGTCACTGCTGGTGCTGGTGTTGGTGCGGGCGCTGGTGCGGGCGCTGGTGAGGGCGCTGGTGCTGGCGTTGGTGCGGGCGCTGGTGAGGGCGCTGGCGTTGGTGAGGGCGCTGGCGTTGGTGCCGGTGCTGGTGCGGGTGCTGGTGCGGGCGCTGGACTTGGGGAAGGATTTTGACTAATTGTGCAGGAAGCTATATTAGCCTCGTTGTTGGGGTATCCGGTAGCAATGTATCCTTTTACCGGAGAGGTAATTTGAATCCAGAGGCGACCGTCGGAGGCTTTAACAGAAGTCGCACCTTGGAACAGTGTTATCTGAGTATTCATTGCTACACCGCCCACTCTTGGGGATTTGGGGTCTGGGTTCTGACGAACGGTCAAACCTTCTTTGGGAGTGACTTTGCGGCAAAGGGGGCCTGTTTGGGCTATTTGAAAGGTGGCGCTGTTTTCAAAGGAAATATTTTCAGCATCCTGACTGGTGGTGGATATGGGTGGGGCAGCATGACCGATCGCCTGAGCCTGCAAACTTCCGGCTACAAGTGCGATCGCGCCCAGCAATACAGCGGGCTTGTTCCAGCAATTCAAGTTTTTCATCCGTTCAACTCCTCATCTCATCAAAACCATTATCTTTATTGGAGGTCAATATAGCAAAAAAATCGATTTGTATTCCATAAAAATGTTTTACATAACATTGTTTATCCTTTTTACTAAAATTTTATTCAAAAAAATTAATCTTTGCTGAATTAAGCCAAGACAAATTAAGGTGCTGCACCTGTCAATTGCTGGCTATCTTAGAACCGGAGAGGGAAAAGGGAAAAGGGGGAGGCTCAACAGTCAACAGTTAACAGTAGCTTAAATGCGTGAGTGTCGATCGCACCTCAGTCGATCTAGCCACCAAAAGTCCCAATCGCTAGCATTCCTGAAAATTCCCTAATCTGCAGATATAAAGTCAACTGTTTAATCGCCCATCACAAATCACAAATCTAAAATAGACTGTTGAAACCCGCCAAATCTGGTATTTGGAGTCTATTCTAATAATTTCCAATCTAAAATCTAAAATCTAAAATCTAAAATAGATAGACTGATGTTTTTTGTTTCAATCTATCAAAAGACTGATCTTTTTAAATAGAGCGTCGTTGCATAAGCTCTATCTAGAGAATGGTTCAGTCGATCGCTGCGATAGGGTAGAAATAGAATGTCAAACTTCAATTTTTAATCTATGAAACTGAATTATTTTACCAAAGGGCTTTCGACTGTCGGGCGCTATCTAGCTGCAACCGTGCTTTGCGTATCAGCAATGGCATTTGTTTGGCAGGGTGCGTATTTCTCGAACACCGCAGCCCTAGCCTCTCCTGCTATAAACTCCATCGCAGCAGCAGATATTGGCGATAACGTGCAAGACAAAGCCAGCAAAGATGCTGGACGCACCAAGAATTTCATCAAAGATACAGAAGAAAAAGTTAAGGACGCCGCCAAGACAAATGCCGCCAAAGTCGATCGAGCATCGGATAATGGTAGTTTCGTAGAGCGCAAAGCGAAGGAAGATGCAGCTACGATTGAGAAAAGAGCCGAAGAAGATTCTGCTCGCACTCAAGAAGCAGTAGATAACACCAAGAACGCTGTCGAGCGCGTTGTTGACAGCATCAAGGATGCTTTTAACTAGACAATCAATAATATAGTGTTGGCTCGCTCCACCACTGTCAAACTGGTTCGTAGTCAGGACTTTAGTCCTTTTTGCCCCAAATACTAAAGTCCTCACTAAAAACCAAAAGTATTAAAGGTTCGTAGTGAGGACTTTAGTCATTCTTTTTAAGGTTTGATCGTTCGGAATGCGAGTCCTTCTTTTCCCAAATACTAAAGTCCTAACTAAAAACCAATCCAATTCGGGTGAAACTCTTCAGACATCAGAGCGTGTTTTTTCGCCCTTTTCTCATACCTGGAAACCAACAGCATCACTCTGCATTTAGCCAAACCTCCAAACAGAGCCTCAAACCGATCGCAATTCATCATTTAAAATTGCCGCAAAAAGCGCAAATCGCTAGAATAAACCCGGCGAATATCGTCAATTTCATAAAGTACCATTGCGAACCGCTCCACACCAAAACCCGCCGCAAATCCAGTATATTTTTCTGGATCTAAACCGACTCCTTTAAGAACATTCGGATCGACCGCGCCGCAGCCCAAAACTTCTAGCCATTTGCCGTTCCACTGCAAATCAACTTCAGCAGAAGGTTCTGTAAACGGAAAGTAACTCGTGCGGAAACGAATCGGCAAATCTTGCCCAAACATTTGCCGCAAAAACTCTTTAATTGTGCCTTTTAAGTCAGTAAATGTCAGGCCTTCACCGATCGCTAAAAGTTCGATTTGGTGAAAAACTGCTGCGTGAGTAGCATCCACAGTATCGCGGCGGTAAACGCGGCCGGGAGAAACAATCCGAATCGGCGGTTTGTGCTGTTCCATGTAGCGAATTTGCACCGATGATGTCTGAGTCCGCAGCAAGTCGCCTCCCGGCAGATAAAATGTATCTTGCATATCCCGCGCCGGGTGGTCGGGCGGGGTGTTCAGCGCCTCAAAGTTGTAATAATCTGTTTCCATTTCCGGGCCGTTGGCGACGGTGTAGCCGAGACCGACAAAAATATCGAGAGCGCGGTCTATGACGGCGTTTAAGGGGTGAACGCGGCCTTGGGGGCGAAAAATCCCCGGCATGGTGACATCGAGGGTTTCTGAGGCTAATTTGGCTTGGATTTGGGCAGTTTGGAGGCCGGCGCGTTTGTCTTCTAAGTCGGCTTGCAGGGCTTCTTTTACCGTATTGGCGATCGCGCCTACTTTGGGCCGCTGATCTGGCGACAGTTTGCCCATCATGCCTAAAATCTGAGATAGTTGGCCTTTTTTGCCAAGGTAGCCGACGCGCAACTGTTCGAGTTGTTCGAGGGTATTCGCCGTGGCGATCGCACTTTTGGACTCTTGACCGAGGATTTCTAGTTGAGTTTCAATATCGCTTAGTTGGACAGTCATCTTGATTTTAGATTTTAGATCTGAGATTTTAGATTGAAGGCTGTTTTGAACCAAGCTGAGTTTACCGCAATCTTGGCACTACCGGCTTGTATATTTGAGATTTTAGAACAAACCTTGAAAAATGGGCACTGCGGGCGATCGTTAGTCATTAGTCATTAGTTAACAGTCAACAGTCAACAGTCAACAGTGTCACCGGAATTGTTGATACAATTAATCTGCGTTAATCTGTATTTATCAGCCCTCATCTGCGGTTTAAAAAAAAGATAATTTATCACCGCAGATGACAATTGATTGACGCCGATTCACGCAGATGCAGAGAAATCATTAGTCAATTGTAAAATCCTGTCAACAGTCAACAATCACTGACGTTGCAACCAGGGTAAACGCATCTTGGTAGACAATGCTGTGCGTGTGAGTTTGTGCGCGATCGCAATTATCGATTTTAGCCGGTTTAGCCACCCGATCGACCGCGCGACATTATTTTGGGTATTTTTGCTTAGGCGATCGTGGATGGGGCGATCGACCTTTCGGCTCAAATCCGCTGAAATATAAAGTATTGCGGGTATGCAGACAGCAGTGGGCCTTCCTGCGGATATCGGTAACAGTCGATCGAATTTGAATTCAATTGCCGACAACTCAAGAGAATCTATTAAGATATATAGACTTGCCCAAATCTTGCCAGTTCAAGATTGCAAGTTCAGACTCTACTGGAGCTTCTCATGTTAGCCGAGCTAATCTCTTCCAGACGCATACTCAAAGCCAAACTCCTCGACTTCTTAGGACTTCCCGAAAATTGCGAAGACAAAACAGATAACATCGTCAACCGAATTGTATCCGTACTAGAAATAAACGCAGCCGAACAACAAAGATTTTTGGAGACATTCAAAAGTGAATTAGCCGTCGCTCCGGTAGAATTAGAAGCAATGCTCAAGTGTTCGCCAGCAGAACGGCAGCAGTGGATCGAACAAGGCAAACTTCCTATTTTAGAATACCGCTCTTTCCTCAAATCTGGAATTCATTTAGAATATCCCGTTCACGACAGAAGATTCATCTTAACTCTCACGCCAGCAGACATTAACAACTGGCGCAAAGAGCCCAAAGCGCCGCTCAAAACTAATGGCCAAACAGCGGCTGCTGTCAGTACAAAAAACCCCGAAGAAAACGAACAATCCCGAATAGCTTTTAGTTCAGCTTGGGAAAAAATAATTGCCGACTGGAAAGAACAAGGTTCGGCGGAAATTTCTGCAACCTTCCAGCTAGCTTACTGGACAGTTTGGGCATCACGGTGGGCAAAAGAAAATCAGATCAAAAGTCAAGGAAGTGAATCTAAGAAAATCTACGAAACTCACCAGCAGGAATGGTACCACCGCAAAAATCAAGCAGTTAAGTTACTGATTGAAATGCCCTACGCCATGCTTTACTTTTATCGTCCTCCCGATGGTGACAAATTATATCTGGAACTGTGCGACGACCACCAGGATATGATGAAAGATGACTACTATTGGGACAAGTGGGAGTTTTTTAATCAGAATCGCAAACTGGTAAATAGATGCCGCGAATGCGTGTACTGCGAAACCAAAGATTATTACTCGCTTTACTATCTCGAAATCAAGAGCGATAAGTTTCCCGATTTTAGTTTTTCTTACCACACGCCGTACACCATCGGCCGAAAATTTTTGCCGCATCCCGAAACGCTTCCTCCCGTTGACCACGTAGAACAAGACGGCATTTTTCGCTTTGGCCGCCCGCTGCTACAACAAGAAAAAGTTATTCACACAGAAAAGGATGTGTTGCTCAAGTTTGAGGCGGCTTTGGCTGAGGCCAAAAAGTTTGTTTAGTCAGTAGTCAGTAGTCAGTAGTCATTAGTCAGTAGTCATTAGTCAGTAGTCAGTAGTCAGCAGTCAGTAGTCATTAGTCATTAGTCATTGGTTTAAAAGTAGAGTAATGTGCACGCGCGCCGACTTGAGAAACCCGGTTTCTTTTAATATTTATCGTCACTCAACCCACAACTTGTAAAAGCCCGGTTTCTTGTTCGCGCACTCACGACCAGAGAAACCGGGTTTCTTTCAATATTTATCGTTGCTGTTACGAATAATCGTAGAAAACCGGTTTCTTACCGTGATAGATCCGTCCGTTACTACTAACCAATAACCAATAACCAATAACCAATAACCAATAACCAATAACCAATAACCAATAACCAATAACCAATAACCAA